>JAMCPM010000011.1:0-300000 GCA_023382335.1 Actinomycetota bacterium
TACTCCTCCGCGTGATCGAGCACCATCCGTACTGCTCGTTCCTTCAACTCTTTGGGATACCGCTTTCGTGTGTTCATGACTCCATCCTCTCAAAAGATGGAGCCTCCAGGAAACCCGGGGCGATTCAACTTCTTGGCCGAAATCGTACAGGTCGGGTGTTTCTGATAAAAAATCGAATATCCTAATAAGACCTTGCTTCCAGGACTTACATCTAACGTAAGGGTCTGTTAATGCTGCGCCACTCTCAATAGTTTCACCACGACAATATGCTCCACAAAAATATCTAAAAGCACATCCTGAACATTTATTATTCATACTATTAACGTCCAAAGCACGTAACTGAGACAGTTTCGGAGAGGATTCCCAGATGTTCGTTATGGCATCGAGGCTTGAGGTGATTGAGCCAGCGCAATAATTCTCGCGCATCATATTGATGCATGGGAAAATACTCCCATCTGAATCTATACAGCAGGTGCAACAACCTGTGCCGCAATATGAGAATTTTATTCCTGAACGTATCGCGTTTACAGTTTCAGCCAACAGAGTGGAACGAGTCAGTTGTTGTTTCTGGCTACTTAAACGAACCGCATTATAAAGAGCCGTAAATTCTTCTCGATGATCAATTGTCTCCAATGTGCTGGATCGTGCTTTTCCAATGTCAACCAAACTAGAAGTAATCAGTTGTTCTGCTCCTAAATTCTCCGCAAGTTCGATCATTGAGGGTACATGAGAAAGATTTCTTTTATGAATGGTGCATGAAATTCTTACGCGACAACCATTTTCTACCAATATGCCAACGGCTCTAATTGCCGAATAATATGATTCTGTACTGCCGCGCAGCACTGCATGTGTCTCTGGATCTGCCCCATCAATGCTGACCTGAACTAATACATCATGATCGGAAAGAAATTTTGCTAACTCTTCATCTATAAGGATGCCATTTGTATTGAGCCGGGGTGTTAGGCCGCCTTCACGAGCTGCAAGTACTGCCGTTTTCAATTTGTTTGGTACTAGTGTTGGTTCGCCGCCGGATATTATTAGTAATCGAGGAGGCTGGGTAATTAAATGACTTATCTTTATAATTGCCGAGTGTATCTCGCTTTCTGATAACTCCTCCTTTTCATTGTTACTGCCGTTTGCGTAGCAGTGAACGCATCTAAGATTACACTTACGAGTTATGTTGAACGTCGCCATTGATAAGCACTTTGATGATTCAAAGGATTGTTCTTCTGGGGAGTTGCTTTCTTTTCCATTTCCATTCATGACTGACGCATTCAAGGTTTCATAAATATCCTCAACATATTTACTAGCTTCAGAAAAACCAACTTTGAATTGTTGTGTAATTTTTTGAGCTGCCATATCTTTGGGGAATTTGTTCTCCAGGCAATCAATGGCTGTTCTTAAAGGACCGCCGCCGGCAAGAACAATAGGAAAATCGGGCCATAAGTAAGTGACCCTTCCATCTTTCCAATTGAATCTAAGATTTTTCATATTGAATACCTTTCAAGAGGTGGGGGCGGGAGCCGCCCCCACCTCGGGTCCGGCGTCGTAGTTACTTACCACTGTAGCGCGGAGCTGCAGCTTCAACCGTGGACTTACGAACGGTTACGCTAGACTTGAATACTTTAAGCACCTTTTCCACCTCCTTCACCATAATGGTTAATAAAGCAGATAAATCCTAATTTTCTCAAGCGCATTTGTCAAGAGATAAATACTATTTTTAAGTTGTAAAAACTATTCTTATCATTAATTTATTAAAAATAAACGAAGGATTTGCTTGTTTAACGCCGTATAAAAGGATATTCTTTTCTTCCGGAGGGATATTTTGATCCGGGTAACTTTAAGGAGTGAGATATTTTGGTTGAACGAATTATGACGGTGGATGTTGAGGACTTGGACTGGCGTAACAGGGATGTCTACTTGGACTATATGTATGACTTGGACAGGAAAATGTTCGATCTGCCGGAAGGGGGGTCTTTGTTTCTAAATTTAGCGCGGGTGAAGCATATGGATAACGAGTATGCTTACAAATCAGTTGCTGCTTTGCAGTGTATTCAGGGCGAGGGTCCATTGAAATCAAAACATTTGGTCATTGTTCAGCCTTATGAAAATATATTGAAAAAAATCGAATATGCAGTTGATATTAATGATGAAGCGTTCATGTATATTAAGTCAGAAAATACTGAAGATCATGGGGAATGTAACGTTTTGCGGTTTAAGGGCAAAGTAATCAATGCGACATATAAGAAAGTTTTAACCAAGCTTCTGGAGGAAGAAAAGCTGTTCGCAGCCAGTGACCTCATTAAAGTATTTAATAAGGGAAGTCTTCAGTTATATGCAGACGCGCTCAAAGAATTGTATGGCTGGGGGATTATTTGTAAGTTTGAGGAAAGTGGAAAACCCGGTCGCCCTGTTTCAAAGTACTCTGCCTATTGGCCGGAGACCAAGAGTTTTTGGCCTCTGCCAAGTAAACCAATCATTTGGGATGTAGATGGTAGAAGATTTGCTCGTCCCACAAAGGCGAAGAAACTCAGCGCTGCTTAGTCATTATTTGCAAAATAGTTCACAAACAGTTCGAGCTCTAATCATCAGGAAATCTTCTTCGCAAGTCCCGTCAGCTGCTGTATCATAAAGCTGTTGCTGTTCAAATAACGACCGAACAGCTCGACCAGACTTGACTTATCGCTCTTTTCCGAGCAAGGCGAAGAACTGGGCGGGAGTTATGCTGCTAATTCTTTTGTATTCCTTCAGGCCAAGAAGGTGCTTATCGCCGGACACAATGTAATCGGCTTTGGCTTTTACAGCGCATTCAAGGATGCGGTTATCGGCCACATGCTTGATAATGTTCAGCCTGCTTGTCGGGCTCACGACATCCGCTGCATCATCAATGACAGAGATAGCGTCAGCGATTTCCTCTTTTGCAAAATTAAATTTGTCGGAGCCCAGGACTTTCATTATCTCTTTCAGGATATCGTGCGAGGTATAGAGCCGAAACTGCCTTCCTGGTCCGGTAGCCAGCTCCAAAAGTTGCTCCGGGATGCCTCCGAAACCAAGAGCCGAGATGTACACATTGGTATCAAAGACGGCCTTATTCACCCCTTACCTCATGTATAATCCGGTCGAGTTCTTCTTCTGATGTAATATTCAGCCGCTTAAATGCCCGTTTGCCAGCGGCCCTTGCGTTCTGCCAGCGCCTTTCCCGCTGTATCTCTTCATACGCGGCAAACATGTCCCTGAATAGTTGGCTTTTGCTCTTTCTTTCGATCCTGGCCCGCCTTTCCATCTCTTTCATGATTTCCGGGGGCAGAGAGACGGTCATTGTTTTAGTCGTTCTTCCCAACATAATCACCTCCTGATGTTAATATATTACTCGGTCTTACTGAGTATGTCTCCAATTTAGACCGATATTGAACATCTGTCAATGGTTATCTTTCCGATCCTCGGCAGGGCTGTGGAAAACCTGCGCATCGCCAGCCTCTTAAATCGCCTATTAATTGCGTATTAAGATGCTGGCCTCTTAACGCCAAGGTATTGATTTGCATATTGATCTCGGATCAAGACCCGAAATCAACACCCGAAATTTGGAAGCCAGGGTGTTGTATTGCCTGTCGTAATCTGTTGCAACACCCGGTTGCAACAGGCAAATTCTAGATCGCTAGGGGCTTATAATGCCTATTACAATCAGCTGTAAGACCATATCGTAAGAGGCAAATCCCTTAAAAACAAAGCAAAAACAAAAGGGGGATTAACTGGATTTCCGGGGCATTTAGCCCAATCCAACCCAGCGTCGTCGGGGCTCATTTTGTAGGACAAAATGAGCCCCGACGATGGCTCCCTTCGCTCGCCTTAATTCCCCTTTTTTCATAAAACTGGCGATCGTCGTCAATCCTGCTAAAAGAAACAAGCAACCATTGTGAGCAAAATGAAGGGTTTGCTCATTAAAATTTTATTTGCTCCTGATCTTAAGCCTCCCTGGCGGTCCTAACCAGCATCGACGGAGACGCTGCTTCTGGGACCGTGGTTTTCCTCGTGGATGCGGCCGTGCTCGAGGCGGATGATGCGGTCGCCGGCCTCGCCGACGCTGGGGTCATGGGTGACAACGGCTAGGGTCATCCCCTGCTCGTACAGCTCTTTCAACAACTGCATCACCGCTATCTCGTTTTTCTCGTCCAGATTCCCCGTGGGCTCGTCGGCCAGTAATATTTTGGGTTCGTTGATCAGCGCGCGGGCAATACAGACCCGCTGCTGTTCGCCGCCGGAAAGCTGCGACGGCAGGTGATCCAGGCGGTGGGCCATCCCTACCAGCTCTAGGGCTTCGCGGGCCTCATCGGCGTCGGGCATGCTGTGGAAGTACTGGGACAGCATCACATTTTCAAAGGCGCTCAAGTAAGGGATGAGGTGAAACTGCTGAAATACCAAACCCACCATTTCCCGGCGGTACCGCGCCAACTGCGCTTCCGAGAGGCCGGCCAGCTCCATTCCGTCCACGGTCACTGATCCAGATGTGGGCGAGTCCAGTCCGCAGATAATATTTAGTAGCGTAGACTTGCCGGAGCCGGAAGGCCCCATGATCGACACCCATTCCCCCGCCGCTATCGACAGCTCGATTCCGTCCAGGGCGCTTACCTGGCCGTATTTTTTGCTAAGGTTGCTTGCTTTTAATATCGATTGCATCTCTTTACTCACCTTTCAAAATTATTGCCGGCTCCACAGCCAGAGCGCGCCGCACCGGCATCAAGGCTGACAGCAGGGCCAGGGCCAGTGCGCTTACGAGCACCACCGGGATTACTATTAAGTGCGGCAAGACGGCAGTGTCAAAAACAGACATTCCGATAACTTGCGCCATGGCCAGGCCAATCAGGTAGGCAATGGGGCCAGCGGCAGCTCCCAGGATCACGACCTCGCTGAGAATGATGGCGGTAATGCTCCGACCTTCGGCGCCCAGGGATTTCATCAAGCCGATATCCCGCCGTCGCTCGGAAACGGAGTTAGCCAGCGAGGCGCTAACTGTAAGCCCGGAAATAATAAAAACCAGGGCCGTCACCAGGCTCATGAGTAGCTTCACCTTGAACAGCAGGCTATCCTCGCCCTGCGTTACCTGGCTCACGGTTTTGGCTCGGGCAGATGGCACTAGGCTTTCCAGGGCCGCAGACTCCTGGTCCAACCCGCCGCTCCCGGGAAGAACACTGGCTTCGACGACGCTGACGCCGCCTGCCATGCCGGCAAGGGACTGGCCAAGGTCAAGGTCAACAAGCACCTGGTTGTCCTCAGACCCGCCAGTTGACAACGTGCCGGCCAGCTTCAGGACTTTCTGGGTTTGGCCGGCCTGAAGTGTGAACTGGTCGCCGGGAGCGAGACCCAGCCGCGCGGCCATCTCCGTGCCTATCAGCGCGCTTGCCTGGTCGTTTGCCATAGGAACGGTGCCGCTGATCTTCCACCAGGGATTAATCTTCATGGCTTGATCAAATACCGTCCCAGACATCACCGTTTGATGCCCGTTCACTGTCGCCAGGCTGTAAATAAAAGGAGCGTAGCCCTGCAGATTTGAGTCAGCGCCGCCATCCAGCGCCGCCAGCTGCGCCTGCGGGATTTGCCCCTGGCTTTGCAACGGCAGCCCCGCCGCATTCGGCCCGGCCCCGTTTCGGGGCAATAACAGGACGTTGCCGCCAAAGGCGGTCAGCTGCTCTTCGCTCTTTTGGCCGATATCCAGCGACAGATTCAGGAGCGCCGTTTCCAGAGCCAATCCCATCACGATGGTGATGATAACCAGCAGTGTGCGCCCGGGGCGGTGACGAAGCGATCTTTGCAGCAAGCGTGGCAGCATGGCTATCCTGTCAATGCCTCGCTCGGATGGATGCGGATTGCCCGCCGGACCGGCAAGGCGCTTCCAATCAGGGCGATTGCCAGGGCAAGAATTAACGAAAGCGGGAAAACAAGCAGGTTTATCGAGGCAGGCGTATCAAATACTTCCCTGCTGATCAATGCTGCGATCGCCAGGCCCAAGCCATAACCGGAAATGCCTCCAATAAGGCCGCTGAAACCCGCTTCCAGCAGGAGTTGGCCGGCGATATGGAAGTTCTCAGCCCCCAATGCTTTCATCAGGCCAATCTCGGTGCGGCGCTCCATCACAGTGGTGCTCATGGTCGCGGTCACTCCCAACGCCGAGGTGGCCACGGTTACACCGGCAATGAGGGCAAAAAGCAACTTCAGCTTGCCCAGGAATGCGCCTTCGGCGTCGGCAACCTGCCGCACCACCTTGGCCTGGCCATCCGGAAAAGCCTCGTTAATCTGGTAAGTGATCGAGCCAACGTAGGGTGAGCAGTACCATTTTTCATAATCATCTTTTGGCAAGTCGTGAGGGTCACCCAGCAGCTCGGCGCGGTGCGCCAGGTTGTCGGGCGGCTTGGTAAGGGCGCTAATCTGAACTTTCGACACGGCCCCCGGCAGGCTCAGAAGGGATTGCGCCTCGGGCAGGTTCACGAAGAGCTGCCAATCTTCAAAACCGCCGGTGGAGACGATGCCGGAGACAGCTAATGTCTGGCGCAATTGCCTGTTGACTACGTTTAAGGTATCTCCCTTGGAGACGCCCAGGCGCTGGGCCAGCTCCCTGCCGACCAGGGCCTGTCCATCGCCGCCGGGCCAGTCTCCCTCTACCTGCCACCATGGCGATGTTTTTTCGACGCCGGTTCTGAAGGAGCTGCCCTTGCTCACCGGCAACTCCTGGTCAAACCAGGTGCCTGCCAGCGTCGCCTGTTCCCCGTTTATGCTCACGTTGCCATAAAGGAAAGGAGCAAAAGCCTGAACGTTGTTTTTCCAAAAGATGCCCTTCAGTTTGGGGAGATCCGTGTCCTTGAGGTAGGCCTGGTTTCCCACCTGGCCCACCGGGATGCCTGAAATCTCCACCGGCACCGCGTCCGATGTTGGCTCCAGGATAATGTTGGCGCCAAAGGAGCTCATCTCACGGCCAACTTTGTCTTCGATATCCATGGATACTGATAACAGAGCAGACACCAGTGCCGTTCCCAGAAGCAGAGATACGGTGGCGACGGCAACGCGCCGGCGCCGCCTCATAAGCGAGTCTTTTACCAAGTGCAGAAGCAAGCAGTCTCCTCTTCGGCCTAGCTGTTCATGAATTTTGACATCGCGTCGGGCTCGCTGAGCATGTCGTCCAGGCTTATCGTCAGGGTTTGGCCGGTGAGCGCGAGCGGCAGCGGGATCGGGTTGCATCCACCGCCGTAAGGTAGGGTGGACATATCAACAGGCGCATTGCAATTCTTGCAGATGAGCTGGTTGCCCTGCTGCATAAAGCCCATCGAAGGGCAGACCTGGCAGGCGTCGTATGCGGCCATGTAATTATCGCCGGCATAAACAACGAGGATGCGGACATCGCCGTTGCCATCGGGCAGCGTATATGAGTATTTGTGGATCATGTTATCGGCCAGGTCAGCAATAGGGATTTCCAGATTATTTTGGACTTCGCTTTTTGGCTGAGGGTCGGGGTCGTAACGGCTGGCGGCCACCACCACCGTGGCCGTGGCTAGGGCTACCACGATTGCCAAACCGACGCCGCCAGCCCCAATGCCCCACCTGCGGGCGCTGTTTGCCTTGGCGATGCGTTTACGGTGCTCAGCCTTCGAGTCATCCCTAGTCAAAACAGGCTTCACCTTGACGGCCTCTTTTAGAACCATCAGGGCAGGCAGACCGATAAGCAACATCAGGATGAAAGCGGAGGTGCTGTCCTTTACTACCCAACCAATGATGCTCATCAAGGTGCCATTGAGGGTAAACAGCCCTGCCTCAGAAAACCCGTGTACGGCGCCGATCAGGAGCTTAACTACCAATATAAGCAGCACTATGCTAGTGACCCTGAAAAAGGTGGATAGGTTGATGCGGAGGCAGCCCTTGAACAGCAACACGCCGAATACTATTGCCAGTCCGATTCCCAAAATGCCGCCAATCAAGTTATAGGCCGGATTGGAAACAACGGTTCCACCCAACGCTAGTAGGAACAAGACTGTCTCAATCCCTTCTCTGCCAACCATGAAGAAGACAAATAGCAGCATGCCGATGGCAGATCCCAGCGTGACCGATTTACCAGAGGTCAGCCGGTCCAGCTTGTCTTCGATTTCCCTTTTTGGGCTCTTACCCTGGCGGAACATCCAGACGACCAGGGTGCCAACCATGAGGCCGGCAGTAAGCATGGTAATGCCTTCGGTAAGGTCATTATCAGCATCAACGCCGATGATCTGAAAAGAGAAGGCCGCAGCTACACTGGCCATGACTGCAATGCAAACACCGAGCCAAACAAAGCGCCTCAGCTCGGGGCGCCCTGCTTGCTGTAGATATGCCAGAACGATGCCGACCACAAGGGTCGCTTCAATTCCTTCCCTGATGGCAATTACAGTTGCTTCCAAAATGTTTGATAAAGAACCCAAAAAAACCTCCAGTGTTGCCTGTCGCCGGTTGGAAATAGAGACATTTACAATAAGCAGATGAGTACAACAATATTATTACATAGCACTCAATATACGGGTAAGAAGCTACGAAATATAAATATAAGGTTAGTCTAACAAAGTGCATATGTCAATACTAAATATGAGGAGGAGAAACTGCGGTTAATTCGTTCAGATAAGCAATTAGGGTTTTTTCAGCTAGAGATCTGGATTTACCCGATTCCGACTGCAAAGAAGCTGCGATTGGCAAAGCCAAATTATTGCATTGGTGTTATATAATCTTCTTCGCAAGCCCCTCAAGCTGATGTACCATATAGCTGTCGCTGTTCGCGTCGCGTCCGAACAGCTCGACCAGAAGTGGGGATCAACTGCTAGGCGGATACGAAAGACGCTAACTAACCGGCAGCAGCCGTTATTTCTAAAGCTTTAGTGCCTAGCGCTTCTTTCTGGTGGCGACGATCTCGCTTCGCGGAAGCAGGATCAGTTCACGTTTGTAGCTCTTGTGCACCGCTTCGACTTCCGCATGGAGCTGGAGGGTGACCTGCTCCATCTCGCGGCGCAGGCCGGCGATTCGGGAATGGAGGCTCTCGATCTGCTCCTCGAGCTCGATGACTTTCTCGACGCCTGCCAGGTTCATTCCCAACTCGGTTGTGAGGCGCTGGATGTAGCGCAGCCGGACGATATCTTCCTCGGAGTAAAGGCGGGTGTTTTTCGGCGTGCGCGCTGGGTTGATCAGGCCTTTTTGCTCATAAATGCGCAGCGTCTGCGGATGCATGCCGGCCAGCTCGGCCGCAACCGAGATCATGAACAGCGCCCTTTCTGAATTTTTTTCCGAATCAGTCATATGTGACTTTTCTGGGGATCGCTCATTTCAGTCAGACCAGATCTTTTCTGGGATCCTCGGCGGCAAGCTTGGAATAATTCTCGAGAGCTTCCTTCTGCGCCTTGTTAAGCTTCGTTGGAACCACTATCTTGACCTTCACGATAAGGTCGCCGTTGCCGCCGCCTTTCATGTGAGGAGCGCCTTGTCCCTTGACCCGGAGCATTCTGCCATTCTGTGTGCCCTTGGGCACCTTTAGGGAGATGTTGCCGTCGGTTGTCGGCACCTCGACCCGGGCGCCAAGGGCTGCCTCGGGAAAGGTGACCGGCACCGTGAGTATGAGATCATCGCCCTTGCGATGAAACCTGGGGCTGGGAGCCACCTCGACTTTCACGAAGAGGTCGCCCGGCGAGCCGCCGGATGGAGAAGGCTGGCCTTTTCCCTTGAGCCTGATCTTGTTGCCTGATTTTATTCCAGCCGGGATCTTTACCGTATATTTTTTCGTGGCCCTGACAGTGCCGGCGCCGCTGCAGCGATGGCAGGGGCTTTCGATGATGGTGCCGGCGCCGCCGCAACGGGGGCAGACGCTACTCATGGCAAAGAAGCCCTGATTCTGGGCGATGACACCGCGGCCGCCGCACTCGGGACAGGTGATGGGAGAAGTCCCCGGCTCGGCTCCACTGCCGCGGCAAACAGGGCACTGGATGTTTTTGTCCACCGCGATTTTTGTGGTTACGCCCTTGAGGGAATCCTCAAAGGAAAGTGTAAGGATGTAGGTGAGGTCAGCGCCCCTTTCGGGAGCGCCACGGGCGCCGTAACCGCCGCCTCCTCCTCCGAACATATCAAAGATATTGAAGCCGCCGCTGCCAGCTCCGGCGCGCCCGCCGCCGAAGCCGCCTGCGCCGAACATGTCCCGGTACATATCCGAATCGAATCCCTGGCCGCCTCCGGGACCGCCCGGTCCAAAGGCGGCGGGGCCGGCGTCATACCGCTTGCGCTTCTCGGGATCGGAAAGTACGTCGTAGGCTGCCGAGATCTCCTTGAATCTGGATTCGGCCTCTTTGTCGTCGGGATTGGTATCGGGGTGGTATTTGCGGGCGAGCTTGCGGTAGGCCTTTTTTAATTCGGCCTGGCTGGCGTTTTTTTCAACGCCCAGTATTTTGTAAAGATCCGCCACAGCTCATCACGAAGACTTTGGCCCGCCGCCTTTGCCAGGGGTATCGTTCTCATCAGGTGTGGTGGAAACGATCACCTTGGCGGGGCGCACGACCTTATCCTCCAGTTGATAGCCTTTCTCGAGGACCTGCATCACGGTGCCTTCCTCGTGTTTGCCGGAGGGCTGGCAGAGCACGGCTTCATGCTGGTTGGGGTCGAAGGTCTCGCCTTCGGCCTCGATCTCACAAAGGCCGCGCCGGGTGAGGATGCCGCGCAACTGGTTGTACACCAGCTCAACGCCGTCGGTAAGCAGTTTCTCGTCATGCTGGGCCGCTGCCTGCATGGCGCGTTCGAAATTGTCGAGCACCGGCAGGAGCTCTTCGATCACCTCAGAGGACGCTCTTTTCGTCTGCTGCTCACTGTCCCTCAGGACACGCTTGCGGAAGTTGGCGAACTCTGCCTGCAGCCGCTGCAGGGATTCGAGATACTCGTCACGCTCACGCAGCACTTCCTCGTGAAGATCGGTAGATATCTCAGCCAGCTTGCGGCCCGAAGGGTCCCCTTTCTGCCGGGGTTTCTCCGGGCCGTGCTGATTTTCCTGACCGGCCGGCGATTCTTTTTCTGGCGTCATCGTTATCCGGCCCGCTTATTTCTTTTTCTTTTCATCTTCATCGATGATCTCGTAATCAGCGTCTTCGACGACTTCATCCTCGGCGGTTTCGGCCGAGCCTGAGGTTTCGCCGCCGCTTTGAGATGACGACTGCGCCTGCTGGTATACAGCTTCAGCCAGTTTGTGCGAGGCGTTCAGCAGGGCCTCGGTCTTGGCCTTGATCTCATCGGTATCATCGCCCTCCATCGCCTTCCTGAGGTCGGCGGTGGCGCTGTCGATACCCGCCTTGGTGTCAGCATCAACCTTGTCGCCCATCTCCTTGATTGACTTCTCAGTCGAATAGATGAGGTTCTCGCCGTTGTTTTTCGCCTCGACCAGCTCCCGCTGACGGTGGTCTTCATCAGCATGCGCCTCGGCGTCCTTGATCATCTGGCTGATCTCGTCATCCTTGAGACCGGTGGAACCGGTGATCTGTATCTTCTGTTCCTGTCCGGTGCCAAGATCCTTGGCTGAGACGTGAACGATACCGTTGGCGTCGATGTCGAAAGTCACCTCGACCTGCGGTATGCCGCGTGGTGCCGGCGGTATTCCCATAAGCTGGAACTTGCCCAGCGTCTTGTTATGGGCCGCCATCTCGCGCTCGCCCTGCAACACGTGGATCTCGACGCTGGTCTGGTTGTCATCCGCAGTGGAGAAGATCTCACTCTTCTTGGTGGGGATGGTGGTGTTGCGTTCGATGAGCTTGGTCATGACGCCGCCCTTGGTCTCGATGCCGAGGGAGAGTGGAGTCACGTCGAGCAGGAGCACGTCCTTTACCTCGCCGGCCAGCACACCGCCCTGTATCGCAGCGCCCACGGCAACGACCTCATCCGGATTTACGCCCTTGTGGGGCTCCTTGCCGGTTACTTTCTGCACCTGTTCCTGGACCGCGGGCATACGCGTCATGCCGCCGACGAGGATCACCTGGTCGATGGCGTCAGCGCTGATGCCTGCGTCCTTGATGGCCTGCTTCATCGGCCCGACTGTCTTCTCGATAAGATCGGAGGTCAATTCGTTGAGCTTGGCGCGATTAAGCGTGATGGTCATATGCTTGGGGCCGCTGGCGTCGGCGGTGATGAACGGCAGATTGAGATCGGTGCTCATGGCGCTGGAGAGCTCGATCTTGGCCTTCTCAGCCGCTTCAACCAGACGCTGCACGGCCATCTTGTCCTGGCGCAGGTCGATTCCCTGCTCCTTCTTGAATTCGTCCGCCATCCAGTCGACGATGCGCTTGTCGAAGTCGTCGCCGCCGAGATGGTTGTTTCCGCTGGTGGCCTTGACCTCAAAGACGCCGTCTCCGAGTTCCAGGACCGATACGTCGAAGGTGCCGCCGCCAAGGTCGAAGACAAGGATGGTCTGGTCGTGTTCCTTGTCGAGGCCGTAGGCCAGCGAGGCGGCCGTCGGCTCGTTGATGATACGTTTGACTTCCAGGCCGGCGATCTTGCCGGCGTCCTTGGTGGCCTGACGCTGCGAGTCTTCAAAATATGCAGGAACGGTGATAACCGCCTCGGTGACCTCCTCGCCGAGGTAATCCTCAGCGTCACGCTTAAGCTTCTGCAGGATCATGGCCGAGATCTCCTGGGGCTTCCAGGTCTTGCCGCCGGCGTCAATGATCACGTCGCCGCTCGAGTCCTTTTCTACCTTGTATGAAACGGTTTTCTCCTCATCGCGGACGTTTGATTCCTTGCGTCCCATGAACCGCTTGATCGACGTGACGGTGTTTTCCGGATTGGTCACTGCCTGGCGTTTGGCGATGGTGCCAACCAGCCGCTCGCCGTCCTTGGTGAATGCCACAACCGACGGAGTGGTGCGCCCGCCCTCGGAATTAGGGATAACGGTCGGCTCGCCGCCTTCCAGCACTGCGACACACGAATTTGTCGTTCCCAGGTCGATTCCTATTACTTTACCCATGATTGGTTCCTCCTCTTGGAAAAAAACATTTAGCGCGTTGTCAGTATAAAATCTAAGTCTTATATTGTCAATGTTTTGACGTATCTGCGCCAGCAAGGATTCGTGCGGCCAGCGATAAGGCACGTTTCCTCGCCGGTTGCCGGTGATCTTCCCTTAAACCAGGTATCTATCGCTTATATCGCTTATGCCCGCAGAAGAGGTTTTATAACAGGGATCTCCGGGTTGCACGATTTGCTGTGAACCGATAGAGTCCGCCTTGTATCTACCCGATACGACAGGAGTCCCGCATGTCAGAAGAAAAGTTAGCCCCCGGAGTCGCCGCCAGGCTGTCGCGCTATCTTCAAGTCCTCACGCAGACGCAAAAAGCCGGACACGGCTCCATCTCCTCGAAATCGCTGAGCGAGTTTTCCCATATCAACCCAACCCAGATCAGGCGCGATCTCAGCGCTTTCGGAAAATTCGGCAAAAGGGGTGTGGGATACGACGTCTCCGAGCTGAACGCCCGGATCAGGAAGATACTTCTGGCTCCGGGCGATTACGGCGTCGCCCTGCTTGGATGGGGGAATCTGGGGGCGGCCATAGCCGGCGCCGACGTCATACTCGATCACGGTTTCAGGATTGCCGCGGTATTTGACATCGATCCCGCCAAAGTCGGATCGAGGGCGGGGGAGATGGCGGTCCAGCACGTCTCGGAGATCAGGGAAACCGTCCTCGAAAGGAATATTGTCAGCGGCCTGCTAGCGGTTCCGGCCAAGAATGCGGCCGCCGCGGCCAAATCGCTCATCGACGCCGACATCCGTGTCATCTTCAATTACAGTGATGCCCTGCTATCGGCGCCTCCGGGATTCACGATCCATTCCCTTAACCCGGCTGGCGAGATGATGCTGGCCATGTATAATCACCAGAGTTAGGCCAGGATATTAATCGCCGGATGATTTCTCCAAAAAAAAGAAGCGCCCCGGAAGGGCGCTTCGAATAATCGGAGTCATTGACCTGGATACTAAATCAGTTAAAGAGTTCTTCCACGTTGCGATGTTGCAGGAGCCAGGCGAAAAACTCGACGGCGCGGTCGTCGTCGGCCACCTGTTCGGGGGTTTTGTCAACGTAGAGGGCGCTGATCGGATCGATCCTGTACTGGTGTTCGGAACAGAAACCCGAGTCGTTTTCGCCCAGAACCCACTTGCTGCAACCCGGGGCCTTGCACTTCTCCATCTTTTTACCCATCTTGTCCATCTTTTCCATCCTGACCCTCGCTTCCGGCAGCGTGTGGGTGCCGCACCGTTAGCTAGACTGAATTAAATGTATTATAGGCTATTTCATAGTATTTGAAAAGTCTCAAGTTTATCAGGGCATAAGACCTGAGTAAAGAAAGGAAAAAATGAGCCTGCGGAGGACAAAGATAGTCGCCACTCTCGGTCCGTCATCCGAGGGTGAGCAGCAGATACGGTCGCTTGTAGAAGCCGGCGTCGACGCCATCCGTCTCAATTTCTCGCATGGCAGCCATGGTGAACATTCGCAAGCGATAGCCACAGTGCGGGCGGCGGCTTCCGAGCTTGGAAGGTTCATCGCCATCATCGCCGACCTCCAGGGGCCCAAGATCAGGATCGGCGAGATGCCCGATGGCGGGGTGGATCTGATCCGCGGGCGCCAGGTAACTCTGACTACACAGAGGATCACCGGAACACGGGACCTGGTCCCTGTCAATTACGCCGAATTACCCAAGGTCGTAGCAGCCGGGGGCAGAATTCTCCTCGACGACGGCCGCATAGCCCTGAAGGTGCTCGAGATCACCGACGGCGACGTGATCTGCCGGGTGACGGCCGGCGGCAGCCTTGTTTCCCGCAAGGGGGTAAATATGCCCGGGGCACAGATCACCGCTCCCAGCCTGACCGCCAAGGATCGGCAGGACCTCGATTTCGCCCTGCAGGCCGGCGTCGATTATGTGGCGCTGTCGTTCGTCCGCTCGGCGGAGGACATCACCGAGCTGCGCGGCATGATCAAAAGCAGGACGGAGCGCAACGTCAGGATCATCGCCAAGATAGAAAAACACGAGGCGATCAGGAACATAACCTCGATCATCAACGTGGCCGATGCGGTCATGATCGCGCGCGGCGACCTCGGAGTCGAGATCGCCCCCGAGAGGGTCCCTTACTGGCAGAAGGAGATCATCCGCAGGGCGGTCAAGAGGGCCAAGACCGTCATCACCGCGACCGAGATGCTCGAATCGATGATCGAGCGGCCGATTCCCACCCGGGCCGAAGCCAGCGATGTCGCCAATGCCGTATACGATGGCACCGATGCGGTGATGCTCTCGGGGGAGACTGCGATCGGCAAATATCCGGTGAAGGCCGTCAGCACCATGCACCGGATCGCCAAGACGGTTGAATCCACGATCAGGCATCGCGGTGACGGGCACATGAGGTCGGGCAAATCCGTCACCGACGCCATCAGCGCCGCCGCGTGCGAGATATCCCAGAATCTCGATGTCAGGGCGCTGGTTACGCCCACCAGCTCCGGCACGACCGCCATGGAAGTCGCCAAACACCGGCCGCCGGCCCCCGTCCTGGCCGTGAGCTCCAACCGGGACGTCGTCAATCAGCTGGCGCTGGTCTGGGGAGTGGAGCCATGCCTCGTATCCCCGGCGCGTGACACTGACGACATGTTCGCCAAAGCGATCGAGTCGGCCCGAGAGGCAGGATTGGCCGGCCCCGGGGACGATATCGTCATTACCGCCGGGGTCATGGTCAACGTCCCGGGCACCACCAACCTCATCAAGGTCCACAGGATGGAGGAAGGATAGCCCCGGCGGCGAAACCATACACGGTAACTATTAAAGCGGCAGGGAGTCCTGTTTGTCCTCGAGAGCTACGGCATCACCCGGCATGATCGGCTTTCTTTCCAGGAGGCGCGGTTGGTGGCGTCTTGTTGTCCTGGGAATCATCCTGCTGATCATGGGAAGCTACGTATCGCCGGTGAAGGCCTATCTGGAAAAAAGCAGCGCCATCCAGCGGGAGCAGGCGGTCACGGACGACCTTCGCCTGCAGCACGACGAGCTCGAGCAGGAAAAAATCAATCTGCAGAATACGGGCTACGTCGAGCAGGTGGCACGCAAAGACCTCGGCATGGTCAAGCCGGGCGAGCAGCCGTATGTGGTCAAGGACCTGAATGACGGCGCGCCGCCCGCAGCCGATGTTCCCCAGCCGCAGGACCCTTCGCTTTTCGAGCGCGTTGTAAACTCAGTCAGCTCGCTCCTTCCCTAAAAGTTGTTTTCCCGGGAGCTTTCCCTGTCGGAATTGCGACTGCTGGTCGCCAGGCAGCTAGGCCGCATGCCCGACATCGGCTTCGAAGTGGCGGTTACTTGCAGTTATGGCTGGCCCGCGGTCCTCAGGAACCTGACCCGGACCGCTTTGGGCCGACCCAATCCAAACCTTTATTATCTTTCATGCCCCTGGTTGCGGCGTGGGCTTGCCCGTCTGGAGGATTCCGGATTGATAGATGAATTGCAGCAAAAACTGACTTCAAATAGAGATCTGTACCTGGGCCTTATGCGTGCGCAGAAGCTTTATTCTGACGAATACCGGCGCGCAGTGGCGGCTGCGGCGGCAAAATCAACCGGTGAAAGTACAGCGGATGAAGACGGCGTGCTCATAGCCGCTTCACGCAGGCCGGAGCTTCTGAAATGCCTGCATGCGCACGCTGCTTTTTATCTCATACACGATGACTATCTTCTGGGCCGCAAGATCATGTCCGCCCTGACGGCGACCGAATGTTCCGACGAAAGATGCGCCGGCTGGGCAATGAAGATCATGGAAGAAGACCAGCCGGATGATGGGAAAAAGCCATCATCCAGTGAGAAGCGGAAGCGTTCATCAGATAAAGGTGATGAGCCGTCATGAAGGTTGGCGTTATCGATACCGGGACAAACTCAACCCGCTTGTTTGTGGCGGATGCAGGTGCGGAGCAGGTTGAAGAACTCGATCGCATTACTACCGTGACCCGTCTGGGAGAAGGGGTTGATTCGGGGGGGAGGCTGCATCCCCAGGCGCGGGAGCGCGTGCATGCCTGCGTCGAGCGCTACGCCTCAGTTATCGGTAGACTTGGCGCCTCGCGAGTGCTGCTGATCGCCACGAGCTCCGTCAGGGAGTCGCGTGACGGTGAAGAGTTCATCACTTCCCTGGCCGCAGATTTCGGTTTTGAAGCAAGGATACTCTCCGGAGACGAAGAGGCGCGCCTCAGTTTTGCCGGAGCCACAATTGGTGTCGATCCCGATGAACGCGTGGCCCTCTTTGATATCGGCGGCGGGAGTACCGAAATGGTGTCCGGCAGGGATGGCGGCGTCGAGTTTGCCCGCAGCCTCGCGCTTGGATGCGTACGGCTGACCGAGCGTTTCTTTAATACGGATCCCGTGGAAACAGCCGAGCTGGAAAGCGCATCCGCCTACATCGAGGACATGCTGGAGCGTGAGATAGACCTCGGCTCTCTCATCAAGCCGGACCGGACGATCGCGGTCGCCGGAACGGCGACGGCGCTGGCTGCGATGGATCTTGGCATGCCGGAATATGATCGCAAGCTGGTACACGGGCATGTGATCAAGTATGGGAGGATTGCCGAACTGCTCGGACAGCTGGCCGCGATGACGGTAGCGCAGAAGCTTGATATACCGACCATGGAAACCGGCCGGGCCGATGTGATCGTCGCGGGCGCGCTGATCATGGAGCACCTGATGCGCTACACCGGGGCCGGCGATGTCTTCATCAGCGAGCTCGACATCCTTGACGGGACAGCGCTGTTCATGGCGCGGGGATTGATATAATCAGGCATTGTTTCTGTGATGGCCCGAGTGGTGGAACTGGTAGACACAAGGGACTTAAAATCCCTCGCCTTTACGGGTGTGTGGGTTCGATTCCCACCTCGGGCACCAATCCGGCAGGAACAGGAAGATCAGGCGGAGTCAGCAGGGCGGGCGAAGCGAAGCTTGTCAGGCGGGCGATGAATGCCGGTCGGTCGAAGGACTTTTGACCAGCAGCACCGATGTCCCGGATGAGCCGGTTTCGACGTCGACCCGGTCCATGAGGCCGCCCATGATGCCCAGGCCCAGGCCCTCGGTGGCCGGCGGCGGCAGAGGAAGCCCCTTGCCGTAGTCGGTGACTTCAATAGTCAGCTGGCCCGGCTCCTCGTAGCAGTTCACTTCGATGATCCTGTCGTCCTCATCATGGTTTAGCTGGTAAGCGTGGCGGACGACGTTTGTCGAGGCTTCAGAAAGAGCGACCTTGATGTCGGCGATGTTCTCCTCAGTAAAACCCGCGTCAGACGCAACCGATGCGACCACGAGCCGCACCAGTGAGAGGTACTCGGCTTTAGCCGGCACCACCAGGTGCAGCAATCTTTCCCCGGTTCTGGCTGAAGTGTTCAAGATGTATATGGCTCCCTGGAGCTGGATGTAAGGTTCTGCCGTAAAGACTGCAGCGTGCGTCGCAACAGGCGCGACACGTGCATCTGGGAGATGTTCAGCCGGTCGGCAATCTCGGTCTGGCTGAGCCCTTCGATAAAACGCAGGTAGAGCAAATTCTGTTCCCTTGAGTCTAATTCAGACATGGCACCCGCAAGGCTTAGACGTTCATCCAACAGCCTGAGAGTTTGGTCCTCACCGCCGATAATGTCAAGCAGTGACAGGTCGCCTTCCTCGGTAGTCGTGTCCAGCGAGGCGATCGTGGTAGCCTCAGATCCTTCAAGCCCCTCGATAACCTCTTCTTCACTTATACCCGTTGCGACGGCAATCTCACTCACATTCGGAGATCTTCCGTTTTCCTGGGAGAATCGCTGAATGGCGTTATTGAGCATGTAGCTGCGCTCGCGTAACCCCCGAGGAAGGCGTATCGCTGAGGAGCGGTCGCGAAAGTATCTCCTCAACTCGCCGACGATCGTCGGCACAGCATAAGTAGTAAATTGCACGTTTCGATCAGGGTCAAACCTGTCGATCGCCTTGAGCAGGCCCATGGAGGCCACCTGCACCAGGTCGTCGAGCGGCTCGCCGCGGTTGGCGAACCGCCTGGCGAGCGAATGGACCAGGTCCATGTAGGCTCCCACAAGGACGTTCTTGACCGCCGGATCCTTATTGTCCTTGTAGGTGCGGAACAGGGAGGCGATCTCTTCCCTGCTTAAAGAATTTTGTGTCCGTTTAGGCAAGAAGGTGGAGTGGGCTAGCCGTTGAGGAATTTGACGAGCAGAACATCGAGGCTTCCGGCCCGGTTTGTCTTCTCTTCAAAGCGGTCCGCGATCTTTTCCAGGATGAAGCGCCGGTACCGGCTGACTTTGCTGGTCTCGTCGGTGAAGCTGGCATTGATGTCTTCGGCAAGGACCTCCAGGCGGTCAGGATGGATATTGTAACGGACGCAGAAAGGCTTACGGCCGGCCTCAGATGCTGACACCCGTAGTAACTCGTCCAGGCCTGTGTTCAGATCGTCCGCCTGATCGATGTTGAGGCCGATGCGGCTGGCGACCGCAGTCGTCGCCATATGCACGATCCTCGACATTTTTTCCTCGGGCGGTACCTCTATGCAAACTGTATCTTTACTTGCTTCAGGAATCTTTTTTCTCCCCGAAAGGGTCAGTATTCATATATTGCTATCTTTGGCTAGAAAGACTGCTGTACCTGGCAGATACAGATTTGAGACAACAATGAAACTTATCGTCAATTCTTCGGGAAAGCAAACATCGGCCTGATCGGGAACAATCAGGTCAGTTAAGTAATACCCGAGGTTGGTATAATCTAACTACCGGATAATTCTTGTTCAGGGACTACAGAGGAGATGGGATGTCGGAAGCAGCCGAAAAAAACCTTGAACGTTGCCATCTGCATGCCGCACAGGGCATCGACGCATGGTGCACCCGCGAGCACTGCATTTACTGGCGCCTGCTGGAAGCGCAGGATATTGACGCCAGCAACGTCAAGGGCTGTGGCCTGCAGCATTATCAGGTCATCGAAAACATCACTCCCGAGATGGCGGAATGGTTGCTGTCGATGAAGAAGAAGCTTGAGAACACGACTCCAGAAGCAGGAAAATCGAGGATAACGTTCATCCGCAGAGAAGAAGAATAGCGGAACGGCTTGAGTTTACCTCTCGATGAATGGGGTAAGTATCAGTTAGATAAGCCGTGGAATGGTGAGCGACATGGATCTAAGCGGTCGGACAATTGGCATTATCGCAGGTCAGGGCTTCGGAGATTCCCAGATCGTCGAAGCCGCACAGATCTTGCGGCAAAGAGGCGCCAAAGTCCTCGTAATCGGCATCGGCGAAGTGGAGGCGGTGGCGATCGCCGGGAGGCAGGGCTCTCTGCTTAAACCCGACGTCGTGGTCGGCAAGGTTTCCGCCGGCGATCTGGATGCAGTTTATATCACAGGAGGCGACGCGGTCGCGAGACTTAGTTCCGACGAGCGTGTGCTCACGCTCCTGTTAGAAATGAATTCCCTGAATAAGCCTATCAGCGCATCCTGCAGCGGGGCAGCGGTTGTGGCTGCGTCCGGGTTGATATCCGGAAAACGCGTGACTGGAACCCCGGGCGTCAAGGATACGCTGGAAAAAGCCGGAGCCATCTACCTGAGCCAAGGCGTTGTGGTAGACCACAACATCGTCACGGCCCAGTCGGAGGACGACATCCCGCACTTCATCGATGCTGTTTCATTCTTCCTGGAACCAGCGACCACCTTGAGCTGAAATCCGGTCTGAACTCAAGTTCTTACATTCCCGGATGAACTCTGGAAAAAAAATCCTGGTTGTCGACGACGAGGCCAGCGTCAGGAAGCTGGTAAGTTCCTATCTCAGCCGTGAAGGTTACGAGGTCAGCGAAGCAGAAGACGGCGCGCAGGCGCTGAAGCTGGCCCGGACCCAGCATCCCGATCTTGTCGTCCTCGACGTAATGATCCCCGAAGTCGACGGACTGGAAGTATGCCGCATCCTTCGTTCGGAATCAAACGTTTTCGTGCTGATGCTGACTGCGCGCGCTGAGGAGGCCGACAAGCTCCTGGGTCTGGGGCTGGGAGCGGATGACTACCTGACAAAACCATTCAGCCCCAGAGAGCTGGTGGCGCGTGTGAAGGCAATCATGCGCCGTGGACAGGAGCAGGGAGCCGCAGCCGGTAAGGACGTTCTGCACGCAGGCGATTTTGAGATCGATCCCAACCGCTACGAAGCAACGCTGGCGGGCCGCAAGCTCGAGTTGACTGCTAGAGAATTTGAGATACTCAGGCAGCTGGCATCTCGACCGGGCATGGTATTCACGCGTGAAAAGTTGCTTGAGCTGGTGTGGGGCTATGATTTTTATGGAGATCCTCGCGTGGTCGACGTGCATGTGGCAAAATTAAGAAAGAAGGTCGAGGACGACCCCGGCGATCCCAAGCATATAAGGACGGTCCGCGGCGTCGGTTATAAACTCGAAATCGATAACAAGTGAACGTACTTGGAACCAGATGAACACTTTTTCGCAAATGAAATGGAAGCTGCTGGTAACGTATCTGGCCGTGGCGGCGGTCTGTCTGAGTGTTGTCATCGCAGTTACCCGAGAGCTGACTGTCAACGCCTACAGCAGACATGTCAGCAGCATGGCGGTGGGTGGCATGGGCTCAATGATGTCGACAGCCATGGCCGCGGACCTCGACCAGGTGTTCCGGGACATCCTCAATGCTTCACTTGTTTGGGGCGGACTGTCGGCGGTAGTCATCGCGGTGATTCTGAGTCTGATAATCTCCCGGCGCATCACCAAGCCAATTCACGAGATGGCCGCGGTCACCGGGCGCATTGCCGAGGGAGACTACAGTCGCCGTGTCACGATCGAATCACGTGATGAGATAGGCAGCCTCGCCCGGAGCCTCAACCTGATGGCGGAGAACTTGCAGGAATCGCAGAAGCTTAGGCGTGAACTGATGGCCAATATCGCTCACGAACTCAGGACGCCGCTCACAAGCATTTCCGGCTACATGGAAGGGCTGATCGACGGTGTTGTGCCGGCGACCGAAGAGACTTACGAGCTTGTGCACAGGGAGGCCGGCAGGCTTAGCCGGCTGGTCAACGATCTGCAGAGGCTGTCGCGGGCGGAATCGGGCAAGGAAAAGCTCGATATCATCCCGCTGCAGGCACAGACCGTTCTTGACCGCCTCTCACGGCGACTGGAGCCGCAATTCCGCGACAAGGGTGTCGATCTGTCGGTTGATATCGATCCCGGCGCGCCGCCGGTACTGGCCGATGAAGACAAGCTCGATCAGGTGCTGACGAATCTTATCGACAACGCTCTGAGATACACCGATGCCGGCGGCAAGGTCACAGTGGAAGTCCACGGGCAGGACGGCAAGGTGGCGGTTACGGTTGCGGACACGGGCATCGGCATCGGCGCCGAAGACCTGCCTCACATATTCGAGCGCTTCTACCGGGCCGACAAGTCCCGGTCCCGGGAGCGGGGAGGCACTGGCATCGGCTTGACGATTGCCAAGCGCTACGTGGAGGCTCTCGGTGGGACCATCAGCGTTTCCAGCGCGCCGGCCAAGGGAACACGATTCAGCGTTCTGTTGCCTTCATCGGCTTCGTAGGCCTCATCCGCGCCACAAACAGCGAATCGCCATCGCGGTAACCTGGCGGATTCTTCACAAATTCTTCACAGACGTTTCATTCTTCCTTCATTTTCGCCGGGCATAATGGTTGCAGTGAACAAGAAATCGAAGACGAAGGAGGTGTTATTTATGTCCAGATTTACACTTATAGCAGTTATAGCGCTCGGTCTTCTGCTCGTCGGCGCAACAGCGGTTTTCGCGCAGAATCAGCCTTATGGATCCGGCCGAGGCATGATGCAGTTTCCCGCAGCCACCACTCCGGCCCCGCCGGCGAATGGCTCCGGTGGTACAGGCACCACGCCGATCGGTCCGGGAATGATGGGTTACGGTAACGGCGCCCAGGGATACGGAATGATGAACGGCGCCAATTACGACGCCATGAGGCAGGCAATGCAGAGTGGCGACTGGCAGCAGATGTACGACGCCTGTCAGAATGCCTGGCAGAACAGCCAGAGCCAGCCGCAAACCCAGAGCCAGCCACAGACCCAGAGCAACCAGACGCAGCAGTCATCCACCAGGACCACAAGAACCAGGTCCGGCATGATGACCTGATAAACCTGTGAGACATTAGACAATGTGTGCCGCGGGAGAAAGGGCCTTCAGGCCCTTTCTCCCGCGGCATCAAACTATCTAACCCACCCCCGGGGCCCTCTCATAACTCTCAGCGCCTGTCAAGGCGTCCGGTATATCCATAGAGGTATATTCCCCTTTTTGTCGAATTTTGATTCTGTTTCAGATTAAGCTAGAATTTACTCAAGAGCCGCCATATGGCGGCCTATAGTATGTTAATGAACATTTTTAAGATTTCCGACTTCAACAAGCCATGACTTTCTCCGAAGCCTTCAAAATAATGCGCCGGTACGTCTGGCTGATAATCGCAGCGGCTGTCATTGCCGGCGTCTTCGGCTACTACTTCAGCGCCCGGCAGACAAAAGTATACCAGTCGTCAATCACCATACTCGTAGGTCAGAACCAGGGTCTGGCCGAAAATCTCAATCTGACTACCGCGCTTCAGGAAGTCGCCAACAGCATGAGCAAGATGATCGTCTCGCGCACTGTTGCGGAAAAGGTCGTGGGAGACCTGGGACTACAGACTTCGCCTGACGCTGTTATGGGTGCGATCTCAGCGCAACCGGTTCAGCAGACACAGCTGATCGATGTCACGGTGACGGATACCGATCCCGTTGAGGCTGCCGCGATCGCCAATGGAGTCGGCAATGCTTTCTCGGAACTGATCCAGACCACGGAATCATCACGCAGCGGCCTGACGGCACAGGTCTGGCAGGGCGCCGGAATCCCCGGAGCTCCAGTCCGTCCCACGCCGACGCGTAACGCGATTCTTGCAGTCCTGATGGGACTGGGGTTGGGAATCGGTATAGCTTTCCTGCTCGACCGGTTTGATACGCGCTGGCGTTCTAATGATGAAGTCGAAGAAACCCTGGGTCTGCCGATACTCGGAGTCATACCCCAGATGACCAATGAAACCCTTAGCGAAACATCAAGGTACTGATCTATGTCGAATAACGACGATTATCATCTTTACGTGAAGTTCTATCCCAATTCGGTTATTGCCGAAGCCTTTCGTTCCCTGAGAACGAACCTGGTCCTTACGAACATCGACAAGGGCCTGCATTCAATCGTTATTACCAGCGCCGAGCGTGGTGAAGGAAAATCAACAGTATGCGCCAATCTCGCCGTGATCATGGCCCAGGCGGAAAAAAGGGTCCTGCTGATCGATTGCGACCTGAGGCTGCCCAGCCAGGACAAGCTGTTCAATCTGCCTCGAAATGGCGGATTGACAAGTATCATCGGGCACCTCAAGGAGGAGGGCGAGCTGATTTTTGAGGAGAGTTTGCCAGGGCTTACGGTGATCGGCAGCGGACCGCCGCCACCCAATCCATCGGAGTTTCTGGGGTCGGCTCGTTTCCGGAGCTTTCTGCGCAGGGCCGAGAAGCATTACGACATGGTCATCATCGATGCGCCTCCGATCGGCCTTGTGACCGACGCTGCCATCCTGTCTTCTCTGGTTGATGGCACGGTCCTGGTACTGGACGCGCAGTACGGGCATCGTAATGTCGCCATACGCGCCAAAGCCGCGCTGGACCAGGTGAACGCGAACGTGATCGGAGTCGTGCTAAACAATGTCAGGCCGGAAAAAAGTGCCTACTATGCGTATAAGCAGGGTGGGGGAGATTACAGGGCGATTTCAGAAGACGGTAACGCCGCCTAGCCCTGAATCAGATCGAAGAAACAAAGAGGCCCGGTAGATCTACCGGGCCTCTTACTTATTCAAGCACAAATCGACGCGCCGATTAACGAATTTCTAGCTGTGGCTGCGCTTTAACAATTGCGAAGCAGCTCCGATTCCAACGACTCCGGAACCGATCAACAGGGCTATGGCAATACCAGTGCTGGGCAGAGCCCCTCGAGTCGGACCTGCCGGATCCAGCGTGGTGCCGCAACCAAGATTGTTGTAAACCGTATTGTAATCGGCTAGCACATCCTGGTAACCACTCAACTGCGAAAGAGCCTGACAAGCAGCGCTGAGCTGAGTCGAAGTGAATCCGGTAGTGTCGCCACCTGTGGCTGCGGTGTTGTAAATAGAAACGAACGTATCAGGTGAAATGCCGGCGCCTGCCACTACGCCCGCCATGGCATTGTTAACCGGAACGTACTGATCGCCCTGGGCGCCTGAAGGCCATGCAGCGAAAGCGGTGCTGGCAAAACACAATGTCAACACCAGACATAAAACAATAAGTGTAGCAATTCTCACAAAATCACCTCCTTACTGTTATGCGGAGCACTTATTTGGGTGAACCCAAAATGAATCCTATGTGACCTTACGGACAAACATCTGAAAACTTTAATCGATTGTCAAAATATCCGGGCAAAAACCTCCCAAAGGCAACACGAATAACTTTAACGATTTCGACACAAATAAGGCTTTTCCTCTTATGCCAATGGAAAACCTAACGGTTATGTGAATATATTGCAACCAGACTATTATGGTTGTTAATGTAGTTAAAGACGGCATTGAAATCGGGAGGCGTCGAGTTTAAGGTTCAGGAACGTCATCGAGAGAGGAATCGTGATTTTGAAAACTGGAAGTATGTCAAGAAGTATTGTCCGCACAGGCATGATCGTGCTGGCTATGGGCGCTATTATCCTGGCGGTGATCCCATGGTACGCGGATCACCTGCGGAACACGTCCCTGAAACAGGCTGAGATGGGTTACAGAGTCGACTCTCTGCAAACTGCCGAAGCGGCGGTCTTTTACAATCCGCTCTCGGTGCAATCGCTTTTTGTGCTGGCGGGCGCCCAGCAGCGTATCGGCAGGTTGCTGGAGGCAGAGACGACGCTGACACGGGCCACGCAGCTACAACCGCAGAACTATGCGACCTGGGAGCAGCTCGCCCTGTACGAGCGTGACCGTCTGAATGAGCCGGATAAGGCGGCGGAATATTTCCGGAAGGCGGTCGATCTCAATCCGGTCGACCAGCATCTGAAAGCGGAAGCAGGAATGGCGGCTGACTAGAACCGGGGTAGGCCCGATTAGACGCTTCGGGGAGCAAGCAGCCACAGGTTTTGAAGATTAATCCAGCTCAGCCCTTCCACCTGCCCAGGGGTAGGCCAGCTCGTCGGCAGTGGCGGCGGGCTCGGACTCAAGTTCGCCTGCCGCAGTTTCGCCTTTGATGTTAATTGCGCCAACGAGGCGCATGTCAAATGGCGAGTAGGATGGGATCCAGCTTTGCAAAAGATCCCGGATGGCATCATGATCGTGGATCCTCGCCACATGGATGAGTGACGGCAGGCTAGGCAGGACCGGAGACTGTGAATCCGGGTTCTTGACCAGATAGATCATGGGGTGGCTTGTCTCCAGCCGGACCTCGTACTTGCTGATCAATTGCTCGTGGAGCTTTTCCCCCGGCCGAAGTCCGGTGAAGGTAACCTCGACGTCACTTCCCGGACGCATGATGCCGACCATCTGTTCCGCCAGGTCGACGATCCTAACCGGTTTGCCCATCTCAAGCACATAAACCTTGTTCCGGTCCGGATAGGCAGCCGCCTGCAGAACCAGATCGACGGCTTCGGAGATGAGCATGAAATATCTCGTCATCTCAGGATGGGTGACGGTGATCGGTCCGCCCGCCAGAATCTGTTCCCGGAAAATGGGGATAACGCTGCCACGGCTCCCGAGCACGTTTCCGAACCGCACCGAGCAGTACCTTGTCTCCGGATAGACTTCTCCCAGGTCGCAGACGACCCGCTCTCCTAAAAGTTTGGTGGCGCCGAGCATGTTGACCGGCTCGACGGCCTTGTCAGTGGAAATATTGACGAATGATTCCACCTTGTTATCTCCCGCGATGCGAGCCACATTCCAGGTCCCCAGGACGTTGTTGAGAACAGCCTCGTCCGGTTGCAGTTCCATCAGCGGCACGTGCTTGTAGGCGGCGGCATGGAAAACCAGGTCGGGCTGATATTTGCGGAAGATATAATCGAGTTTGCTTTCCGACCGGATGTCGCTGACGCAAAGCTCGTGATTATGGAAATATTGATGATTGAGTTTTTCGTGTATCTGGTAGAGGGCGGTCTCGTCCTGGTCGACGAGGATGACCCGTCCGGGATTGTGGTGTGAGATCTGCATCACCAGCTCCGAGCCGATGGAGCCGCCGGCGCCGGTGACCAGCACGACCTTGCCGTCGATAAAGGCGCTGATTTGGGCGTAATCCGTCTTTACGGGCTGACGCCCCAGTACATCCTCGATCTGGATCTCGGTTATGTGATCGAGGCCCACCTTGCCGTAATGTATGCTCTGCAGGGGCCTGAGCGTTTTGGTCGCTTTGCCTGACCGGGAACATATCCGCCAGAGGCGCCTGAAGTCCTTGAGCGAGGCGCTGGGGATCGCGATCAGTATCTCATCGACAGCCTTTTCCTTGATGATGTCTGGAATCCGCTCAGTAGGACTATAGATCGGCACTCCATGAATCTCGAGGCCCTTCAGCCTGGGATTGTCATCAACCAGGGCGACGACTTTCATGGCCAGGTCGGGTTCCTTCTGGATGCTGCGGATGATCATCTCGCCGGCGGAGCCGGCGCCGACGATCAGAAGTCTGACCGGGGCGGAAACCTCTCTAAGCGAACGTTCGTAGAAGATTCGCGGGTAGAAACGGACCACGGTGAGAAAGATAAAGGCGATGATGCCGCCGATCGGCACCATGACTGCGACGTGCAGTGGTGACGAACGCATCGTCAGGAATCCCGCGGCCAAGAGAAAGATCGTCGTCACCGCGACCGCCTGGCTGGTTCGCAGGGCCTGCCTCA
This sequence comes from Actinomycetota bacterium, assembly GCA_023382335.1. Classification (GTDB taxonomy): domain Bacteria; phylum Actinomycetota; class Thermoleophilia; order BMS3ABIN01; family BMS3ABIN01; genus JACRMB01. The sequence continues at coordinate 27,912 of JAMCPM010000011.1, forward strand.
GTCCCGCATAGCGTCCGACAAACCGGTACAGGCCGAACCGGATATTGACTACACAATGAACGAGCACCGCGATTGGTAAAAATATAAGCAGTTCGTCGTAATATCGAAGAGGCGCCCAGCGAGAAAAGAGAACAAGCGATGCCATGGTGTAAGCGTTGATGACGATGCAGGCATCGACCAATATCGCCAGTGATTGTCTCTTGAATTGTTTGTACGCTCCGCTGATAGCGCAGGTCCTTGGTCGATTTACATCACGAGTCTATTTAAAAGGATGCTTGTTTGTAAACGCTCTTTTGACAGGTCAAGTTGGCTCTGTGGTGGCCGTAATCTTGGTCTTATCTTCAAGAAGTCCTCTGAGTAATCCTGCAGAGACCCAAAATATGATCAGATTCGACCAGACGAACATCGCTTCATAAGTAATCGCATTGAGCGTTAGTCCCAGAACGCTGAGAACCAGGGCAAACAGCAGGGAAGTAGACTCACCTCTTCGGCTGGCCGCAGCCTTGAACCCTCGCTTGATGATTGCGGCGATGAACAGCATCCACAAGGAAAAACCGACAATCCCTTCTTCGGCAAGCAAAGTAAGGTAATAGTTGTCGATTGGCATGTGCAGGCTTTGCGACTGCATGGCTTCAGACAGATACGAAAAACTCTCCGGCTGTCCATTCCACAAGCCCACGCCAAGCAGGGGATGTTTTTCAATCGTCGTAACTGCGGCATCCCAGCCGAACTGTCGGCCCTCGATGCTGAGACCGGTACGGACCGAGACCTCCGATGAAATCTGATTCCAGAAGACGAGCGTGAACACGGATGCGACCAAGGCCAGCAGCGAGACAAAGTAGATATCCCTGCTTCGGGACCTGAATAACATAAAGGTAAAACATATGAGGCTCAATAACAGCGCTGCAAGCCAACTGCCTTTTGAATAATTCAGGAAGAGCGCCAAAAGGACCATGACGCTGGCAGCGCCGCCAAACAGCCGTATGAACTTATCTTTCGATCTCAGAACCAGAAAGACACAAAACGGCGCTACTTGAACCAGAAAGGCCCCGTAGGCAACGGGGTGAGCCAGAGTCGAGCCTATTCGATGAAGGCCCTGCGGAGGTTCTTTGACCACTTCTGAGATCAGCGGAAAGAAGAGCACATTCCTCTGGAGGACATATTCGACAAAGACGCCATAAAAGGCAGTGATGAACGCCAGAAAAACGATTGTGTAAATGACGGCCCTCAGGTAAGAAGCGCGCCGGCTTAAATAAGCGCAGAGATAAAAGATCACCAAGCCGTATAAAGAATATTTAAGGGACCCGATGGCCGATGTGCCCGCCAGGTTTCGAGCAACAAAAAAAGCCATGAAGACAATAAGGGAGGCATCGACTGCATTTGCCTTTAGGCGCTTGCGCCAGGTAATCAAATAAACGAGGCCGAAGAGGAGCACAAACGGCGACAGTAATGAAAGCGGAGTCATTCGCATCGATCCAAAACCGGGTCCGCCGGGGATAAATGAGTCCGGATATAGCACGGCCGCGGCGATTACCAGAAGCACGATTACCAGGAGCGCGGCATCCAGCAAAACGGATTCCTGCGCGATCCGGGTGATTGTGCGAAAGATTATCCGCGCATCGAAAAGGAGGGAGGATCTGCTCCGGTATTCATGAGCCAGGCGAATTTTTTCCGGCATGATCTTGTCGATGTAATAAGCCTCCGGATCGCCGGCTTCATCAAGCTCTTCACTCTCGCGGCGATACTGGAGCGATGCCAGATCGGTGATGCCTGGGCGGATCTCGAGAAGCTCTTCATACTCGTCGGCGAACATATCGACATAGCGGCGAACCTCCGGCCGCGGCCCGACCAGGCTCATGTCACCTTTGATCACGTTGAGAAGCTGTGGTAGCTCGTCGAGCTTCGATCTGCGAAGGACGGCGCCGACTCTGGTGATCCTTTGGTCGCTCGACACGGTCAGCTCGGGGCCGATGGCGCCGGCATTTGCGACCATGCTGCGGAACTTGAAGATGAGAAAGGGTTTTCCCGCTCTGCCGACCCGCTCCCCCCGGAAGAACACAGGACCTCGGGATTCCAGCTTGGTGCAGATGGCGATCATGGCGAACAGGGGGGAGAGGGCGATCAATCCCAGAAAGGAAACAGCCAGGTCAAAAAATCTCTTGGGCATCCGGTTACCTAGCGCCGGTATTTTTTGACGATATCACTGACCGCTTCGATAACATCAAAAGCGTCAGTATCCGACATGCGGAGATTCAGCGGCAAGGTAACAAGGCGAAGATAGTTCTCGTACGCGACCGGGAAGGCATCGGCTTTATAGGAATACTTGTCACGATAATATGGATGGATATGAATGGGGATGAAGTGGACGCTGGTTCCAATATTCCTCGTTCTCATCTCTTCGATGAAACGGTCGCGATCTATCATCAGCATGTCCAGATTCAGCCTGATTGGATAGATATGCCAGGAAGATTCGACTTCAGGCAGCTCGACCAGAGTCTGGATCTCATCGATTCCGGAAAGTCCCCGGTCATAGATGCTCACGATGTTTTTGCGTTTCTCGTGAAAAAGGTCAAGCTTCCTGAGTTGGTGCAATCCGATTGAAGCCTGGATGTCGGTCATGTTGCATTTGAATCCCGGGAGGACGACCTCATAACGCCAGGAACCCTCGGCGCTGTGGCGTTTATAGGCATCACGGGTCATGCCGTGCAGACTCCAGACCCTCGCCTGATCGATGAGCTCGGTCTCGCCGGTGAGCATGCCGCCCTCTCCCGTGGTGAGATTCTTGGTGGCATAGAAGCTGAACGCGGTCAGATCGCCGATGCTGCCTATCGCCTTATTCTTATAGGTAGCTGGCAGCGAGTGAGCGGCATCCTCCAGCACAAAAAGATCCCATTGTCTGGCGATGCCGGCGATCTCGTCCATGGCGCAGGGGTGGCCGTAAATATGCACCGGCAGAATACCCCGGGTTTTCGGGCCAACGGCATCCATGATCAGCTCAGGGTCGATCGTCAGATTGTCCGGCTCGACGTCGACCATGACCGGGATCGCCCCCAGGTGCTCTATCACATGGACGGTCGAGCAGAAGGTCATGGGCGTGGTTATTACCTCATCGCCCCTCTGGACGCCGAGGGCGGCAAGCCCAACCAGAAGCGCATCGGTGGCCGAGCTGACCGCCAGTGCCGACGGCGACCCGATCCGGTCTGCGAATTCCGCTTCAAACCTTTTGACCTTGGGACCGGTTGTGATCCAGTCGGAGCGTAGCGTATCGATGACTTCTTCGATCTCTTCTTCTCCGATCAGAGGTGGCGAGAATGGCAGAAAGGTCTCTCTCATTTGTCTTGCATGCCTGCCTTTCTCAGACTGATAACGCTTATCCAGCAGTAATCTCGCAATCTCCTGAACCTCCGAATCGTAATCTCGTCAATCCTATATGTGGATCTCAAGGCAGCGCAAAAAACAGATGCGTTTCCAAGCCGTCCGGCAAATGGGGCGAGGGCTACAGAAAACAGGTAAAACTGCCTGTGCTCCACCTCGGCAAAATATCTGGAAAACAAATCAATGTCCTTCAACGAAAGCCGGTCTGCGATCGACTCGCGGTCGCGTATGCCCGGAAGCAGTCGACGCGCGAGCAGCAGTGGATGCTTTTTCATGGATTCATTCGGAAACAGCGCCCGTCCACCCGGTTTCAGCACCCTGAAGCACTCTTTAGCGAACTTGCCGCGGTCCAGGAACAAAAGGACCGAATTCCCGACAACAAGATCGAAATGCTCATCGGGAAAATCAAGCACATGGACATCCATGACACTGGGAAACACGCGGTCGGAAAGGCCGGCTCGTTCAACATTGTCCCTGGCGAGATCGATGCGCGACCCGGCGACATCGATGGCCCATACCTTATTAGTGGTTGCGGCAAGGGAAATACTGTCGACGGCGTCGCCACAACCTATGTCGAGAATGTTCCAGCTCCGGTCCCAATCCCCAAGCAATCGGCGGGCGTAATCCTCGGAGGGCAGCAGAAAATTTGTCGGCTTACGATCGTTCAACAGGAAACTCGGATGCTTACGGACTTCCTGGTTAAAGAAATCCTCCACTGCGCGATCCTGATTTTTCAAATTCGATGAAGGCATCATGCTCAATCGTTCGGGACCGTGTTGTCAATCAATTCCTTGTAGACCATCCACATCTTCTCCTGCATCATCTTTTCTGAATAGCACGACTGGAATTTGGCAAATGCATTTTCACCGAACTGTTCAGCCCGGCCAGGGTCGTCAATGAGTGAAATTATAGCCTGCGTGAGCGCCGCCGCGTCTAATGGCGGTATCAGTATTCCTGAGACCATATGTTCCACCAGCTCCTTGTTGCTGGAGATATCCGTGGTGACAATCGGCTTCGACAGCGCCATCGCCTCCAGTATGGAAACAGAAAGCCCTTCACGTAGAGTCGGAGACACCACCAAATCGCAGGCATTGAGAATATTGCCTATGTCCTGCCTGAATCCTGTAAAGATGACTTTCCCGGTCAGGCCCAGATTTGCCTGCATCGATTTGAGGCTGTCGGCTTCAGGTCCATCACCGACGATCAGCAGGCGCGCCTGCGGATGCTTCGCGAGCACGCCGGGGAAGGAATCAAGGATGACTTCCAGCCCTTTTCCGGGCGCCAGCCTGCCGATGACTCCGATAACCGCCTGATTGTCGGTGATGCCGAAACCGTTTCTGGTTATCGCGGAGCTGGTATTGACCTTCAGCCTGTCAGGCGCGATTCCGTTATGCACCGTCACTATCTTTTCATTAGAAGCAATACCCAGGCGCAGAGCCCATTTGCGATGAAAGTCACTGACTGTGGTTATCCGGTCGCACCATCTGGCGGCCCGGCTTTCCAGAAAGGCGTAGGTCTTTATGACGGCTTTGGAGGAGTCCTCGTGGAAAGCAAAGCCGTGGGCTGTGTGAATGATGACCGGGACCCCGGCCGACCTTGCCGCCGCCCGTCCCAGGAAACCTCCCTTGGAAGTATGTGTATGCACGATGTCGATATTTCGCCTCTTGCATGCCAGTCTGAGTTTCCGAAAGGCAGCGGCGTCACGGAACGGGTTGATCTCCCGCCTCATTTCGGGCACGGCTATGATCTCACAGCCGGCCTCGCTATAGACTTTGGCGACGCCTTCATTGGAAGTGACGACAGACACCTCAAAGCCGCGGGATTTCAACATCTCCACATAGCTGAGGATGATCCAGACCGCGCCGCCGAATTCACTGCCACCGATAACCTGAAGAACATGCAGAGACCTCTTTTCCCCCTCGGGTGTTTGCGCAGGTGTATCGGCGATGTGGTTCAAGACAGGGCTCTTTCGACTGTTTGCTTTAGAAACACGGACTTTTCTTCCCAAAGGTAATTGGCGCGGATGAGCGCACGGCCGCTATCGGAGAGATTCGCCGAGAGACTGGCAGAGTGGACGATCTTCTTGGCGGCCGAGGAAAAATCCTGCAGGGTGTCGGCTATCAGCACGTCATTGCCCGGAACGGCAGAGCACGCTGCGGCCACGGCTCTTGATGAAAGCACGGGCAGGCCGACGGCAAGCGATTCGAGGACCTTGTATTGCGAACCTGTTGCCATCGCCAGCGGAGCGATGAGCAGGCTGGCGTCAAGGTAGACGTTGACCAGATCTTCGACGTAGCCTGTGAAATGAATGTTCTCCGATTCCCTGTAACGGTCGGCGAGCGATTCCCCGCCGGCGCCACAGATAATCAGTTCGAGCCCGGGGATATCCCTGGACGCGAGGGGAAAGAAATCCTTGACGAGCCATTCAACGGCTTCGCGATTGGGCGGGTATGCCAGGTTCCCGACAAACAGGGCGCGCGGCGTGCGATTTTCATCAAATCTCCACTGATTGCTCAATAGGGACCCGGGGACACAGTTTGGTAAAACATCCAGCTTCCGTCCGGAACCGTGGATGCGCAACATGTGATCCTTATCTGCCGTAGAGCTGACAAGGACACGATCGCTGCGCTCGATCGTAAGTCGCTCGTAACCCCTGATCCGCCAGTTGGCCTTGCTGGCCAATCTGGCTTTGGCGCGTAATTCCTTCGTAGCGCCGGCAATCCCGGCGAACCGTGAGGGACTGTCGACCAGATCGACTATGCTTCTGATTCCCTCAGCCTGTTTGAGAAAAGGATAAACCGAAATCTGAAATCCCCAGAAGATATCGGGGCGATAATCATCGAGTTGGCCGGCGAGCATTCTGCGAACATGGCCGATATCGAAACGCATCGCCTGATAAGGTCTGCCGGTCAGCATTGCTTTAAACCCGGCCGCAACCACTTGACCTTTTCTGACCTCGCTCTTTGTTATCTCAACACCTCCGAGTTCGCCCGACTTTTTACCGATCTGCTCCCATTCGCGGCTTAGACAAACGAGCCTGACTTCAGCGAACTCGTCGAGCAACCTCAGGACGTGAAACAGGCGATTCCTGTCCCCGCGATTTATCGGGAAGGGAAGCATACTGGAGAATACGAGGACGCGCGGCTTCCTGTTCATGATAATTCCAGCGCATCGCGATAGACCTCGAGATGGCGTTGAGCGCACTTCTCCCATGTAAATTTGCGGGCGCGCTCTATTCCCCTCTCTGAAAGTTCTGCGGCGGCGGCCCTATCCTCCAGCAGCAGCATGATCGCCTCCGCCATCTCGTTATCACTTGCGGCGTCGACCAGGATGCCGGCGTCGCCTACCACCTCGGGGATCGATGCCGCGTTTGACGCCACGACGGCAGTGCCGCAGGCCATGGACTCGAGTACTGGCAGGCCAAAGCCTTCATACAATGAAGGGAAGGCGAATACTGAAGCGCTGCTGTACAGAGCAGGCATGTCACTCTCGCTGACATGACCCAGGAAACGGATAGAATTTTCCTGGCCAGCTTCACGAATCACCTTTTCGACCTCGCCCCGGTATCGGTCACGCGCGCCGGCTATCAATAAAGTGATCTCAGGGTGCCTGCCGCGTATGATCGCCATGGCTCTGATCAGGCAGGGTAAATTCTTATGCCTCATGGTATTGCCAACATAGAGGATGAAGCTCTCGGGAAGGTCATGGCGGCGAGCGGTTTCTTCGAGCGTGCCGGCGTCGGTCACCGTCATGTAGTGGGCGTCTACGCCGAGAGGAATGACATGGATTCGGCCGGCGTCGACTCCCAGGCATGCTTGCAGATCTGTCGCCGTATTTGCGGAGATAGCGATGATGGAGGTGGCGGTGCGCAGCCGCTTCATCATCATTCTGTAGTAAACAACGATCTTTCGTGGGAAGAGATCCGGCCGCCGCAGCGGTTCGATGTCGGGACAGGTGACAACCACTTTTTTCCCGAACGAGTAGGGCGGGTCGAATGAAGGGTAATGATAAAGGTCGCAACTCGATCTTCTAACGGCGGCTGGAGAGAACAACCGGCCGCAAGGACCCGAGCGGCTCTTTTCCCGTGAAATAATGCCGGACAGGTCGTCCGGCGGCTGATCCCCCTTCTGGCAAAGCATCTCGATATCGAGGGTCCGGGCGCCGCAGGCAAGGATCTCTTTGCCCAACTGGGTTATATAGCGCCCGACTCCGGTGTCCCTGCCCACCAGCAGCCTGCCGTCGATAACGACGTTTTGTCGAGATGCCGTCACCGCTGTAATGATCGTGCGTTTAAATGAAAATGAATAAGACCGGAAAGAATCACCCTGGAGGAATTCTCGAACTGGTGTGACTGACGATCTCCTTTCTCGCCACGCAAAATTGTTTTTGCCGCCACGAATCTCACTAACGCCAGTGATATCAAAAAAATTCGAATCAGCCTGGCCGCGTGGATGCCGTGCCATTTATGAATGTAAAGAAGCAGGCTGCGTTGCTGCTCGAGACGCATTTTTTCGTAATCAGACTTGGTCGACTGACCGCCATAATGGATGACGCTTTCAGTTGGCAGGAAGTACGTGAAGTGCCCCATGTTGTAGAGCCTTTTGAATAAATCGATCTCCTCATAATGCATGAAGAAGCGCTCATCGAACCCGCCGGCATTGACAAAAGTATCCAGGGGCAGGATGAAAAATGCTCCCAGGACTGTTTCAACCTGGCGGATCCGCTGGTCCTCTTCAAGCGTGGATGGCTGGCTTAGATCGGGCCGGGAATAGTAGAGCTGCATTTGACCGGCAGGCATGAATTTGTTGAGGCGGGTAAAAAGGAGAAAGATACGCAGCGGAGTGGGGAATCGGGCGCATGAAAGCTGGTATGTTCCTTCCGGGCTTTTTAACCTGCAACTTATGACCATTTCCCTGGGACTGGACTCCAGGAGATCAAGCAAGCGGCGAAGGGACTTCGGATGCACAATCGTATCCGGGTTTAGAACAAGGAGGTATTTTCCGCTTGCCTTGCTCGAGCCGATGTTCATGGCCGAGCCGAAGCCGATATTCTCGCCGGTCTGGATCACAATCGTCTGAGGGAACGATTGGCGCACGGCATTCTCGGAACCATCACTGGAAGCGTTGTCGCAAACGATCACTTCAAAAGAATAATCGTGAGGGCCATGATAAAGGGCAGCCAGGCAATCAAGCAGCAAATCGCAGGTGTTGTAACTGACTATGACAATCGACAAGTCGATATCAGGCCCGGTTCGGGTTTCCATGGCATTGCCGATCAAGCTTTTTCCCCGTTCCAGCTGTCTTCCCTGACGGAAAGCGCATAGCAGGTACCCATCAGCGTCGCTATCAAGGGAGCCGTTGTCGGGTTCGTGAATTCAGGCGAAGACATCGACGTGACAGCGTAACCGCAAATCATCGCAAATGTTGTCAGGTAGACGACCTGTCTCAAATCGGAGTTCGTGGATCGGACGAACCCCCTGATGGCGACCAAGGCGCTGAGGGAAAAGAAACCTAAGAAGAATGCGAAGCCGACGATTCCAGTCGTTTCGAGGATCCAGATATATTGGTTATGGGCAAAACCCAAGGTGTTATCCAGACTGAAATAAACCGGCGACCCGTAGCCATGACCTATCAGCGGCGACTTTAGAAAAGAATCGTAGTAAGCCTTGATCTCATCGGTGCGGTAATCCACGTTCGGGTCGCCGATCAGGCCGGTCTGCAATCGCTCCCTGAGGCCCCCTAAAAGACTGACGCCGCGCAACCTCATCGAGAGCATATCGATTACCAGGGTCATGGCCACCGCACCGGCGGTCACGGTTGCGATATTCTTGATGCCGAAGCTCTTTTTCCGAAAAAGCACGGCAAGCATTAGAAGAAAAGCGGCCACAATGCCGAGCCAAAATCCACGCGTGGCAGAAAGCATCAAAAGGGCGATGTCCAGAATAATGCCGACAATTATCAGCGCCTTGCCGGTTGCAGTGCGCGGCGGTGAGAATTTCAGTAAAAGCACCAGAAAGATGATGCAGGGTATGGTCAGGGCGGGCTCGGCGAAAAAGTTTGGGCGCGTATATACATTGCTGATGATGCCGACGGGCAGATTGGGAAAATAGGGAGTCAGATACCCCAGTGAGCCTGCAATTCCCACAACCCCCAATGAGATTGATGAAATAATGACCACCATTCTCAGCTCGCGGAGCCTCTTGGCCGAGTCCATCTCGATCACTGCCACGAAGAAGAGAGCATAAAGCAACGGTCCCCTGGCAGAGCGAAGCGCTGCTTCGTACCCCAGTTGCCTGCCGTATAGAAGGGACACAATAGAGATCAGGAGCCAACCGAGGCCCAGGATTAAAACAGAGGATCTGCTGGCCGTTTTGGCCCTGTTGTTCAGATAATGAAAAAACGAACCAAGGACCGCCGCGGCCGTGAGTATGTCGATGGGGGACAGGCTGGTCCTGAGTCCCGCCAACATTCCGGAAGTGGATAGATCATTAAAAATGAAATAGAAAGGGCTGCACAGCACCACTGCATATAAGGCGAAACGCGGCTTTTTGAGGAATGACCAGACGAGAGCCAGCGCGACCAGGTAAACCAACGATTTCGTTGGGGTTACCCTTGAAATAAGCAGTCCGAAGAAGATGCTGGCCACGGTCACAGCCGCAAGCGCATGCCACTTTATTTCCGCAGGCTTTCGCAGGATGAATAGAGAATTCATTCTTCTCCAAGTCTCATTACTGCCCTTGCTGAAGATATAAGTCTAAAAAAGGATTGTCTTTCCGACCTTGATATGACAGCAAAGGTAGTCAATAAATAAGTCAGCGAAAAGATCAGGGTCATAACAGCAAGCAGATAAACATTCGCGATTCGTGTTCCCAACACCGGCATGGCCAGGACGGTTGTGATCAAGGATGCGCTAACGGCGGCCAAAGGTGTCTTGTAAACCGATATCATGAAAGATCTTAGGGAGATATCCATGGCTTTCGCAAAAAGCCAGAGGAAATACAGGGCTCCGGTAGCGCTTGCGCATGCCACTCCGAGAGGTATGCCCTCGAAACCAAGAGAATGCATCAGCGAATAACCGAGAACGATATATAGAAAGAGCGTCAGAACCTGGTAGCGGGCCTCAAAACCAGGAAGGGCGATGCCGCGGCCGATCGATGTACCGACACCGGTGGTCAGATGAAGGACGTTTCCCAGCGAGAGGCATAGAAGAACGAAAGCGGCGCTCTCATAGCCTGGGCCTAACCAGAGGTCGAAGATCCGGTAAGAAAACAGGGCGAGCGCCGCACCAAGCGGCAGCGCCAGCGTGACCAGCCAGCGGGTCCCTTTCACGTACAGGTTCCGGATCTGCCTCGCATCACCGCGGCTGTGCGCTTCTGACGCGGTTGGAACTACTGCGGGCAACAAGGCGGCGGGCAATGTCCATCCAGCGTTGGCTATCCGGTTTCCGAGGTCGTACATGCCCGCGGCCGCTGGCCCGAAAAACGCACCGGCCATCAGCTTTGGAACCTGGGTTTTGAAAATATCGGTCAGATAGCTTACCTGTATTCGTGAGCCAAATCTGAATAGATAGCTCCAGACAGACCGTGAAAAAGCGCCGCGAATGCTGACTGATAGAGACGGGCATATCTTTCGGGCAAGTATGGCGCCGCCAATGAATTGAAGCGCAAACATGATGACCATGGAGCCAACCAGACCGAAGAGCCCGTAGCCCAGAAAAAGCGAGGCGACGCTGGAAAGGGCAAAGACGATAAAAGTTGACACTGAAAGCAATGCGGCCATATCGAAGCGGTTAAGTCCCTGAAGCATAGCGCGGGAAATGTTGGCCATGCTTGAAATTGAGAGAATCACCGCCGCGGCGATGATCATTTTCCACACGACGTCCCGTTGAACATCTCCAAAATTTATGATATCCAGAATCAGGGGGGCAAAAATGAAGGCCGCCAAAAGTGTTACTAACGAGAATGCAGCATAGAAAATGATAACGGCGCCCGTTATCGATGCAAGGTGAAAATAATCTTCACTGGCGACGTGCTCGGGCACAGCTCTAAGCAGACCGACGCTGATGCCCATATCCATCCCTCCGGCTGTGCCGCTCATCGCAAGTACCAGTGCCCATAAACCATAGCCGTCGGCACCCAGATATCTTAGAAAAACGGGGGTAACAAGAAGGTTTCCAGCCAGAAGGATGACCTGATTGATTACGTTGAAGGATGTACTGCGGAGGAATCTTCGCCGGGTGTTGATTTCCTGGATCATCGAGAATTAGCAGAAATGGAAATTGTGAGATCCCTTACATAGAGCCATATTTCTTTTTTTAAAAAGGGCCGAATTGGCCGTCTACTTCATTGGTAGTAATAACCGCTTTCGTACGCGTGTGAGGAGCCGGAATTTGTGATAACGAAGCCGAGGATGTTGCACGGGACGGATTCAATGAACCTTTCCATCGACTCAATCGATTTTTTAGACGTCTGATCAAGCCGGATGATAAGTACAACACCGTCTACCTTTGACGCCATGCTGGCCGCGTCTCCGACCACACCTAGAGGAGGCGCGTCCAGAAGGACGATGTCGGCGTAATCGCGCGCCTCGGCGATGAGAGCTCCCATCCTGTCGGATGCGGCCAATTCACCCGGGTTCGGCGGTATTGGGCCGGAGGTAGCGCAGTAAATCGGTTTGACGCCGTTCATACTGGCAAAGAATGTGTCGTTTTCGTTCGGAGCCGATCTGGCGGCGCCGGTTATGGCGATCTGCTGCGCTTCGATCATCTGAAGCGTCTCCCTCAGGGAGTTTGCACCGGAAATTACATTTGTCAGACCCATGGCGTTATCGAGACCGAGATATTGGGAAAGCATCGGCCTTCTCAGATCTCCTTCGAGGATGATCACTCTCTGGCCGGCTCTCGCCAGGGTTATGGCAAGATTTGAAATCGTTGTTGATTTGCCTTCGCCCGGTTCGGGGCTGGTGACCATTATCGTCTTGATTTCACGATCTGGTTCGATATAGCTCAGATTCGTCTTTAGTAACCTGTATGCTTCGGAACTTGCGCCGGACGGGTTGTCAAGAGTGACGAGATTGCCATTGCCCGACGTGATCTTAGGTACCGACGCCAGTATAGGTCTTTCGATCCGGCGGGTGATCTCAGCCGAATCACGGACTTTGGTGTCGAACTTCTCAACAGTGAATACCAGTCCAATGCCTACGATAAGGCTGCTTAACAGGGCGGCGAAGCCGGTCATAAAAGGATTCCTGGCAATGGGCGTGCCTGACAGGGTCGCGGGTTTTACAATCTCAAGGTTGCCTGTCTGCATCGCCTGGATAAGCTTTAAAGTCTCCGCTTTGTCGGCCAGCAACTTATAAGTCGTCGATTCTTGTTCCTCGGGAGGAATGCTTCTGAGCTGCTCTTCGATGGGGATGCGAGCGTTCTCGAGGACCTGCTGGTCCGATTTCTGCCGCCAGGAAATATATTCAGTAGAAAAGGCTCCGGCGACATCTGCAGCGATTTGAGGGTCAGTGGAGGTTGCAGTAATCCGCATGATATCGGTCTTGTCTACCAATGACACATTGATCATCGAAAGCACATCCTGCCCGCCGACCTCGTCTCCCAGCTTTTTATATACGGCGTCAACAACTTCGGGCGATTTGACCAGTTCGGCTGCATTCTGCATGTCTCTGTCGGGCTGATAGCTCGACTGCTGCAAAATATCTGTGCCGACTAGCGCCCTGTCTATGCCTGAGTGAGTCTGGAGCAGTTCGGCGTAGGACTGATACTTGGGTGTGTTAAAAAAAATGGTTGCTGCCAGGGCAATAGATGTTATAACCGCCGCGGAAACGAAAACAATCCATTTATGACGCCAGACGACCGCCAGATTTTCGCGAATGCCGCTGGATCCAATCAAGGAAGAAGGTGTTTCCATTTAGAGCGGTTCAGCCCCTGTTTCATTTGAAGTTTTGGGGAATTTCATCGGCAATCTTATATATAATCATGCGATGATGCAAAGCAACTGGAACGTATATGCATTCCTCCGCTGACGGGCACGATACATTCAGGCCACCAACGACGCGCATTTCCGCTGTCAGAAATCCCTTTTTCCCGGGTTTGCGCCAGGCGGGGCCGTACTGGGCCGTGCTCGTCGTTGCCGCGCTGGTAGCTTTCGCCGTGTTCAACAACGGCGCATATTTCCTGAGCGCCATGACGCTATGCATCGTCGGATCCTGGGCGGTGGTAATAGGCCTCTTATTCGCCAACAAACACGAAACTCTTTCAGGCTGGTCACCGGGTCAACTCGGATTATTGGGGATAGCGGTCTGCCTCTGGATGTGGATGGGACTATCCCTTGTCTGGTCGATTTCCGCGGATCAGACCTGGATTGACTTCAACCGCATGGGAGGTTATGCCGCCGTGCTTTTGATCGGCATGGTAGTCGGTAGAAAAAGATATCCGCCGCGTTTGGCTGTCATGCTACTGCTGGCCGTGGTAACTTCGGCAGCCTTGTACGGCCTGGCTTCCAAAGCGCTGCCATCCCTGGTGGATAACATGGATGAGATGGGTCGCCTCGCGGTTCCTATCGGCTATATCAACGCCATGGGGCTGCTGATGGCGATTGGTTTCCCGCTATCCGTCTATCTTGTTTCAGCGAGGGATTTCCACTGGCTGGTACGCTTGCTCTCGGCAATGGCTGCGCCATTAATTCTGGTCAGCCTGTTTTTTACATTTTCTCGCGGATCGATCCTGGCCTTACTTTTCGGGTTGCTTCTTTATTTCATCATTGCTCCGATTCGGCTGAGGAGCTTTGGTGCTCTGGTGCTGCCCATGCTTCCAGCCGCCTTGATCGCGAACTGGAGCAACGGCCAGGATGCGCTGTTGAAGGACCATGTCGCCATGAGTGAACGTTTGACGGCCGCATCTTCTCTCAGATGGTATCTCCTGTTTACGGTGCTGGCCGTCGGGATTGTGTTTTTAATATTTCTGGTCGCTGGCAAGCATGTTCGGGTGCCGGCGGCCGCGGGGAAAGTGACCGGAGCGGCCATAATTCTGGTTCTGTTCGCAGCGGTCGTCGGAGGCTCTGCGATCCTGGTGACATCTAAACCCTCATTCGGTGACTGGTCGGTTCAGGCTTATCGGGATTTCAGATACGGTGTGCCGAGCAGTGAAGGCACGGCAAGACTGCTTCAACTCGGGTCCTCCGGCCGCTGGGTGTTGTGGCAGGAAGCCCTTGCCAACTGGGAAGCTCATCCGGTCGCGGGCACCGGCGCTCAGACTTTTCCTTTGGTCCATCTGGCCCGCAGAGGATCAGAGGCCATATTCGTAAAACAGGCCCACGGTCTCGGCTTCAGCCTGCTCACAGAACTGGGCATGGTCGGCTTCGCCCTTGGCGGCGCCTTTATCGCGGCTGCCATGACACTGGGTATGCTCGCTTGGCGCCGGACCCGGGACCGCTGGGAAAGGGGTCTGGCGGCGTCGATTGTCTCCGTGATGGTCATCTATCTGATCCACACGTCCTTTGACTGGGACTGGAATATGTTCGGTCTGACTATGATCTTTTTCTTCTTCGCAGGCATCATGGCGGGATGGCCCCGTCTTTCTAAAGCTTGATAGCCGCTTTTCCGAATGCTCTTTCGTCCCTCTGATCATTTTTCGCTCTGTCCGGACGTGTTAAAATATAAAGGCTGGCCTTGCTGTAAGACACGGTTGTGAGCAAGTGCGCCGTGTCGGCGGGCCTGTTTTTTTGAGGCGCTGTCAGCGCCGTGGGTTTAAGGGAGAATTTTGATGTCAGGAAAAAGCAGACTGCCGCGCCTGGTGCTGCTGGCTGATGTCCTTGCGGGTATTTTTGCCACCTTATTGACCTGGTTTATCGTTAGTGGTTTTCCGGCTTTCGCGGTACATAGCCGCAACGATCTCTCTGTTTTCGACTTCATGTTCTATATCTCGTTCGTGCTGCTGACTCTTACCGGCATCTTCTTGGGCGGCGATTACGTATCCCAGAAAAGATATTCACGGCTGGCGGACATCTCGCTCGTATTGAAGAGCGGCCTGGTCGCCTTTGCCCTGCTGGTATGTTCTGCTTTCGTACTCGAGGATTTTGTCTTCGCCGAGCATGATGATTTTTCGCGTCCCGGCATCATCATCATGATCACAACTTTCATGGCCTCCATTCTGGCGATAAGGGTGGTCGCGCACAAAAGCCAGATCAAGCTTTTTGGTAGAGGGGGCTGGCTGAAGAAGATGGTAATCGTCGGCGCCGGACCCGAGGCGGTCGATCTTTATCAGCATCTTCAGACCAAGGATTGGCTTGGAGTCAAGTGCGTCGGCTTCGTCGATGAGAAAGCGACAGTGTCTCCGGTAGCTGACATTCCCTTGCTGGGGAAGGTGGCGGACCTGCCGCGGCTGGTACAGGAACGTGAAGTCGGGGAAATAGTTATCGCCCTGCCGCCCGAGGACCATTCGCTGATGGAGAAGATTGTCAACAACGGCGTCAGGCGAAATGTGAAAGTCAGGATAATCCCGGACTCGTTCGCCTACCCGTACAGCAATCTCAACATCCAGGAATATGACGGGCTGGCAATGATTGATGTCCGGCAACCAAGCCTCGACGCCATGCACCGCGGGCTGAAGAGGTTCATCGACATCAGCTTTGCGATGGTGCTGATAATAATCGACCTGCCTCTGATGATTCCGATTATCATCATGATACGCATGACCTCCAAGGGTCCGGCCATCTTCAGGCAAACTCGCCTCGGCAAGGACGGCGAACCCTTCGAGATGATGAAATTCCGCTCGATGTATGCCGATGCACCCGAATTGCGGGAAAAGCTAAAAAGGCGCAACGAGGCGACCGGCGCCATGTTCAAGATGAAGGAAGATCCCCGTATCACCGGTTTTGGCAGGTTCATCAGGCGCACAAGCCTGGATGAGTTGCCACAGCTGTTCAATATTCTCAGGGGAGACATGAGCCTGGTCGGTCCCCGTCCGCCGCTGCCGGACGAGGTCGGGCGTTATCATGCACATCATCTAAAGCGTCTGGCTGTACGCCCGGGAGTGACAGGGTTATGGCAGGTCAGCGGACGTGACCGAAGGGATTTTGAGGAAATGTCGAGGCTCGACCTGTACTACATCGAGAACTGGTCGATCGTGCTTGATCTGAAGATAATACTCAAAACGGTGCCGGTTGTTTTATCCCGGCGCGGAGCGTACTGATGTCTTCAGGCAGTGATTGAGTGGACCGCTACCGGTCCCTGCGGGCGGCGTTTGAGCAGACCGCTAGCTTGTTCCGGAGTTGAGCAGCGAAGCCGAGGTCAACTTTCCCTGGACGACCAGGCGGTGCGATGTGTCCCAGGGTGGATCGCAGGTGATGAGGGTGACCGCTTCAAAGCCCGGCGAATTTAGGATCGCCGTATCATCCGGCGTCGTTATCCTCTTACTCACCACGGTGTAATTGAACTCGGCGTAAGTGGTCTTTACGTGGATGTCGTCGCCCTCAGAGAGATCGTCGATGTTGAGAAACGGCGCCCCATAGAGCACCCGGTCGCCGGCCAGGCTGAAATTCTCCCCCATCCCCGGCAGTGGCGTGTCTTCCATGTGGCCGACACCTTTTCTGAGGGAACTGTCGGTGGTGCCTTCAACGACGATGGCATTGATGCCGATCCTGGGGATCTCCAGCCTGGCGATCGTCTGCTCGCTGTGAAGCTGTTTCTGGAAAGCCTTGGCGAGCTCGCGGATCTTTTCCGTCTCGGCAGCACCTTGCATCTTGCCCAACACCGACTGGTTGAGGGACAAGGCCGAAGCCGATTCCTGATCGAATTCAGCCGGCAGGCCCCGCTGGGCAAAATATCCCATCACCCAGGTAGCGGGAATGTAAAGCAGCACCCCGAGGCCAGCGATGATCAGCACGATGCCGAACACCTTCAGGGGTTTGCCATATCTTTTCCGGGGTTGTTTCATGAATGAGTTCCTCGAGAGAGTATTGATTGTTACCGGCTCTATTTCTAGCATAATCGAGCCTGCCGCCAATCACAAGAAAGCTGTCTGGACGTAGGCTCCCCGATGATGTAGGGTTCTGGCGGCGGAACGAGAGTGTTCGTCCGTTAGCGATTACCGCGTTTCTATAGATGGATGGCGTCCTGAAGTTCATAGATACACATTGCCATATCATCCCCGGGGTAGATGATGGTGCGGCAGATATCGAGACCAGCATCGAGATGGGCAGGATTGCCGCTGCCGATGGTGTCACCACTATCGTGGCCACGCCTCACATTGTCGAGGGTTTTTATGACGGGGCCAATCGCGAGCAAAAGCTTCAGGAGCTGCGGAGCGGTCTCCTTGCGGCCGGTATAAGCCTGGACCTGGTCGCGGGGGCAGAGGTTCCCATGAGCGCATGTCTCGCCGGCGACGAGGACTTCCTGCGAACGCTGACGATCGATGGCGGCAACTACCTGTTGATGGAGACCGCAGAAACCACCTTTGAACAGGTAGCCCAGGCTGCCTACAGGGTCCGCCTCTGCGGACTGATCCCTATTCTTGCTCATCCGGAGCGCACCATCTTTGTCCAGGAGCATCCCTTGCGCCTGGCTGAGATCATCGACCGTGACGACATCTTCTGTCAGGTCACAGCCGGCAGCATCGAAGGGCTCTTCGGCAAGACCATCCGCAGAACCAGCCTGGCAATGGCCGAAGCGGGCATGATGCATCTGGTTGCCAGTGATGCCCATTCCACGCGCCGGCGTTCACCGCGTCTAACAGAATGTTACCGGCTTCTGGTTGAAGAGGCCGGGGTCGAATTAGCGCAGATGGTCCTTGTTGAAAACCCATCACGTGTGCTCAGCGGAGAAAAACTGGAACGCTCCCGGCATGGGATCGCCAGTTCGCGCCGCAGCCTGCGGGCAAGGATTTTCCGCTCCCGGTAGCGGAAAATCCTTGCAATCAAGCTTGGGCGCCCACCAACCGATACACCTCCCAGCTAAAGCGGACGCGGCTTGCGTCCGAACTAATGCAAACCAGGGCAGTCCCACAGGGCGTGGACGAGATGGGTGCACAGACAGGAACCTTTTTTTGGGGGGCAAGTGAGGGAGGCAACCTTCCTGATTCCCCGCAATTCGAGAAGCCGGAGGATACTTTACCCTTCGTCGTATTCTCGCTTGCGGAAGAAACCTTCGCCGTCGAGATCACAAGGATCCGGGAGATAATCCGGATACCAAAGGTGACATGGGTGCCGGGAGCTCCAGATCTCATCCGGGGCGTGATCAATCTTCGGGGAAACGTTGTGGCGGTTATTGATTTGGCCGCGATTCTTTCTTTGCCTGCCTCGGTTGAGACTCCCAAAAGCCGGATCATTGTCGCCGAGACCGGCGATCAGGTAGCGGGAATGCTGGTCGACAGTGTCAGCCGGGTCTCTGACATAGCGCCGTCGCAGGTGGAACCAGCCCTTCGCACGCTCGATGAAAGTCAGAGATCGTTTGTTATCGCCCAGTCCAGCCAGGATGAAAAGCTGATAGGAATACTTGACCTGGAACAGATCATGGAACGGGTCCGCGCAATAAAGACAGAAAATCTAACCTAACGGAAGAGGGGAACAGATGGCCGTTGGAGGCGGAACAATAGAATACGGACATGGAAGCACGCCACTGGAACCATCGAACGTGGAAGTCGACGGAAGTTCGGTTCCCGGAGGCGGGCGGCTGCGTGGTTTCTTAAGTTCCAGCATCGAGGTCAAGATCCTGGGGCTGGTATCGCTTCTGATAGTGGTCGGCTTCGGCACATTCGCGCTGATCAATATACGGCACGAGCAGAGTGACATGGTCGCCCAGCAGGAAGAGATGAACAGGTCCCTGGCGATCTCGGTCCACACCAGCCTCAAGACCAGCATGCTGGCCGGCAAGAGCGATCTGACCAGGCAAGCCCTCGAGAGCCTCAGGAATATCGATGAGGTCCGGCAGGTGAAAGTATTTACCACCGATGGAACCGAGGCTTTCAGCGGCGGCGGCGCCGCGGTTGGAACGGAAAAAGACGAATTGACAAAGGTGGTCAGCTCGGGAGAGGTGGCGTCCTTTTACGAAGGCGAGGGGCCGAATCGCATGTTGACTGAGATCCATCCGCTTCCCAATGAATCTGCCTGTCAGGCCTGCCATGGCATGGCCTCACCGATGCGGGGCGCGGTGCTGGTCTCAACATCTACGGAACGCGTTGACAGCACCCTGCAATCCAACAAGGTATTTTCAATCGTCGCCCTGGTGCTCACCCTGGCGTTTGTCATCATCGCCATGAAGGTGCTGCTGAAGATAGCGATTATCAAACCGCTTGTCCGAGTGGTCGAGGCAATCAAGCGGATCGCCGCGGGGGACCTCACGCTCAGAGTGCCGGCAAAGTCTACTGACGAGCTCGGCGTGCTGGCAAGCAGCTTCAATAACATGACCGGCTCTCTCAGGGATCTGAGCACAAAGATCATGGAAACCGGCGAACAGACCAGCGCCGCCTCAGCTGAGATATCCGCCATTGTCGAACAGCAGGCGAGCACGTCAGCCGAGCAGTCCTCCGCCGTGGCGGAGACGACTGCGACGATCGAGGAGCTGGCGGGGACCGCGAGGCAGATCGCGGACACGGCTGAATCGGTCGCCCGGGTCGCCGAAGAGACTTTCAATCACGCGCGGCAGGGGCATGATGCCGTCGCCGCCACTCTTGAAGGCATGGAATCCATAAACGAGAAAGTAAACAAGGTTGCTGCCAAAACCCTTTCCCTCGGTGAGAAGTCGCAACGTATCGGCACGATCCTCGAGATCATCAATGACATCGCCGATCAGACCAACCTGCTGGCCCTGAACGCCGCCGTCGAAGCTGCGCGCGCGGGAGACCAGGGCCGCGGATTTGCCGTGGTCGCGGGTGAGGTGCGCCGTCTGGCTGAGGAGAGCGTAGAGGCAACCGGAAAGATAAAATCGCTGATAGACGAGATCCAGTCCGAAACCAACAGCACTATCCTGGCAACGGAAGAAAGCGCCAAGGAAGTCGGACACGGAATGGATCTTGCGACTAACGCGGGCAAGTCCCTGGAGAGCATCCTCGAAGTGGTCGCTGAAAACACGACGGCGGCCAACGAGATATCGATCGCTACCCAGCAACAGAAGAGCGCCAGCGAGCAGGTCGTGGTCGCAATGACCAATATCTCCGAAGCCAGCAAGCAGCAGGCTAATGGCGCCCGTCAGACAGCTGCGGCAACAGAACAGCTCAATCGGGCGGCGATCGAGCTACGTGAAGCGATCGCCCGCTTCAGGGTAAAGTAAGCGGCGGACCGGGGAAAAGCTATGGATAACTGGTCCGCAGACAAGGAATTCCTGCAAACTTTCCGGGCGGAAGCAGAAGAGCGTCTGCGTAATCTCGGCGAGGGCTTGATGGCGCTCGAGGGCAATCCCGGCGACGAAGAACTTGTGAAGAAGCTGTTCCGGGAAGCCCATACACTCAAGGGCGCCTCGGGCATGATGGGGTTCGATTCGATCCGGGAGCTGTCGCATCGGGTTGAAGACATCCTTTCGGCGGTGCAAAAGCAGCAGTTGGCCCTGGACAAGTCACTGACCGATCTCATGCTGGAAACCCTCGATTCTATCGAGGCGATGTTGCCCGAACAGTCCACAGGCGAGATCCCCGAGCTCGACGCCAGCGAACTGCTTGCCCGGCTGGTTAGGGCGAGCAGCGGCGGGATGCCCGGTGGATCAGGGGCAGCTGCGGCAGAAATCGAGATCGCACCAATGCCGAAGCCAGATGAATCGGCAGGAGCTGCTATTCCTCTGAAGAGGCCGATCCAGCCTGTAAATCCCGCTCCTGCGCAGGAACCCGCCGCCAAAATTTCCGATGTGCCTGAAAAGGATGTAAAAACCGTCCCCAAGAAAGCCGCGACCCCGGTTGCCGCGAAGGCTCGAACGCGTGAGGCGGATCCTACCATCCGAGTGAATATCGAGCGGCTGGACCGGCTCATGAACCTCATGGGCGAGATTCTGGTGAACCAGATCGACAGTGAGGGACAGGTCAGGGATATGGCCGGCCTGCAGCAGGAGATGCACGATCTTCGAGATATTTTCTCTTCCCTTATGAATCAGGTCGAGCGGATGAAGGAACAGAGCGGTCCGGACGAGCTTGCATCTCTCAACCAGAGCCTGTCCGAGGCGGAGTCGCGCGCCGAGAAAGTCGCCAGCGAGATCGATACGGCGGCCTCACGCTTCAAGGAAAACACCGCCGTTCGCAGGCTGGCGCTGGATGAGCTCCAGGACCGGACGATGCATGTCCGCATGCTGCCTTTAAGTAATATTTTCGGTATTTACCCCAGAGTAGTGCGCGAAGCCTCAAACGCCTGCGGCAAAAAGGTCCGCCTGGAGACCAGCGGCGAGGACACCGAGCTCGACAAGCGGATACTGGAACAGGTTGCCGATCCTCTCATCCACATCATCAGGAACTGCGTCGATCACGGCATCGAGAGCCCGGAAACACGGCGGGCTGCCGGCAAGGACGAACAGGGGATCATTCGACTGGCGGCTTTCCAGCGTGGAGACCGGGTCGAGATAGAGATCGAGGATGACGGCGCCGGCATCGATCCGGGCAAGGTCCGTCAGAAGGCTCTGGAGAAAGGGCTTGTCAGCGAAGACGAGGATTTTGGCATCGAGGATTGTACCGGCCTGATCTTTCTGCCCGGCTTCTCTACCGCGACTTCCGTAACGGAGATATCCGGCCGGGGCGTCGGCCTTGATGTGGTCAAGAGCAACATCGAGAAGCTCGAAGGTTCTGTCAGTGTCGTTTCGACAGGTGGAGCCGGGACCCGTTTCACGGTATCCCTGCCGGTCACTCTGGCGGTGATCAAGGGCCTGCTGGTCGAGTCCAACGACATCAGGCTGATCATCCCCCTGGTCTCGGTCAAGGAGATGGTGGCGGTTCCAGAGGAGGAGATCCAGACTCTTGGCTCCAGGCGCGGCTTTCTCATGAGAGACAGCGCCGTGCCATTGATCGATCTGCTGGAACATCTCGGCGGCGGCGTGACGGTAAACAGAGGCGACAAGTCGAACGTTGTCATCGTCGGCGCCGACAAGTTCAGGCTCGGCTTCGCAGTCGGGAGTCTGCTTGGCGAACAGGAAGTCGTCATCAAGTCACTGGGAACATTCCTGGGAAGACTCGATTATGTCGCCGGGGTCTCAATCCTCGGCAGCGGCGAGGCGGTAGTGGTTTTAAACGTCAATCACATCCTGCGAAAGATCAAGGAGGGCGTGCGCGCCCAGGTGAGAGAGATCCAGCAGGATAGTCCGCAGAAAGACGAACGCCGCAAGAGCGTACTCATAGTCGAAGATTCACTGGTCGTGCGCGAGCTGCAGAGAAACATCCTTGAAGCCGCAGGCTACGACGTGGATACAGCCGTCGACGGCGAGGACGCTCTGGCCCGCCTCGCTCAAAAGGCGGTAGATTGCGTGGTCACGGATATAGAGATGCCGCGGATGAACGGTTTCGATTTGACATCGGCTATCAGAAAAAAGGACGACCTCAAGGATACCCCCATCATCATGGTCACTTCATGCAGCTCTGACAGTGATAAAAAACGGGGGATCGAAGTCGGCGCCAACGCTTATGTGATCAAGGGCAGCTTCGACCAGCAGAAACTTCTGACGACCATTGAACGGCTGGTAGCCTGAAGGGCTGCGGCATGGAAGCTCACTTGAATCTAAATGAAACCAAGAAGGTCCGCGTGCTGATCGCGGATGATTCTCCTACGGTGCGTTTGATGCTTTGCCGGATGCTGGAGATGGACTCCGGCATCAAGGTCGTAGGCACCGCCAGCGACGGCCGCGAAGCCGTGGAGCAGGTTGCCGCCCTGGAGCCGGATCTGGTCACCATGGATGTCAACATGCCGATCATGGACGGGCTGGCGGCCATAGAGCACATCATGGCTTACAATCCGGTGCCGGTGCTGGTGGTCAGCTCCGTCGTCGGAAGAGACAACACCGCCAATGCCGCCCGGGCGCTCGGAGCCGGAGCCGTCGACGTCATCTGCAAGCCGGCGCCCAAGACATTGGACGAGTTCAACAATGTCGCCGCCGATCTGAGGGCCAAGATCAAGCTGCTCTCTCGAGTCAGGGTCATAACACATCCGCGCGCCAGACTTCTGAACAAGATCATCAAGCCAGTAGAGATCCGCACGACCTCCGGAGCGGTCGAAGAACACAAGATAGTCGCCATCGGCTCTTCGACAGGCGGCCCTCAGGCTCTGCAGCGGATCCTGTGCAGCCTTCCCGCGGATTTCACGGCCAGAGTCGTCATCGTCCAGCATATCGCCCGTGGATTCACCGACGGTCTGATCGAATGGCTTTCTTCCAGTTGCAAGATGGATATCATCAAGGGCAGCGATGGACATCTGCTGGAGCCGGGCGAGGTCGTCATCGCTCCGGATGGAATCCACATGATCGTCACCACTTCCGGGCGGATACAACTGGTGGAGCGTCAGATCCCAGGTCCGCACAAGCCGTCCATAGATGTGTTGCTCGAGTCTGTTGCCGATGTATATGGAAAGAAAGCAGTTGGCGTCATCCTCACCGGCATGGGCCGTGATGGCGCCCAGGGGATCAAGGCTATCCACGACCGTGGCGGCCACACGATCGCACAGGACAAGAACACTTCGGTGATCTTCAGCATGGCCAAGGAGGCCATTAAACTGGGCGGCGTCGACAGGGTCGTGCCGTTATCCGCAGTCGGCAGACTGCTACTGGAGTTTTCATAAGCCATGGAAGCCATTCAGGAACAGGAAAATTTTTACAGGGTGCTGGTTGCTGAAGACAGCCCGACCCAGCGCCAGATAATCATGTCCGTCTTACATGGCGAGGGCTACGAGGTGATCCTGGCCTGCGACGGAATAGAGGCAGTGACCCAGGCGTTCTGCGAAGGACCCGACTTGATCGTGCTGGATATCGAGATGCCCAGGATGAACGGCTATCAGGTCTGCCGCCTGCTCAAGGATGACCGGCGCACGGCCCACATACCGGTTGTCATGCTGACCAGCCGGTCGCAGGAGACTGACAAGTTCTGGGGGCTGAAGACCGGCGCCGACCGTTATGTGACCAAGGATTTTAAGCTGACCGGCCTTGCCAGCAGCATCGGTGAGCTCCTGGCACAGCAGGACAGCAGCGTTCAGGACCGTCCCGGCAAGGGTGACGCGCTCGGAATAAAACAGGAAGACACCGACGTTCTGACGAGGGTCAACGAGCTTCTGGACCGCAAGCTCTACGAGGCCACTATCATCAACGAGATCAGCAAGCTCAATACCTTGAGCGAGGACTGCGCCGTTACCGTCAGCTCGGTGTTGACTGTGATATCAAAGGTCACTGATTGTCATGTGGCTTCGGTCCTGCTGGTTGGAGAGCGCGAGCTGATAATGCATATCCAGAATCCGGTGGGCAATGAATACTTTGAGTCATCGAGAGCCCGGGCATTTGCCGCTGCGCAAGAATATCTGCATCCGGGAACGACGTTGAACCAGGTGCGGGTGATCATGGATGCAGATCCTGAATTTCTTGAAGAAGGCAACGGTGAGTTCAATACATACAGGTCCTCCCTGTCGATCCAGCTTAAGGCGAGGGGAGAAACCATCGCCGTGCTGACGCTCGACAGCCCCAAGCAGGATGCCTTTAATGAGGACATAAGGCAGGTGCTGCACATAGTGGAATATCCGGTCAGCGTCGTGGTCGACAACGCCAGGCTTCATGAAGGCACCAAGAGGCTGGCGATCACCGACGGCCTGACCAGGCTGTACAATCACAGGCATTTTTACGAACTGCTCGAACAGGAATTCCAGCGCACCAGGCGCTTCAAGACGCAGCTGTCCATGGTGATGATCGACATAGATTTCTTCAAACAAATCAATGACACCTACGGCCATCAGGTCGGGGATGATATCCTCATGGAGATGTCGGTGGTGATTCAGAAACAGGTGCGCGACGTCGATATCCTGGCGCGTTACGGCGGCGAGGAGTTTGCGATTTTGCTGCCGCAGACCGGCCTGCAGCAGGCGCGCGCTGTGGCTGAAAGGATCAGGGAGGCCGTTGAGACCAACGAGTTCAAGATTCCTGACGGCATGATCAGGATGACTATAAGTCTCGGTATAACCTCCTATCCGGAGTGCGGGATCGACAACCAGACAGAACTTGTCCAGACAGCGGACGCAGCAATGTATGAGGCCAAGAAGGCCGGCAAGAACAGAGTCGAAGTAGGTGGAATCAAATGACAACGGCAAAACAGTATGAGCTAACCGAAGAAGATTTTGAGCGCTTCAGGAAGCTGATCAACCAGAGCAGCGGCATCTTTTTCGATCGCAGCAAAAGGGACCTGCTGCGCCTGGGGCTGACCGACCGCGCCGAGGCGACCGGGGCCGGCACCCTGTCGCAATATTACGAGATGCTTACGAGTGTTCCCGATCGCGAGATCGAGCTGAGAAGGCTCCTCGATCATCTGTCGGTTCAGGAAACGCAGTTTTTCCGCAACCTGCCTCAGTTCGATGCCTTGAGGAAGTACGTCATTCCGGAGATAATCAGGCGCAAGGTGGATAACTTCCGCAGCCTCAGACTTTGGAGCGCCGGCTGCTCCACGGGGCAGGAGCCTTATACGCTGGCCATGAGCATACTCGACGTCTTGCCTGATCCTGATACCTGGAATGTGCAGATCCTGGGGACGGATCTGAGCGATACGGCGCTGGCCACAGCGGAGAGGGGCTGGTATCCGGAGGCGAAGCTGACCGGTCTGGATCGCGAGCACCGGCAACGATATTTCCGTGAGCAGGATGGCGGCTATATGGTCGCTGAGCCGGTGCGCCGGCTGGTTCACTTCGCCCGTCACAACATGGTCACGGACGGTCTGCCGATCAGCATCTTCGGAACCTGCGACGTCATCTTCTGCCGCAACGTCATCATTTATTACACACACGAGACCGCCAAGTATGTGATCGAGCAGTTCTTCGACATCATGAACCCCGGCGGATACCTTTTCCTTGGCCATTCAGAAACGCTCTGGAAGATGTCAGCTAAGTACAGCCTGGTGGAGATGGGCGACGCTTTCATCTACAAGAAGTCGCTGCCGCGATCGATGGAAGGGCGCCGTTTTATTCCCGACAGGCGTCTGCGCGATGGCTCGCTGCCGCCGCATGTCGATGTCGACCGAAGGAAGAAGATGAACCGGCGCAATGCCGAGCAGCCTCAGGACCTGATCGAGGGCTCGGCCGTGAAGGAGCCTGAGGCCGAAGCCGATGCCGGCGAGGCCCTGGTGAGCAAGGCCCGGACCAGCCTCGAGCTGGGCGATTATGAGAAAGCCATCGAGTGTCTGAACGAAGCCAACAGCCGCGACGGTGACGGCGCCGAGGCGCATTTCCTCCAGGGGCTGGCATATGAATGCAAGAATGACCTTGAAGCGGCGATCGAATCTTTCCGCAAAGCGATCTATTGTGACGGCACCCACAGCCTGGCATATTTCCACGTTGCCAACTGCCTCGAGCGGCTTGGCCGATTCAAATCGGCTATCAGGGAATATCGCAGCGCTGTCAATGCCCTCAAAAAAGACGATCCTTCCCGCTGGGAGATCGAGCTCGACGCCTTCGATCACGAATCGCTGGTAAACCTCTGCCAGTGGAAAGTGGAAAACCTCGGCAGCATGGAAAACTAGGCCGTCCTTCCCCGGCAACCCGCACCCTGTGGTAATATTTCCTGTCGGACGCCTTGCGCGCCCGCAATGGGAAATTTAACGAACAGGGGAACGGTTTGGTCTCTCACGACGACGTCAATCATGTCGCTAAACTAGCACGGCTCAAGGTCGATCCCGCCGAACTGGACCGCTTTGCCGATCAGTTATCGTCGATCCTCGGCCACGTCGACAAGATGTCCGCTCTGGACCTTGCCGACGTGACGCCGACCTCCCACGTCATCAGACTCTCGAATGTGTTCCGTGAGGACGAGCCGCGGCCGTCGGTGGGGCGCGATGAGGCCCTGGCCAACGGTCCCGATGTGGAGCGGGGAGCATTTAAGGTCCCGCCGATCCTGGAGGCCTAAGCCTTGAACCTCCTTCGGCTCACGGCAACCGATGCTCTGGCCCTGATGGAAAGTGGCGAGCTGTCGTCAGCGGAACTGACTGACGCCTGCCTTTCCCAGATAGAACGCCATGACGCCGGCGTCTCCGCGTTTCTGAAAGTAACAGCTGACCAGGCGCGTGAGCGTGCCGCGGCAGCTGATGCCGTTGTCGGCGAGCGTCTTCCTCTTCTGGGCCTGCCGACTGCCATCAAGGACGTGCTCTGTACCCGCGGGGTCACCACTACCTGCGCTTCCAGAATGCTCGAGAACTACAATCCCATTTACACGGCCACCTGCGTCGAGCAGATGACCACGGCCGGGATAGTCTCACTTGGCAAGACCAACATGGATGAGTTCGCCATGGGCTCCTCGACTGAGAACTCTGCCTTTGGCCCCACGCGGAACCCCTGGGACCTCGAGCGCGTGCCGGGAGGGTCCAGCGGCGGCTCGGCCGCGGCTGTAGCGGCCGGTGAAGCTGTCTGGGCGCTGGGGTCCGACACGGGAGGCTCCATCCGCCAGCCGGCGGCTCTTTGCGGCGTGGTCGGCCTCAAACCGACCTACGGCAGCGTGTCGAGATATGGGCTGGTGGCTTTCGCCTCTTCCTTCGATCAGGTAGGGCCGCTGACGAAATCCGTGAAAGACGCGGCGTTGATGCTGAAATATCTCGTCGGCAAGGATCCTCTCGATTCCACCTCGGTGAAGTATCCCGAAACGGTGAAGATTCCCGAAGATAAGGACCTGACGGGGGTGAGGATCGGCGTCATCAAAGAGCTGCTGGTGGAAGGCATCGATCCGATCGTCCGGGAAGTCTTCGATCGCGCGGTAAAGACGCTGGAAAAGGCCGGGGCTGTCATCACTGAGGCCAGCCTGCCTCATTCGCAGTATGCGCTGCCGGCGTACTACATCCTGGCGCCGGCGGAGGCAAGCGCCAACCTGGCGCGCTTCGATGGCGTTCGTTACGGATTCCGCGCCGGGGGCGGCGACGACGTCACCGCCATGTACGAGGAGACCCGCAGCCAGGGCTTCGGCGAGGAGGTCAAGCGCCGCATCATGCTCGGTACTTATGCGCTTTCCTCAGGGTATTACGAAGCATATTACGGCCAGGCCCAGAAGGTCCGCACCCTGGTCGTGCAGGACTTCGAGGAAGCTTTCAGGCAGGTCGATCTGCTGATCTCGCCGACGTCTCCGACGACGGCATTCAAGCTGGGCGAGCGCACCGCTGACCCGCTGAACATGTATCTTTCCGACATCTGCACCATCCCCGTGAACCTGGCGGGGCTGCCGGGCATCTCCATTCCCGCCGGCCTGGCGGAGGGGCTGCCGGTGGGCCTGCAGATAATCGGCAAGGCTTTCGCCGAGAACGAGCTGCTGCAGGCGGCACGCGGTGCCGAGATGGCGATCGGCTTTGACGGTGTCTCGCCGCTGGTCGAAGGACAGGATAAATGAATTACGAACCGGTGATCGGCCTCGAGATACACGTCGAGCTCTCGACGAAAAGCAAGATGTTCTGTGGCTGCCGGGTCGAGTTCGGCGGGGAGCCCAACACCCGCACCTGCCCGGTCTGCCTGGCGCATCCCGGCGCCCTGCCGGTGATGAACCGGCAGGCGATTCGTTATCTGACCAGGATCTCCCTGGCGCTTGATTGTGAGATCCCCGGGAAGAGCATCTTCCACCGCAAGAATTATTTTTATCCCGATCTTCCCAAGGGTTATCAGATATCACAGTACGACCAGCCTTTCGCCGTCGAGGGCGAGCTGCATGTGGCCGTCGAGGGAGAGATCTTCCGCGTCGGCATAGAGCGCGTCCACCAGGAGGAGGACACCGCCAAGAACATCCACGCCGGCGAGACCGGCCGCATCGCCGGGTCTCTCTATTCCCTGATCGATTTCAACCGCTCCGGGACGCCGTTGGTAGAGATTGTCACCAAACCGGAGATCCACTCCCCGCAGGCGGCGCGGGCATTCCTCAACAAGCTCAAGAACACCCTGCTTTACCTGGATGTGTCTGACTGCAACATGGAGGAAGGGTCGCTTCGCTGCGACGCCAACGTTTCCCTGAGGCCGGTGGGCGCCACCGGGCTGGGGGTCAAGACCGAGCTCAAGAACATGAACAGCTTCAAGCACCTGGAAAAGGGGTTGGCCCAGGAGATCGCCCGCCAGCTGGCGCTGCTGGAAGACGGCCGCAAGGTCGTCCAGCAGACAGTGCATTTCGATGTCGCCAGCGGCGAGATCAGCCCCCTGAGATCCAAGGAATTTGCCCACGACTACCGTTATTTTCCCGAGCCGGACCTGGTGCCGCTGGTCGCTACCGCCGATTTCGTCGATGAGGTGCGGGCGGAGATGCCGGAGCTGCCCGAGGCGCGCAGCAGGCGCTTCATGGAGACACTGGGCCTTCCCGGATACGATGCCGAAGTGCTGACATCGAGCCGGGAGCTTGCTGACTATTATGAGGAATGCCTGGCGCACTACGGTTACGCGAAGGTATTGAGCAACTGGGTCATGGGAGAGCTGCTGGGCTACCTCAACGCCACCGGCCAGGAGCTGGGCGATCTCAAGGTCAGCCCTGAGCAGCTGGCGGCGCTCATAAAGCTGGTCGACGGTGGCTCTATCAACGCCAAGACCGGCAAGGAAGTCTTCGCCGAGATGTGCGATACAGGCAAGGACCCCGCGGAGATCGTCGAGGCCAGGGGGCTATCACAGATCTCCGACCAGTCAGAGCTGGCGGCGCT
Source organism: Actinomycetota bacterium (assembly GCA_023382335.1). GTDB lineage: Bacteria > Actinomycetota > Thermoleophilia > BMS3ABIN01 > BMS3ABIN01 > JACRMB01. Next base: position 58,077 of record JAMCPM010000011.1, read on the forward strand.
GATCGACAAGGCCATCGCCGACAACCCCAAACAGGTGGAACAATATCGCGCCGGCAAGCAACAGGTCGTTGGCTTTTTTGTCGGCCAGGTGATGAAGGCGACCCGGGGGCGCGCCAACCCGCAGGCCGTAAACGAGATGCTCCGAAAAAAACTCGCCGGCTAGGGCCGGCCTTCAGGGCCCTTTTTATTATGGAACCTCTTTTCATTCCCGCAACCATGATGACTCAGCACCCCGACAGCGCCTCGCGCTATGTCTCGGTGCGCGACGAACCCCTCGAGGCGATCGACGCCCTGACGGCGATGCCTATCGGACTGGGCCTGGAAGAAGTCATGGTCGACTACGAGGGCAAGCTGACTCCCTATCATCAGACCGCGGAGATAGCCCTGGGGCTGCGCGAGCGGGGGCTGGTGCCGGGACGGGACGTGCTGGTGACGCCGCGGATCCCCAGCGCCACCAAGGAGACGGTCTTCCATCAGCTGATGGCGCTCATGAGCGTGATCGAATCGAATTATCAACTGGGCTCCTCCAAGGGTGACGGCCGCATCCGCGAGGTCATCGTCCCCATGGTGGAGACGGCGTCGGAGCTGGTGGACGTGCGCCGGCGGGTGCAGGACGTGGTCGAGCTGGGGCACAAGGAGTTCGGCATCTCGCGCGATCCCAATTCCATCCAGGTCGTCCCTTTGATCGAGGAAGTGCCGGAGCTGCTCTCGGCGGGACGGTTCCTTGCGGAATACATCAGGCAGGTAGCCGCCGCAGGTTATGAGATTCCCTATCTGAGGGTGATGCTCGGGCGCAGCGACTCGGCCATGGTATACGGCATGGTGCCTTCAGTGCTGGCGGTCAAGACCGCGATCTCTGACCTTTTTGCCATGGGGAAGGATTTTGGCATTGAGGCCTATCCGATCCTCGGTGGTGGCGTGCTGCCCTTCCGGGGACACGTCAGCCTCGAAAATTTCACACAGCTGACCACCGATTTCGCCGGCATCAGGACGGTGACGGTGCAGTCAGGCCTTCGTTACGATTCGGGCAGCGAGGCGGCACGGCAGGTGGCGATCAAGGCGGCCGAGGAGCTGCCGGGAGTGCCGCCGCTGGCATTCAGCGCCGCCGAGCGCGACGAATTGACCGGGCTGATCGGCATCTTCACACGCCCGTATCTGGAGAGCTTCAATGAGCTGCTGCCGAGCGTCATCGCCCTGTCGGAGCTGATGCCGCGCCAGCGGGACCGTCTGGCGCGCAAGAGCGCCGTAGGCTACGCCCGGGCGGCCGCCCAGCCGCAGAAGCTGGCGGCGGAGATCCTTTCCGGGGAGATCTCGGACGCGGTGGCGGCGATAGTCCCGGCTACCGCCCGCAACCTGCCGCGGGCGATAAGTTTCACCGGAGCGCTCTATTCAATCGGCTTGCCGCCGGAATTCATCGGCACCGGGCGCGGCCTGGCCGAGCTGGCCCGGCGCCGTGGTGACGAAGGCCTCAAGCGGCTGCTGCAGCTGTATCCGGGGCTCAGGGCCGATATGGCACAGGCTGCCCGCTATGCCAACCTGGACGCAGCGGCGGCTTACCTGCCCGGACATCTGGCGGCGCAGCTGGCCGTCGATTTCGAGGAAGTCTCCTCGCGCCTGGGAATCGAGATCGGGCCCGCCTCAGCCGATGACCGCCGTTATCACGTGCTGCTGGAGACCGTGCAGCCGATGCTCAAGGAGCTGGTTGCAAATGAAGAGGAATGGGGCGGCGAGTCAGCCGACCGCGATCTGGTGACGGAATGGATTTGCCGGCTGGGCCGGCTCAGGGGCAGCCTGGGCTAGTCGGGGCCCGGCAGGCGTCGTTGGGTTCACGGCGGCAGCTTCAGTTTCAGCCGGTTGGTACAACCGCCCATCTTAAGCTAGTATAATTATCTTGTTGGTTCCGGCAGGATCTCTCCCTGCTTTCCTTTTGAGAAACCCAGGTGTGTGTATGAGTAACCCCGAAGAACATTTACAGAGCTTTATCCTCCAGGGCAAAGACAGCCATCTGGAGAAGAAGATCAAGATCGACGACACCACCCTGCGTGACGGAGAGCAGACCGCGGGCGTGGTCTTCGCCAACCAGGAGAAGGTGCGCATCGCCAGGCTTCTGGACGAAGTCGGCGTCCACCAGATCGAGGTGGGCATCCCGGCGATGCTCGGCGACGAGAAGAAGACGATCAAGCATATCGCCGGGCTTGGCCTCAACGCCAGCATCCTCGCCTGGAACCGGGCGGTCAAGGAAGATATCCAGCATTCCCTCGACTGCGGCGTATCCGCGGTCGCCATCTCCATGTCCGCGTCGGACATCCACATCGAGCACAAGCTGCAGAAATCGCGCAGCTGGGTGCTGGAGAGCATCAAAAAGGCTGTGGACTTCGCCAAAGCCCACGACGTTTATGTCTCCGTCAACGCCGAGGACGCCTCGCGCGCCAACCTGGAATTCCTGGTACGTTTTGCCCAGGCGGCCAAGGAGCAGGGCGCCGACCGTCTGCGCTTCTGCGACACAGTGGGCATCCTCGATCCCTTTGATACATACAACGTCATCTCCTTCCTGCGGAAGAATGTGGATATCGAGCTGGAGATGCACACCCATAACGATTTCGGCCTGGCCACCGCCAATGCCATCGCCGGCATCAAGGCCGGCGCCTCCTATGTGAACACAACGGTCAACGGGCTGGGGGAGAGGGCCGGTAACGCCGCCCTGGAAGAAGTGGTGATGGCCCTCAAGTACATCTCCAAGGTCGATCTGGGTCTGAAGACCGAGCTCTTCCGTGACCTGTCCGAGTTTGTCGCCAGCGCCTCGGCGCGCTCGATCCCGGTCTGGAAGCCGATCGTGGGCGCCAACGTCTTTGCCCATGAGTCGGGGATCCACGCCGACGGCGTCATCAAGAATCCGCTCAATTATGAGGTTTTCACCCCCGAGGAAGTGGGGCTGGAGCGGCAGCTGGTGATCGGCAAGCATTCGGGCACCAAGGCCATCAAGATAAAGTTCAAGGAATTCGCCATCGACCTCGACGACGATGAGTGCGTCGAGATCCTCAAGATGGTCCGCAAGCACGCGGTCGAGTCCAAGCGCGGCCTCTTTGGCAAAGAGATCATGTATATCTACAAGGACTACCTGGCCCGCAAGGAAGCGGGCGGGGAGAAACTTGGCTAGCACTCTCGCCGAAAAGATCATAGCTGCGCACGTCGGCCGTGATGTCACGCCGGGCGAGATAGTGGTGACGACCGTAGATGTCGCCGCACTGCAGGACGGTACCGGTCCCCTGGCGCTGGCGCAGCTGGAAGAGCTGGGGATGGTGAGGGCCGCGAATCCATCGAAGACCGTCCTGTTCATCGATCACGCCGCGCCCAGCCCCCGCAAGGAACTTTCCAATGCCCACATGTCGCTGCGAGAGTTCGCCGCCAGGACCGGCGCCGTACTCTCCGAGATAAACGAAGGCGTCTGCCACCAACGGCTGGTCGAGAGTTTTGCTTCCCCCGGCGACATCCTCATCGGAGCCGATTCCCATTCCTGCACTTCGGGCGCCCTGGCGGCATTTGCCACCGGCATGGGCTCGACTGACGTCGGCATCGGCATCGCCACCGGCAAGACCTGGCTGAAGGTGCCGGAGACGCTCAGGGTCGAGATAACCGGAGAGTTCGGCAAAGGCGTTTATGCCAAGGATCTCATGCTGCATCTGATCGGCGAGATCGGTGCGGACGGAGCCACATATATGGCCCTCGAATTCACCGGACCCGGAGCGGCGGCGATGAGCATGCCGGAGCGCTTCACGCTGGCAAACATGGCCGTCGAGGCCGGCGCCAAGACGGGTCTTTTTGCCTCCGACGAGAAGACGCGCGCCTGGCTGGAGGAAAAAGGCCGCGGCGGCGACTACAAGGAGCTAGCAGCCGACGAGGGCGCGTCTTATACCCGCATGGTCGAGATCGACTGCGGCTCGCTGGAGCCAACTGTCTCGGCTCCGCATACGGTAGACAACACCATGACGGTAGCCGAGGCGGCGGGCACGAAAGTGAACCAGGTCTACATCGGCACCTGCACCAACGGGCGCATCGAGGACCTTCGCATCGCCGCTGACATTTTGCGCGGGCAGCAGAGGAATCCGGATACGCGGCTGATAGTGACGCCGGCATCGAGGACCGTCTATCTGCAGGCTGCTGACGAGGGTCTGCTGTCTGTCTTCGCCGAGGCGGGCGCCCTGGTGACCGGACCAGGCTGCGGCGCCTGCGTAGGCGTCCACGGCGGTATCCTCGGCGACGGGGAAGTCTGCCTGGCCACCCAGAACCGGAATTTTCAGGGCCGCATGGGCAACGCCGAGGCTTTCATCTGGCTGGGCTCGCCGGCGACTGCCGCGGCTGCGGCCATCAGGGGCGAGATCATCGATCCCCGGGAGTTCCTCAAATGATACTAAAGGGCAAAGCCTGGAAATTCGGCGACAGCATCTCGACCGACCATATCGCGCCGGGCCGTTACTTCCACCTGCGCACGAATCTTCCCGAGCTGGCCAAACATGTGCTCGAAGACGCCAATGCCGACTTCGCCGCGCAGATGGCCCCAGGCGATTTCGTCGTCGCCGGGCGCAACTTCGGGCTGGGCTCCAGCCGGGAGCATGCGCCCAGAATCATCAAGCTGGCCGGCGTCAATGCCGTGCTGGCCAAGTCTTTTGCCAGGATCTTTTTCCGCAACTCCATCAACGTGGGGCTGCCGGTGCTCGAGATCGACACTTCCAGGATCGATCAGGGCGACGAGCTCGAGGTCGACCTCGAGGCGGGGACCGTCACCAACGTGACCAAGGGCGAGAAGCTGACCTTCGCGCCGCTGCCGCCGGTTATGGTGAAGATACTCGGAGATGGCGGCCTGGTCGAGCACTTCAAGAAGTACGGCGACTTCAACCTGGAATAAACAACTGAATTCGGGAGGCAGGAACAGCATGGCGCATGAAGTTACGCTCATACCGGGCGACGGTATCGGACCTGAGATCACAACAGCGGCGCGCCGCGTGGTCGAGGCCGCCGGCGTTGAGATAAACTGGCACGTGGCCGATGCCGGCCAGGACATCATGGCTGAATACGGCACCCCTCTTCCGGAGAACGTCCTGGAATCCATCCGCCGGACCGGCGTCGCTCTCAAAGGCCCGGTAACTACTCCAGTGGGCAGCGGCTTTCGCAGCGTCAATGTCACACTCAGGCAGACCCTCGATCTTTATGTCAACCTGCGGCCGGCTCTTTCCATCCCGGGGGTCAAATCCCGTTACGATAATATCGATCTGGTGATCGTGCGTGAGAATACCGAGGACCTTTACGCCGGCATCGAGCACATGGTGGGCGAGGACGCCGCCGAGAGCATCAAGATCATCACCCGCAAGGCCTCCGAGCGGGTGGCGCGCTTTGCTTTTGAGTACGCGACCGCTCACAAGCGCCGCAAAGTGACGGCGGTGCACAAGGCCAATATCATGAAGATGAGCGACGGGCTGTTCCTGGAATCGGTCAGGCACGTATCCGAAAGCTACAAGGACATCGAATTCGAGGACCGCATCGTTGACAACATGTGCATGCAGCTGGTGCAGAAGCCGGAGCTTTACGACGTCATGGTGCTGCCCAATCTCTATGGCGACATCGTTTCCGATCTGTGCGCCGGCCTGGTCGGCGGCCTGGGGGTAGCTCCGGGAGCCAATATCGGTGACTCCATCGCCGTCTTCGAGCCGGTCCACGGCAGCGCCCCTAAATATGCCGGGCAGAATAAGGCCAACGCCACCGCGACGATACTGTCAGCGGCATTGATGCTGAGTTATCTGGGTGAGGGCGAGGCGGCCGAACGGGTGAGGACAGCGGTCAAGAAAGTGATCGCCGAAGGGAAGAACGTTACCTACGATCTAGGTGGAACTGCCGGCACCTCGGAGATGGCCGACGCCATCATCGGGGCCATGGCTTAGGGTTGGGCGACGTCGCTTAATGGCTTAAGGCTCTCGAGCACCGACCTGATCTGGTCCCAGCTGGTCGTCCAGGTGCCCGAGGTCATGTTGTACCAGAGTTCCTGCGGCTGACCGGTCACCGGATCGGTGTACTGCCCCTTCCAGACCACTACGAATGATTCCGCCTTGCCGACGGCGCCGGTTCGGACCGGGTCGCCCTGCGGCAGGTAGTCGCGCGTCTGGTGCCAGTAGACCAGATAATCGGTGCCGTTTATCTCTTCCTCAGTCAGATAGTAGCCGGATAGCGGTTTGCTGTTGGAGAGGCTCTGGTTGAAGGTGAGTGAGGCGTTGGCGTTTGACGGGTCTGAATACCTGAAGCTGTAATAGCCGACCGGATCCTTGGCGGTGCGGGAGCCGTAGCCGATGAGGTCGGTCTCCAGGGCATAGCCTGAGGGCAGATCAGTGGGAACGATCAGGGGATAGGGCACCTGCTGCTGCAGGGCGATCAGAGCCGGCATCTCGGCCGGTGAGGGCACGCCGGTTATGCTCTGCAGGCCGGGGCCGAGCGTTATGCCTTTTACAGCCGCCTTGGTGGCGGTTGTGGCGGTTGCGGCCGGTGCCGTCTGGGTGCGGGGAGCAGTAACGACGGTGGCGTTGTCACCGGGAGATCCGCAGCCGGAAATGCCGGCGGCGATCGCGAGTGCCATCGCGATAAGTGGCACTGCTGTAACTCTGCTAAAAATCATCTTTATGTCAACCTATGTCGTGATATTACCGGGTAGCGATTAATATCATAACAAACCTGTGGCCGGGTGGATAAAAAGAACCACGGGGGCGGCGCCGAAAAAAAATCCACCAATTTGCACATAAGTTAGCGGACTGGGTATTGCGCAGAAATTTTCTTGCGGATAAGATTCAGACCCCACCGTCCACTGTAGAAGGAGGAGTAGCGAATTTGACCGCGACCGGCCTTAGCTCACCCCAGGATGCGGGCACGAAAGAATCGGGTCAGAACGTTACGGAAGTATCCTGCGATGCCTGCTTCTTCGGACTGAGCCAGCTTTGCTCACTGCCGAAGGCGGAAGCATGCGCGACCTTCCGGCCGCAGTGGATGGTATCGGTAAGAAATGGCGCTCGGGAAGCCTAGGATTCGGCTTCCGCGGCGCCGCGGATGATCAGCACCGGACAACCGCTGTGCTTTAAGACCTTGTGACTGACGCTCCCCAGCAGCATTCCCCTGAATTCGCCGAGCCCGCGGCTGCCAATCACCAGCAGATCGGCCTGCTCGCGACCGGTGATGTCGATTATCGCCTCACCGATCTCTTCCACGGGATAATCCATCTCGACCACCGAACGGCTCCGGATGCCCCTGGAAGCCATCAAGGCAGTGGCGGCATCGACGATGCCAGCGGCCTTGTCACGGTTTTCGCCGTCGGGGTCGAGCTCAGGGGTGCAAGCCGGGCATACATGGATGATCACTACTTCCTTGGCGCCGGTCGCATCCGCCAGGCTGGCGACGTGGTCAACCGCCGCTGTCGCGATCTCCGAGCCGTCCGTAGCTACGATGATTTTGTCGTACATGATCCCTCTTATACCCCCGTGAATTGGATTTGAATCTTCGCGCAAGATCTTGCGAGACTCCCGGCAGATTCCCTGAATCGCCGCGGGCAGCGTTCCCTATTTGATGCTGCCAAGGCGGCGGATGGTGACGTCGGCCGTTTCACTTTCGAGCTTGACGGCAGTGGTGGTTCCTTCGGACGGAGGCTCCGTATCGAAGGTCAGTTCGCGGCAAAGGGTCTCAGCCTTGAAGAAATCGGCGTAGTCGCGGGCTACCCCGGCCAGCTCGCCGGCGCCGGAGATGTTGGCGGCGATGGTGTCCTCGATCTCAAAACCTGCGTCCTTGCGCAGGTTCTGGACTTTATGCACCAGCTCCCGCGCCAGCCCCTCGCGGCGCAGGTCTTCGGTCACCAGGGTGCTGATGCCGACGGCCCGGCCTGCCTGGGCCTCGACCGAGAGTCCTTCCTTTTCGACTTCCTCAACCAGGATCTCGTCGCGTTGCAGGGTCTCATCGCGGCCGTCGACGGAGATGCCGATCTCGTCGTCAGTCTCGAGACGCGCCAGCGTGTGCTCCGGGTCCATTGCGGCGATGGCGGCATCGACCTGCGGCCTTTTGGCGCCGAAGCGGGGGCCGAGTTTCTGCAGGTTCGGTTTGAGCACGATGCCGGCCAGCTCGCTGACCTCGCGCACGAAACGCAGATTTTTAACGTTGAGCTCGTCGAGCACCAGGTGCTCGAGCGCCTCGATCGCGGTCTGCTCCTTGGGGGTCGCCACCGCTACGGCCTCTGCCAGGGGCTGGCGGGTCTTGATGCCGGCCTTGTTGCGGGCGGCGCGGCCGAGGTTGATCACCCGGCGGACCATCTCCATTTCGAACAGCAGCACGGAGTCGATCAGGCTCTCGTCCCTCTCGGGGAAATCGCACAGGTGCACACTCTCGGGTGCCTCACTGTCGACCGAACAGACAAGATTACGGTGGATCTCCTCGGCCATGAAGGGAGTGTAGGGCGCCAGCAGCTTCGAGACCGTGACCAGGCATTCATACAGCGTCAGATAGGCGCTGACCTTGTCGGAATCCTCTTCGCTCTTCCAGAAGCGACGGCGGCTGCGACGGACGTACCAGTTGGAGAGGTCGTCGACGAACTCCTGGATCTGGCGGCCGCTGGCGGTGACTTCGTAATTATCCAGGCCGGCCCTGACCTCGCCGGCGAGCCTGTTGAGCGAGGAGAGTATCCAGCGGTCCAGCAGCGGCCTCTCGCTGACGGGCACCTGGTGCTCGAGCGGATTGAAGCCGTCGATGTTGGCGTAGACGGTGAAGAAAGAATACGTGTTCCAGAGGGTCAGCAGGAATTTGCGGATGACCTCGTCGATGGCCTCGGGAAAGAACCGCCGCGGGTACCAGGGCGAGCTGACCGTGAACAGGTACCAGCGGAAGGCGTCGGCGCCCTGCTTGTCGAGAACCTGCCAGGGCTCGACCACGTTGCCCTTGGACTTGCTCATCTTCTGGCCCTCGCGGTCGAGGATGTGCCCCAGGCAGACCACGTTCTTGTAGCTGGACTCGCCAAAGAGCAGAGTGCTCACAGCCATCAGGCTGTAGAACCAGCCGCGGGTCTGGTCGATCGCCTCGCAGATGAAATCCGCCGGAAACCGGCTTCTGAAAGCCTCTTCATTTTCAAAGGGATAGTGCCACTGGGCCATCGGCATGCTGCCGGAGTCGAACCAGGCATCTATCACCTCGGTGACACGGGTCATCTCCTGGCCGCACTTCGGGCATTTGAGTTTCACCTCGTCGATAAAGGGTCGGTGCAGGTCGAGCCCGGCGCCCGGGTCCTTGATCGCCAGGGCATGCAGCTCCTCGAGGCTGCCGATGCAGTGGTCATGCCCGTTGTCGCAACGCCAGACCGGCAGGGGAGTGCCCCAGTAGCGCTCGCGCGACAGCGCCCAGTCGACGTTGTTCTCAAGCCAGTTTCCAAAGCGGCCGTGCTTGATATGCCCGGGGTACCAGGTGACCGATTCGTTCGCGGCCAGCAACTCGTCCTTGATGGCGGTGGTCTTGATGTACCAGCTGGCCTTGGCGTAGTAGATCAGCGGCGTGTCGCAGCGCCAGCAATGGGGGTAGGAATGCTCGTAGGGCACGTGCGCCCACAGCAGACCGCGTCCTTCGAGCTCGGAGACGATACCGGGGTCGGCGTCCTTGACGAATGTACCGGCCCAGGGCGTCACCCGCGGCTCGAAGACGCCTTCCTCGGTGACGGCGTTGATGACCGGCAGATCGTTCTGGCGTCCCACTATCAGGTCGTCGGCGCCGAAGGCCGGGGCGATATGGACGATGCCGGTGCCCTCGTCGGCGGAGACGAAGTCGGCCGTGACCACGAAATGAGCTTTCTTCTCCGGCGCGATGAAATCATAGGGAGCGATGTAGGACTTGCCTGCCAGCTCGCCGGCGCCGACTTCGCGTACGATCTCGGCATCCTCTCCTAAAACCTTTTCAACCAGTGCCTGTGCCATGATCAGGCGCTTTCCCCCTGATATTACTTCCACATAATCGATCGCGGGGCTGATGGCCGCGGCGACGTTGCTGATGAGCGTCCAGGGGGTGGTGGTCCAGACCAGCAGGGAGAGACCGGGGTCCTCGGCCAGCGGGAACCGGACATAGATCGAGGGATCCTCGACGGTCTTGTAGCCCTGGTCTACCTCGTGGCTGGAGAGGGCGGTGCCGCAACGGGCGCAGTAGGGCACCACCTTGTAATCGTGATACAGGAGGTCCTTGTTCCAGATCTCCTTGAGCAGCCACCAGACGCTCTCGATGTAATCATTGGTCAGCGTGTAATAGGCGTCGCCCGTGTCGATCCAGAAGGCGATGCGCTCGGTGAGCCGCTCCCATTCCTCCAGGTATTTATAGATGCTCTCACGGCAGAGCTCGTTGAAACGGGCGATGCCGATCTGCTCGATATCCTGCTTGCCGCTGATGCCCAGCTGTTTCTCCACCTCGAGCTCCACCGGCAGGCCGTGCGTGTCCCAGCCGGCCTTTCGGGGTACGTGATAGCCGCACATGGTGCGGTAGCGGGGGAAGATATCCTTAAAGATGCGCGAGAGCACGTGGTGGGAGCCGGGCTTGCCGTTGGCGGTCGGCGGCCCCTCGTAGAAAACGAATTCAGGGCCGCCTTCCCTGGCCTTGAGGCTCTTCTGGAAGATACCGTTCTCGCGCCAGAACGTGAGGATGCCCTCCTCGAGCGCCGGCAGGTCGACGCGCGGCGAGACCTTGCGATACAGATTGCCGTCTTGATTTTCGTTATCTTGAGTCACAGGTTAATCCGTGTTGGCGGTCCCAAAGCTTTGTTATTGCCTGAAAGACACTACAATATACGAAGACAGTGTGCACTTTTGCAACTTTGGGCAAGCGGCCTCCCGGCAGGGAAACAGCAACTTTGGCCGCGGAGCCCGAGGGTATATCATTACTGCTGATGGAAGGAAACAGCCCAAAGTGAGAGGCCGTAACAACATCGTGGTTTTTATCGCGGCGCTGGCGGGACTGCTGACGCTGCTGGGATTACTGACCTTCCTGATAGCAAGAAACAGTGGCGGGACCGCGGGGGCTGACGGCGGCATCGAGGGGACCGGCGCCACGGGCCCCAGGGATCATTCCCCTCAGGATGCGCCGCAGGCGAAGTTTCTCAGCATCTTCGCGTCGAACGCGGATGGCAGCCTGGCCTCATACATGGTCGGGGGCAAGACTGAGGAGTTTGACGCTTTTGCCGCCGACGTGGCTTCAGCGCCGCCGGCAGAGGGGGTCAGCGACGAGAGCTTCAGCGACCTGCTGGTGTTTTCCTTTGGCGCCGGCGATACGCTGGAAGTCGCTTATTCGCGGAGCCGCAACCAGTTTATACTTGGGGACAAGCTGTTCCAGCCCGCTGAAAACCTGGCGCCGATGATCTCCGACGTCGAGCAAAAATTCAACCAGTAGCTTCCCCGGACAGGAAGAGGACTGATACAGATCTCCATATATCTGGACAACGCCGCCAGCTCCTGCCCCAAACCGCCCGCTGTGATCGACGCCGTCGACCAGTGCCTGCGGGAGTGGTGCGCTAATCCCGGCCGCGGCGCTCACAAGACCGCTGTGGCCGCGGCCAGGGTCATATTTCATACACGTGAGAAAGCGGCGCGCCTGCTGAATGTCGCCGACAGCGCCAACATCATCTTCACGCAGAACGCGACCGATTCGCTCAACATGGCGATGAGGGGGCTGCTCTCGCCGGGCGACCACGTGGTCAGCACGACCGTTGAGCACAACGCCGTGGTGCGCCCGCTCAGGGTGCTGACCGGCGAGGGGATCGAGGTGACACTGGTGCCCTCTGACGCAACCGGGCTCGTCGATGCCGATGCGGTGCTGGGGGCCGTCAGGGCTTCCACCAGGCTGGTCGTGCTGACGCACGCCTCGAACATCACCGGCGCCATCCAGCCTGTACCGGAACTCAGCCTCGCGCTCAGGGAGCGCGGGGTGCCGCTGCTGGTTGACGCCGCCCAGAGCGCCGGCACCATCGACCTCGATATGGAGGCGATGCCGGTTTCGATGCTAGCCTGCACCGGCCACAAGGGCCTGATGGGACCGCAGGGGATCGGGCTGCTTTACATCTCCCCCGACATCGAGTTGCGCTCAGCGCGTCAGGGAGGCACCGGCACCCATTCCGAGGAAGAACAGGATGCGCTGGCGCGCCCCGACCGCTACGAAGCGGGAACCATGAACACTCCGGGCATCGCCGGGTTGGGCGCCGGCATCGACTTCATCGAGTCTGAGGGCCTGGAAAATCTCAGGCGGCACAAGGAAGAGCTGACGCAGCTTCTCTATGAAGGCTTGCGCGGCATCCGTCCGGTCACCCTTTACGGCCCGCCGCCGGGGGCGCCAAGAGGGCCCCTGGTAGCCTTTAACGTGGGGGAGCTTCCATCATCCGAAGTGGCAGGAATTCTCGACAGCCGTTACGAAATAGCATCACGGGCCGGCATCCATTGTGCCCCGGGAGCCCACCAGGCCATGGAAACCCTCAAGCGGGGGGCGGTACGCCTGAGCATCGGCCCGTTCAACACGCGGCAAGACATCGAGACAACCATCAACGCGGTCGCGGATATCGCACAAGGAGCCTGAAAATATGACCGGCAACCTGCCTGAATGCACGACCCTCGCGGTAGGCACCCTTCCCTATACGGATGCCGAGCTCGCGGTGGAGATGATGATACGGCACAATCCCGTCTGCCCCGGATGGCCGCAACTGCCCAGGATCGACTTCCGCGAGGGCATGTATATCCAGTTTTCCGAAGGGATGCCGGGTGCGGTGATCGAAGCCGACCGGCAGCGAATCTGGTTCGACCCGGAGCGCGCGCCCATGGAGATGGCAGAATTCTACGGGCATTATCTGGCCGAGGATGTCGAATATTGCGCTATCTCAAGTGATTATGCCCGCGGCCTTGAGCCATTTCTCAAGCGGCTTCCGATCGCCGGAGCGAAGTTCACCAAAGGACAGGTGACCGGTCCCGCAAGCCTTGGCCTGACGGTCACGGACGGCTCACAAAAGCCGGTTCTATATCATGACGACCTGTTCGAAGCCCTGGTCAAGGCGCTTGCCTGCAAGGGCCGCTGGCAGGCTCAGAAGTTCCGTGAGGCAGCGCCCGATCAGGAACCGGTCATCTTCTTCGACGAGCCGTACCTGACGCAGGTGGGCTCGGCCATGATCAGCCTCTCGCCCGAACAGGTGAAGGGAAGCCTCAACGAGTGCTACGCCGCTGTCGACGGCTTGACCGGCACCCATGTTTGCGGCGGCACGGACTGGGGGATCCTTGCCGCCACCGATGTCGACATCCTGCATTTCGACGCCTTCGAACATATGCAGGAGCTGCTCATCTACGAGAAGGAGCTGGCGGCGTTCATGGAGCGGGGAGGAATGCTGGCATGGGGGATAGTGCCCACCGGCTCCGAATCGTTCGATGCCGGGGCGCGCGATCTGGCCGAACGGATAATGAAGGCCGCCGACAGGATAGCCGGTTTTGGTGGCGGTTTAGCTGCTGAAGACGTGCTGCGCAGGTCGTTCGTCTCAGAGTCATGCGGACTGGGCTCGCGGGACGAAAAGACCGCCGAACACTGCCTGGTTCTGGCCGGCGAGGTGTCAGATGCCTTGCAATCCCAAATATGTTAAGCTTACTGGCGGTTCGGGTAGCGTTCCCCGTATGGGCGTGTGAAACAGAGGCCGGTCGGGGCGGTCCGGACGACAGAGTCATATGGATCTCAAGCTAGATAAAAACCTGCAAGCTCGCCTCAGAAGGGCTTTCGGGCAGTTTTGGAAATACTGCCTGGTCGGCGCCTCCGGTTTTATCATCAACCTCTTTGTGTTCTGGATCATGGTCAACTATGCCGGAGCGCATTACCTCTTCGCGGCGACGGTTTCTTTCGCGGTTGCAGTCAGCAACAATTTCTTCCTCAACAAATACTGGACCTTCGGCAATCCCGCGGGCGACTTCTTTTCCCAGGCAGGGCGCTTTACCGTCATAAGCGTAACCAGTTGGGCGCTAAACCTTTTGATCCTGCGACTCCTCATCGAGGATGCCAACCTTGACAACCAGATCGTCGCCCAGGCCATCGCCATATCGCTGGTCACAGTACTCAACTTCTCCGGCAACAAACTGTGGAGTTTCCGGCAGACGACCGTCCGCTGAGCAGCTGCGCCGGTCACAGTTTTTTCCGGTAAGAATCCTTCCGGTCATCGCCGGGGTCATCTTTCTAGCCTCTTGCTGGTTTGCGTTCCCCGGGACCGCGCTTGCCTCCGATCCCAGGCTGACCGAGCTGGAAGCCAAGCAGATCGCCGCTGCTTACGGCAGCGTCCAGAACGTCATCGCCAAACACCCCGAACTCGAGCGCAGCGCCGCCTGGGACTCCAGCCGCGGCGTCTGGGACGTATTCTGGACCAATCCCGAGAACAGCCGCAAGCTCATCGACGTGCAGGTCGACGACGCCGCCTCGAAGGTGCTTACGGTTGACATCAAGACTGAAGCGTACGGCGACGTATTGCCGTTGATGACCGATAAGGAGGCGATAGCCGTTGCCCAGAGCGACGGCAGGGTAAGCGACTGGCTGGCCGGCAAGTCCGATGTCGATCCACAGGCCAGCCTCGGCGACAACCGCATCTGGACCGTCAGTTTCTATTCAGGTGGAAACAATATCGCCGAGGTGCTGATCGACGACACCACCGGGCTGATCACCGAGGTCAGGATCGGCCCGCAGGTTGCCTGGCAGATGGCCCGGGGCTACAATGGCGCTTTTGGCAGGATCATCAACGAGCCCTACATATGGCTGCCGCTATGCTTCCTGTTCCTGGCCCCTTTCGTCGACGTCCGCAATCCCTTCCGCCTGCTGCATCTCGATCTGCTGGCGCTGCTCTCGTTTACCGTTTCGCACTATTATTTCAACCAGGGCGACATCTTCACGTCGGTGCCTCTGACTTATCCGCCACTCGCATATATCTTCCTGAGGATGGGATACATGGCGCTCAGAAGGCCTTCCAGGGTGGAGGAGGGGGTGCCGGGCGGTGAAGGGTTGATGTCATCTACGCCGCGGCTGCATCTGAATTTCTCATCCAGGACCATCTTTATCGCCCTGATGCTGCTGCTGGTCTTCCGCATCACCATCAACGTGGCCGATTCCAATGTCGTCGACGTCGGCTACTCCGGGGTCATCGGCGCCCATCGCATCCTCGAGGGACAGACGCCCTACGGCAACATGCCGTCAGATGACAGCAACGGCGATACCTATGGCCCGCTCAACTACCTGGTCTACGTTCCCTTCGAAAGGGTGCTTCCCTGGTCGGGCTCGTGGGACGACCTGCCGGCGGCTCACGCAACGGCTATCTTTTTCGACCTGGCGGCCGTGGCCGGGATGTATTTTGCCGGCAGGCGCCTGGCGGCAAAAAATTCAGCCGGGCGCCGGCGCATCGGCCTGGCGCTTGCCTGGGGGTGGGCGGCCTTCCCTTACACGACCTTTGTGCTCAGCTGCAACGTCAACGACAGCATCGTCGCCGCTTTCCTGATCTGGGGTTTCGTCTTCCTCTCCAGCCTGCCCCTCGCGGGCGTGATGCTGGGCTTTGCAGCCTCGGTAAAATTCTTCCCCGCTATTCTGGGCCCACTGTGGGCTTCCTTCCCGCGGGCCCTCCGCGGCTGGGGTAAGCGGGCGCTGTTCGTGCTCGGGTTTATCCTGGCGGCGGCAGCGACAGTGCCGATCATCCTTTTGGGAAACGGCAGTTTCACCACCTTCTGGGAGCGCTCGCTCAAGTGGCAGCTGGGGCGGGATTCGCCTTTCAGTATCTGGGGACAACATACTGATACGCTTGCGGGAGTGCAGCACGTGGGGCAATATGTTCTGATAGCGCTGGCGCTGGGGATATATTTCTGGCCGCCGCGAAAATCATACGTGCAAGTCGCGGCGGCGTCGGCGGCGCTGGTCACCGGTTTCGAGATCCTGTTGACACACTGGTTCTACCTTTACATACCCTGGTTCTTCCCGCTGGCGTTCATCGCTTTCCTGGGATGGACCATCAGAAGGCGCGAAAGGAGCGGCATTGCCGCCATGGTTTGAGACAATGAGGCAGAGGTTCGACAGTCTGCCCACCAGCAGGAAACGCTGGTTGATAACCGGCCTCTTCCTGCTGGCACAGCTGGTCATCTGGTCGGCGGTCTTCGAAGTATTCTGGTACGGCGACAGGTCGATCACCGATACGCCGGTCTACTATCAGTATGCCAGCAGGATCGCACAGGGCATGTTCCCTTACCGCGATTTTTCGCTGGAATACCCGCCGGTGGCTGTGCTGCTTTTCTCGCTGCCGCGGCTGATCTCCGGGCCGGACTATACCTGGTTCGTCTTTGCTTTCGAGGCCGAGATGCTGGCCTTCAGCTGCGGCATCGTGGTGGTGCTCTCGATCATCGCATGGCGGCAGTGGCAGAGCATCGGCAAGCTGGCGGGAGTGCTGGGGACGTACACGATCTTTCTGCTCTGCCTGGGCTCCATCGTCGAGCTGCGTTTCGACCTGGCGGCGGCATTTCTCATCCTCGCCAGCGTCGCCTGCTTCATTACCGACCGGCGGCTGGCGGCGTGGCTGCTGCTGGGCGTCGGCATCATGACCAAGATCATCCCGGTGCTGATCGCGCCGATCTTTCTCATCAGCCACTTCCGCCGGCGGCAGTACAATCAGATGATATCGGGGCCGGCGCTGATGCTGGTTGCCGCCCTCGCCATCGCCATTCCCTTCCTCATAGCCGCGCCGGAAGGTCTGGCGAACGCATTCCTCTATCACGTGGAAAGGCCGCTGCAGCTGGAGAGCACCTGGTCGACGCCGCTGCTGCTGATGGCGAAGTACAGCGGCTACAGCGTCTCGATCATGAACTCATACGGATCCCATAACGTTTTCTCCTCGTTGTCAAACACGCTGGCGATGCTGTCCGGCCCGGTGACGATCCTGGTGATGCTTTTCAGTTACGGCGTCTACTGGAGGCGCAGCCGGGGAGACAGCCCCCTGCAGTGGGACAGTTCACAGGTGATCCGCTTCGCGGTCCTGACGATCGCGATTTTCATCTTCGGGGGGAAGGTCTTCTCGCCGCAGTTCCTGATCTGGCTATTGCCGCTGATCCCCCTGATCAAGGGCAGGGACCGCGGCCTGATCACGGGACTGTTCGCCGCAGTGCTGCTACTGACGCAGTGGGAATTCCCGGCACGGTACTGGGAGCTGTATCTGCTGCAGAAACAGATGGTTGTGGAAGTCGCGGCGCGGAACGTCCTCTTGGGCCTGCTGGTAGTGGTGCTGCTGGTCTCGACTGGAAGGCAGGGCCGGCTGGAGAGAGCTGAAGTCCCCGAAGCCGAGCGCGTGGCGGCCTGAATTGCCGGTCAGCGCAGCCTGATGCCGCGACGCGGGGTGCTGCTTTTAGTCCGCCGCGACCTGCAGCCGCTCGATCGATGTCGCTCTGCCGTCATCGCCCGCGGAGATGAGGACCCCCTCGATCCAGACGTCATCCTGCGCGACCTCGAACTTGATCGGCATCTCGGTGATGAAACGCTGCAGGATGATCCTCTTGTCGACGCCGATAACTGAATTCCGGGGACCGGTCATGCCGGCGTCAGTGATGTAAGCCGTCCCTTTGGCAAGGATCTTCTCGTCTGCGGTCTGCACGTGGGTATGGGTGCCGATCACAGCCGTGACTCTGCCGTCGAGATAGTGCCCCATCGCCACCTTCTCGCTGGTCGCCTCGGCATGAAAATCAAGCAGGATATGCTTGACCCCGGCCGGCAATCCTGCCAGCAGCGGCTCGATGGTCTGAAAGGCTCCGCGCGGAGCGCCGATGTAGAGGTTCCCCGAGAGATTAAGCACCCCCAGGCTGACGCCATTCTTCTCGACCACGGTCCAGCCGCGTCCCGGATTTTCGGGAAGGTAATTGGCCGGCCTGACGATGCGGTCGGAGCTGTCGAGGAAGGGAAAGACCTCCCGCTGCCGCCAGATATGGTTTCCGGTGGTGATGACATCGACGCCGCCGGAGAGGAGCTTCTCGGCGATCTTGCTGGTGATGCCGGCGCCGCTGGCGGTATTCTCGCCGTTGGCTACGACGAAATCGGCGCCGTGATCGTCGATCATTTGCGGCAGTCTCGCCAGCAGCGCCTCCCGCCCGGGCTTTCCGAATATGTCGCTGATGAACATGATTCGCATGAAGCCGAGTATACCAGATGTGGGCTGGGCGCCATCCGCCCGCCCGCCGCTTGGCATCGTCTTTGCCCCTCCTATATCATCAATCCCGAAGTCAATTTTTTCCTGGAGAAATGAAATGAAGATCATGATCACCGGCGGCGCCGGCTACATCGGCAGCATCGTCGCCGAAGCCTGCCTCGAGGCCGGCGACGAAGTCACCGTTTATGACAACCTGTCAACCGGCCACCGCGAGGCGGTGGCTGCAGGAGCCCGGCTGGTGGTCGGTGATGTCGCCGATGAGGAGCTGCTGCGGACCGAGCTGAGAAACAGCGGCATCGAGGCGGTCATCCACATGGCCGGATTCATCGAGGCGGGCGAATCGATGCAGGACCCTGGCAAATATTTCCGCAACAACACATGCAGGCCGGTGAGCCTGCTCGAGGCCATGGTGTCGGCGGATGTGAAACGGTTCCTGTTCTCATCCACGGCGGCAATCTATGGCGACCCGCAGACAGAAGTGCTCGCTGAAGACCATCCCCAGAATCCCACCAATGCCTATGGCGAATCCAAGCTCCTGTTCGAGCGCATTCTCGACTGGTACGACCGCATCCATGACATCAGGCATGCGGCGCTAAGATATTTCAATGCGGCCGGAGCGTCCGGTGAGAGGGGAGAGGACCATCATCCCGAAAGTCATCTGATACCGCTGGTGCTGCAGGCGGCACTGGGCCAGCGCCCTCATGTCGAGATCTATGGCACCGACTATCCCACCGCTGACGGGACCTGCGTGCGCGACTACATCCACGTCCGCGATCTGGCCGACGCCCACTTGCTGGCGCTGCGTCGTCTTGACGGCGAGAGCCTGCATTACAACCTCGGCAACGGCAGGGGATACTCCGTGCGCGAAGTGATCGAGACGGCCCGCGAGGTGACGGGAATCGACTTCGAGGTCAAGGAGGCCGGACGCCGCGAGGGCGATCCGGTGGTTCTGGTTGCCGGCTCGGCGAAGATCGTGGATGAGCTCGGATGGCAGCCCCGCAATCCGTCGCTGGAGGCCATCGTTGCCAGTGCCTGGCAATGGCACAGTTCTCATCCGGGCGGCTACAGCTAGCCATCCTGTCTTTTTGAAAGAGGGCGCTCCCTGCGAGATATAAAGGGCGCCCCTGCGGGGCGCCCTTAAACAAACTATCCTGTTGACTTATTTGGGGGGAAGCAGCCTCTTTCCGGAATTTGGCGGAAGTAAGCCTGGACCAATTTCTCTGTGGATTTGGAGAACTACCAACCGGATTATGCTAGTGGAGGCAAGGAAGGCGAGAATAATCAACGTTCCAGAGATGGACAGTCGGGCGAAGGTATTTACAGACAAACCGGCATGCGTCCAGCATCAACCGGACCATTGCGGCGGCTTGCCTTAAATCTCTACTCTTCAACCCAGATACCGAACTCTGAACTCTACGACAACTCGAACTCTCAACGCGAATAAAAAAACTTGGAAGTTTGTACTTGGAATGACTCCGAAAATGCTATTCAATTGTTGGTGCCTAATGTTCGCACACCAGCTTGCCGTGCTCGTACTCGCAGCGGGAACCATGATGGTTACCGGCACCACCGCCATATCCATCGCCGAAAGCTACGGCGCTGAAAGCCAGCGAGGCGGTGCAGATCAGCCAGACGGTGGCAAGTATTGCCCATTTCCTCAAACATCCACCTCCTCTCGAACCTCAGCCTCAAGCGGCCGTTTGCGTCACCCGTGGATGTCTAGAATAGCGAAAAATCGCGGATCGGTCAATAGTTTATTTGGTTAGAAACGGCTTAAATAAGGCAAACTCATTACTCCCCGGGGGTAATAGCGTGAAATTCCCTCATACGCGGATGCTCGCCTGGCTGGGAACAGCCGGCATCCTGGCTATGCTGGCGTGGCTGGCGGCAGTCGACGGCGGCTATTTCTCGCGGGAATTCCTCACGGCCGCCGTAGCCGGGTGGGCTGTGGCCGGCCTGATCATCCTGGCCGGATGGGACCGGCTGGAGATCCCGCAGGGATCGGGCTGGCCGCTCATCATGCTGGCGGCGATATTCGCCTGGACCGGCCTGAGTACGATCTGGTCGATCGGCCCCGATTCTTCGCTGATGGAATTCGCGAGGGTGTCAATTTATCTGACCGGGTTCATGGCGGTGCTCTCGGGAGCCCGCAACCGCCGCAAGATATCGATCTCGGTAGCCTTTTTCGTAGCCCTGATGACGGCGCTTGCGGCTTTTGCGCTGCTGGCAAAGGTCAGTCCAGATTATTCACAGACTTATGCTTTTGCCGGCGGGCGGCTGATGGGATCGCTTGGCTACTGGAACGCGCTGGCGATTCTCATGGTTATGGGCATCCTGCCGTGCCTGTGGCTGTCGTCTTCGAGGGAAGTTTCCTGGGGCTGGAGGCCGGCGGCAACCGCTGCGCTCATGCTTATGGGGCTCACGCTCTTTTTCACCCTCTCACGCGGAGGCATTCTTGTCGGCGTGTTTGCGCTGCTCGTTTATTTGGCCGTGACGCCGCGGCGACTGGGGCTGATATTCACCCTCGCCGCCGCCTGGCTGCCGGCGGGCCTGATTGCCTGGCGTACCTACACGGCCCTGCCGACGCTGCATGCGGCGCCCGAAGGCTTCGCGATCGATCCGTCTGAAGGAAGGCAGTTTGCCTATTTATTGTTTGCCGGTCTCGTGGCTGCCGCGGCGCTCAAAGCCGTCACCCTGATTTTGCCTGACCGCATACCGCCCACCAGGGGCGCCATCGCCGCCACGGCGGCGGCGATGATTATCGCGCTCGTGGTTGTGGCGGGGATCGGCGTCAGCCAGCGCGACAGAATCTCCAGCGAGGTGGACAGCTTGAGAAACGCGGCCCAGGTGCAGCCTGGATTCAGCGGCGTCGTATCGAGCGACGCCCGGGGCGTGGCCAGGCTGGCGAGCACCTCCGACCAGCGCACCGAGCTCTGGCAGATCGGCATGCAGAATTTCAGCGCGCATCCTGTCCTGGGGACCGGGGCGGCAACATACTATTTTGCGAATCTGAGGCTGGAGAGCGGCGTTGGCATGGCGAGGGACCCGCATTCCATCTGGGTGCGTTTCCTTTCCGACCAGGGGATCGTCGGTTTCACGCTGCTGCTCGGCTTCCTGGTGACCCTTGGCGTCGGCCTGATCGCGCCTATGTGGCCCAACAGGGAACTGCGCCGCGACGGCCTCTACTTGAGTCTGGTGCTGGCGTCGGCCGCCTGGATCGCGGATTCCAGCCTCGAATGGAATTGGGCGATGCCGGCAGTCGCCTTGACCTTTTTCCTGATAAACGGTCTTGCCTTGCGCCTGGCAAGCGTGGCGCCGCGAAGCGGCGCAGCCGGGACCGGCGTGCAGCAGGCAGCCGATGGCGGCATCGATGAAAAACCTTTGCGGATACCGGTTTGGCTGCGCATGGCCGTGCTCATGTCCGGCATCACGCTGTCCATTATTTTCATGGCGTTGCTGGTGTCTACTATCCTTGGCGACAGGGGGCGGGACCGGCTGCTGGCCGGGGACATCGACTCTGCCGCCGTCGCCGCCTCGAGGGCGCACAGGTTAGATCCTTTCGCGACCGGCCCGCTTGTGATCGAATCCCAGATTGCCGTCACGCGCGGCGATTATGCCGGCGCCAGGGATAGGCTGGTGGAGGCACTGAAGATCGAGCCGCAGCAGTCAGCGCTATACCGCAGGCTGGCAGTGATCGAATTCTATTACCTGGGAGCCACGAAAGCCGGCATAGACTCACTCAGCCAGGCGATCGACCTCGATCCCCAGGAGCGCGGCCTGCATCTTCTCTTGCACCAGATGGTATATGACCAGGAAATCTACAACCGCACCGGGCGCATGCCGCCGGTGCCAGAACAGGGTGATTCATGATGACAATTCGGCAAAGAGTTTATTGCACGGCATTATCGAAGCCTTTGATTGTAGCGATCATGCTCATGCTGGCCTTGATGGCCGCGGCCGGCTGTGGCGGCTCCTCAAACCAGGAAAATCCCTCCACGGCGACGCAGCCGGCTCAAACCGCCACGGCGCCGCCAAACACGCCTGTTCTATACAAATTCGCGGTCTGCGGTGACAACCGTACTCTGGGAATAGACAACGGCGTGCTGCCGCGCATTCTCGATTCGGCAAAAGCCAGCGGCGCGCAGTTTATGGTCAATACCGGCGATGTGTCAAATGGCGGCACCACTGAGGAACTCCGGCGATACAAGGAGCTGATCGACGGATCGGGTCTGAAGGTCTATACGGCTCCCGGCAACCATGACATCGGCGCCGGCGGCAGGAGCGACGCTTACGCCAGCGTCATGGGCGACTATTATTTCAGCTTTGATTACCAGGCCGATCATTTCATCGTGCTCGATAACGCCGACGACAAGACCGGCATCGACAACGCCCAGATGGACTGGTTCGAAGGCGACCTGGCCGTGAACGCAACCCGCCCGCATCAGTTCATCTTCACCCACGTTCCCGTGCCCGATCCCTCGCTGCCGTCCTCACATGTTGCCGGCGAGACCGGTCAGACGGGCCTGGAGTCAGGCAAAAGGCTGGTCGAGGATGCGAAGAAATATCCGGACGTCAGCGGCATCTTCTTCGGACATATCCACGCGTATTTCGCATACCAGCTCGACGGTATCAGCGCTTACATAACCGGCGGCGCCGGCGCGCCCCTGTATTTTCCGGAAGGCTCAGGCGGATATTTCCACTACCTGCTGGTTAGCGTACGGGCGGAACGGGTCGATGTCGAGGTTGTCAGGGTCTAGAGCGGCTTATTCCCGCTCGTAACCGAAAGCAACCGCCAGGCGGAAATGGCGGCGGGAGAGCAGCTCGTCCCCGAGTTTCTCACCGCAGCGTCCCAGGCAGTAGTGGGCGTAACCGTTCGTGGGGTAACGGTCGACGACGAAGCGGAATTCTTCGGCAGCCCGGCCGTAGCGTCCGAAATTGTAATATGCGCGGCCAAGCGCCTCGCGGATGGAAGTTCGCTCCGGTTCCTGGTTGCGGGCGCGCTCAAGGATGATAGCGGCCTGGGCGGGATTGCCGCCTCTGAGGAAGCTCTCGCCGCGTTTGAGGAGTTCGTATGCAGTGTCGGCGCTCAAGGATTTTCTCCCAAAATAGCTAATCTCATTGTAGACGCTTGCGGCCGGGTTCCAAAATGCAGGCCCGGCAAACTTTCAAGAGGAGCGCCGATTCGGTTAGACTTGGGCGGCGCGACGCCATACCGCGCTGGCGCAATCGATACAGGGAGATCAGATGCTCGACATCAGGCGGCTCCGCAACGAGCCGGAAGATATAAAAAAAGCGCTCGCGCGCCGGGGGATCGAAGCCCCGCTGGACGAATTCGTCGAGCTGGACAAAAAACGGCGCGAGACGATTGTGGAGGCCGAGGAGAAGAAGGCGTTGCGCAATCAGGTGTCAGATGAGATCGCGATAGCTAAAAAAACTGGTGGAGAGGCCTCGGAGAAGATCCGGGCGATGAAAAAAGTGGGGGAAGAGATCAAGGCTCTCGACCTGGTGTTGAAGGATATCGAACTCAAGCTTGAAGACATCGTGCTCGAGCTTCCCAATACGCCCATGGAGGATGTGCCCGACGGCGCCGACGAAGCGGCGAACGTCACCGTGCGCACCTGGGGCGAGCCGCGGCAGTTCGACTTCGAGCCCAGGGCTCACTGGGACCTGGGGGCCGATCTCGGCATCATCGACGCAGAACGGGGCGCCAAGGTCGCCGAGTCGCGCTTCACACTGCTGCGGGGCATGGGGGCCAGGCTCGAGCGGTCGCTGATAAATTTCTTCCTCAACCTGCACACCAGGGAGCATGGCTACACCGAGCTCTTTCCGCCGATCCTGGTCAATAGCGACAGCATGCGCGGGACCGGTCAGCTCTCGAAATTCGCCCAGCAGGAGATGTACAAGCTGCGCGACGACGATCTCTATCTGAACCCCACCGCCGAGGTGCCGGTCACCAACATCTACCGTGACGAGATCCTCGCCGAAGAGGACCTGCCGATCCACGTCACCGCTTACCTGCCGAGCTTCCGCCGCGAAGCCGGGGCCGCCGGGCGCGACACGCGCGGGTTGATACGGCAACATCAATTCAACAAAATAGAGCTGGTCAAGTTCATGACGCCGGAGACTTCGGCGGCGGAACTCGAGGCGCTGACGATGAACGCCGAGGAGGTCCTCAAACGCCTGGAACTGCCTTATCGCACCGTGGCGCTCTGCACCGGCGATCTGGGCTTCGCCTCGGCCAGGACTTATGACCTCGAGGTCTGGCTGCCCTCATACAACGATTTCAAGGAAATCTCCTCATGTTCGAACTATCTCGATTTCCAGGCCAGACGCCTGAATATCCGCTACCGTCCCGCCGACGGCGGCAAGCCCCGTTTTTGCCATACCAACAATGGCAGCGGTCTTGCGGTTGGAAGGACTTTTGCGGCTGTGATCGAGAATTATCAGAATGAGGACGGCAGCATAACCGTGCCCGAGGCGTTACGCCATTACATGGGTGTGGACGTGATCGCCTAGCAGTCGCAGGGTCGCTCCGGTGCGACGGCGCCGGCAGATGGCCCGGGCGGGGAGCCGAGCGTGAAATAAAAGGTTGCGCCTTTTTTTTCAGCAGCCTCGACCCATATCTTGCCGCCGTGCCGGCCGATGATCCTTTCGACCGTCGCCAGGCCGATGCCGGTGCCGGGAAACTCCGATTCGGTGTGTAGCCGCTGGAAAGGGCTGAAGAGATTGTCGGCGTATTTCATGTCAAAACCGGCGCCGTCGTCACGTACGAAGCAGACCGGTCCGTCCAGGCCGGCGGCCCTGCCGAATTCGATCCGGGCGCTCTCATGCTTGCTGCTGAACTTCCAGGCATTGCCGAGTAGATTCTCCAGGACGATCGAAAGCAGGTGCTCGTCGGCCTCTGTGACCAGGCCGGGCTCGATCACGAAGTCGACCCGCCTGTCGGGCGCGGTCTGCCTGAGCGTCTCTGTGATGCGTGCGGCCAGCGCGCTTAAGTCCACCTGCTGCCGGGCCATCTCTTGCCTGCCGACGCGGGACAGCATCAGCATGTCGTCTATCAGATCGTTCATGTGCAGGCTTGCTTTCTGGACCTGCTGAAGATCTTCCCTTCCTGCCTCCCCAAGCTTTTCGCCATGATCCCTGAGCACGATCGTGCTGAATCCCTCGATCCTCCTGAGCGGCGCCCTCAGGTCATGGGAAACCGAATAGCAGAATGCCTCGAGCTCCCGGTTTGAATCTTCAAGGCCCCGCTTGGCGCGCGCCAGTTCCGCATTGCTCTGATTCAGCTCACGGAAGAGCAGGTTGAACGGACTGACGAGGGCGGTTCTGACTATGGCCAGATAAAAGAGGAAGAAAGCCGCTATCTTGAGCAGATGGCCGAGCATATTGGCAAAGTCAAAGACGCCGGCGTAGCTGGTGAATGCCAGCTCGGAGGCGATCGTGACAGCGATGCTGGCGGCAAGCAGTAAAAAGACGACCCGGTCGAATGAGCGCCGTGAACGGTAAAGCAGATACAGTGAGCCCAGCAAGATAAGCGCGATTATATATTCGCTGACGATCTTGAAGGAAGTCAGGCCCTCGCCTTCGACAAAACTGGCGGGAAACCGCCGCGAAAAAATCAGGAAGAGAATCGCCGCGGTCACCGCCATGTAAACCGGCACCGCGATTTTGACATCCAGTTTGCGCGTGATGAAGATCGGCGCTATCAGCAGTGAGATGCTCTCCATGTATCTGGCGGCTATCCAGAGCTGGGTCGGCAGGTTGGAGTCATAGCCGGTGAAGACTCCCATCCCCTTGTAAGAGAGCATGTGGATCGTGTCGAGGAAGCTGAAGAAAAGGAAAGCTATGCCGATCAGCAGCAGGTAATGGATGGTCAGATACTTGCGGCTGTTCCAGGCTATGATGAATATTGCCCCGCCGATGACGATCGAGAACAGCTCGGCCAGAGCGTGGAAGAGCGGATAATCGTAAAGGCTGATGACGTAAAAAGCCGCCATAACGGCAACCGCGCAGACGGCATAGAATGCCGCCAGGGCAGAGGAGATGCCCGGCATGCGGCTTCGCCTGTTGCTGACGCCGGCCTCTATTTCCGGTGCAGTGATGTTCAATTGGCAGGTCCTGATATACCGGCGCTTGACAGCAGCCTGTGCTAAAATTTCATTTTCCGGAGGGGTGGCGGAGTCCGGCTGAACGCACCGGTCTTGAAAACCGGCAGGGGCGCAAGTCCCTCAAGGGTTCGAATCCCTTCCCCTCCGCCAGATAATCTAGTCCTCCTCCATCTCCGCTGCAAGGATCTCGTGCAGGCGCTCTCTCATCTCTTTCTTGTGCTTCCACATCTCTTTCTTCATCTTAATTTTTTCTTCAGCCATGTCAACCATTTCCTGCGCGACCGCGTCGAGCTTCTCACCCCAGCGGGCGTCGATCTTGGCCTTCATCTTTTCGATAAGAAGCTTCTTGGTGGCTTTTTTGAACAGCATGCTCGAGCCGATGCCGGCTTCCATGCCGTGCCCGCCCTTACCCCCGTGGGGCATGCCGCAGATCGGACAGGCGTGATGACCTTTTTCCCCACCACAGGAACTGCCGTGCTCGCGGCAGCCGTGCCCGTGACCGTGTCCGTGTTCCATGCCGTAGCCCATGATCGCACCTCCAGGTAAACGTTTATCTGTAATAGCGGAGCCTTCCCGGGGGCGTGAAGAGTGAAACCTTGTGAGGTGAAGTTACTTCTTTATCGTTATGGCAAGGATGGCGATGTCATCCGACAGCCGGCATCCGGTAAAATCCGAAACGGCGTCATAGATGCCGGAGGGGAGATCGCTTGCCGGCAGCCCCCGCAGGTCCTGCACACGACCGATGAGCCGACGTTCGCCGAACAGCTCGTCTTTTTTCCTTGCTTCGATAACGTCGTCCGTATACAGGACCAGGGTCTCGCCCGCCAGCAGGGTCTGCTGGTGCCCGGTAAAGGCGAAGTCGTCGAAAGCGCCGACCGGAGGCGATCCATCGCTCAGTACCCGAGCGGTGGACGTGCCGGTGATAATGGGGGCTGAATGGCCCGCGCGGCACCAGGTCAACGTTCTCGTGCCGACATCGCTCGAACAGATCGTAGAAATCTCCACCCACCTCCATCGTCTCAGTCGCCGAGCGGTAAAGATGACCGATATCGATGCCGGGCATCGCTGCCGGCAGCGTCAGGATCGCTTCCTGCAGGGTATGGGCGATGTTGCCTTCGATCTCATAAAGCCGCGCGTTCTCGATCGCCAGGGAGATAGCGGCGGCGGTCTTGACGGCAAAATCGAGTTGCGCCTGGCTGAAAGCCGCAGGTTTTGACAGGGAAGCAAAAGCTATGTCGCCGATGACTTCCTTTTTCACGATCAGCGGTACTGAAAGCGGCGAGCGGATCCCCAGCTTCCCGGCCAGCTCCGGGTCGATCCTTTCATCCGTCCGCGCATCCAGGACCACCACCGGCTTGCGTGTCTGGCTTATCAGATTGAGGTGCATGGCGTTCCGGCCGGCCACGACCGGCCCGTTGAATTCCTCAGGAAAGCCGAACGTGTATCGCATCACCCAATGGTCGCCGTCGCGCAGCGAGATCGCCATTGCCTCACAGCCCATCTCCAGCGCCGCCTCCTTTTTACCGGCTGCATTATCTCTTCGAATTCGAGGGTGGAATGGATGATCTCGTTGATGTCATCGAGGGCATCGCTCAGCGCCTCGGCCTCCTTGCGCTCGCTGATGTCCTGGAATACCGAAACGACCGCCAAAACCCGGTCGTTCTGAAGGCTCTGCGTGGCTATGAAAGCGGTCGGAAAGATGACGCCGTCCTTTCTGACAAAGACGTCGGCGTCAGACCTGTAAGGCCTTCGCGTCCGGAACACACCCAGAGTCGGGCAGTCTGCTGCCGGATAAGGTGTGCCGTCGGCATGCTTGCCGTGAACAAGTTCGTGTACGTTCCTGCCCCCGAAGCACTTTTTCGTTTCAGCCCCAAAGCCGCTCGGCGGCGGGATTCATGAAAATAAGACGGGCTTTATCGTCGAGCACATATACACCGTCACCCATCGCCGCCGTTATCTCACGCATCTGTTTTTCACTAGTTCTGAGAGCTTCCCTGGTCTGCTGTACCCTCTTGAGCATAAACAGGGCCGACAGCGAATAGATTGCGAGGATCGATATGACAAAGGCTCGTTCATATATCTTGTAGGCCTCGGGATGGAATGCCTCCTCGATCAGACTTATGCCTTCTGAATCAAAAAATAAGTATCGACCAGGATATCAACGATGAAATACAGGACGCCGAGCCCGATTCCTAGCAACAGGATCCTTGCCGATGTCAGACAGCTTCATCAAGCGTGACGTCCCTCGGTGTGTTTCCGGGCCTCCGTCATACCGCTTCAACCCTTACCAGTAAGAACGG
Source organism: Actinomycetota bacterium (assembly GCA_023382335.1). Taxonomy (GTDB): domain Bacteria; phylum Actinomycetota; class Thermoleophilia; order BMS3ABIN01; family BMS3ABIN01; genus JACRMB01. Next base: position 86,699 of record JAMCPM010000011.1, read on the forward strand.
ACTCCCGGAGACACAGCTGAAGTGCGGCAGGCGCCGCGTGTTGTCCGGCTGTTGACAGTGACAACGCTTATGATGGAAGGTATGAAATCATGAACAGTGGTTCCTACATCGTGATAATCGCCATCGTCGCCGCTGCTGCCGGCGCCGCATCGCTGATGAGCAAGAGGATGAAACAAAGGCGCAGTGAGGCGCTCAGGAAGGATGCCACGCTGCTCGGCCTGGATTTCACCGCGGAGCCGGAGCGCAGCAGCGTCGCGCAGATCGCTTCTGGCTTCGAGCTCTTCCAGAAGGGGAGCCGCAAGGGAGACCCACTGAACCTGTTGGAGGGGGAGGCCTCCGGCTTACGGGTGCACTGCTTCGACTATTCGTATTTCAACGAGACTTCGAGCTACTCGGGCGGAAATTACCATCACAATGAATCCGCACAGCGGCTGACGGTGGCAATCTTCGAACTGGGCCCCGTCACCCTGCCGGCTTTTTTACTCAAGAAAGCGGGGATGGCAGACCGCATCAAGGACAAGCTCGGCATGCACGATATCGACATCCCCGGCTTTGTGCAGTTCTCGGACGAGTACTGGTTGCAGGGCGACGACCCGTCGCGGTTGCAGACGTTCTTCGGAGAGGATCTCGCCGGTGCCATCGCCGGGCACGGCCTGGAGAAGGGTGAAGCGCTGGAAGGCCGCGATAGCAGGCTGATGTTCTACGCACGCCAGACCGACGCCTTTACCGCATTCATTCGCAGGGCCGGCGAGTTCGCACAGATGTTCGCATCTTCCGCCAGCTGAACGCCGCAGTTTATTTTCCGTCAAGCCGGGTACCAATCTCATGATCTGTCTTCCGCACAAGGAGCATCGCGTGACAACCATGAGAGCCATAAGGATCCACTCGTTCGGCGGCCCGCAGGTCCTGACTTACGAAGAGGCGCCGGTGCCCGAGCCGGCTGCCGGCGAGGTGCTCATAAGGGTGCGTGCCGCAGGCGTGAACCCTATCGACTGGAAGGTGCGCCAGGGGATGTTCGGGGAGCGCCGGTTGCCGCTGATCCCGGGATGGGATGTGTCCGGCGTCATCGAGAAAGCCGGTGAGGGAGTCACCGGGTTCTCGCCCGGCGACGAAGTCTACTCGCTGCTCGACCGCGGCCGTGACGGGTGCTATGCACAGTTCGCCGCCAGCGATGCCGCGATCATTGCCGCCAAGCCTGTTTCAATCGATCACATCCATGCAGCAGCCGTGCCGCTGGCGGGCCTGGCCGCCTGGCAATCGCTCTTCGATCTGGGCGGGCTTTCTCCGGGCCAGAGGATCCTGATACATGGCTCTGCCGGGGGCCTGGGTCATTATGCTGTGCAGTACGCCAAATGGAAGGGCGCATACGTGATCGGCACCGCGTCCGCAGCTGACGCTGCTTTCGTCAAGAGCCTGGGCGCAGATGAGGTCATCGATTATCAGGCAACACGCTTCGAGGATGTTGTCAAAGAAACGGATGTGGTCTTCGATGTCATCGGCGGCGATACCCAGGAGCGGTCATGGCAGGTGCTCAGGAAGGGCGGCGTGCTGGTATCGACTCTGGGCATCGCTTCCCCGGAAAAGGCCGAGCAGCTGGGAGTGGAGGCCAAAGGACTGATGGTGCAGTCTGACACCGCCCAGCTGACGGAGATCGCCGGTCTCATCGACGCCGGTATCGTCAGGCCCCGGGTTCAGTCGGTGATGCCTCTGGCCGACGCCGCCGAAGCTCACGAGCTGGTGCAGGCCGGCAAGGTGCACGGCAAGCTCGTGCTCGAGGTCGAGGACTGAAAAAAGTTTTGGCCTTCCACGTCGAGGGGTATATGTAGCCCAACTCTTGACCGCAACAGGGAGGGCAATGTGGCAACCGGAAATCAAACTCGCCTTTATCGTATTTTCATTGCTATTACGCTGCTGTCGCTACTGCTGGCCTCGGCCGGCTGCGGCACGTCGGCTTCCAATCAGACCACGGTAGTCACAAGCGCCGCCGGCGACGAAATAGAGGCGGTGACGGGTGACTTCGAGCACGCCATCAGCGTCGTCTCCCAACAGGTCAAGCCCGCGGTCGTGCAGATAACAGGCCAGCAGACCCAGTCAGGGCAGTTCAACCAGCCGTTCACAGTGCCGACCGGTGTCGGCTCCGGGATCATCTATGACAAGAGCGGCCTGGTTCTGACCAATAACCACGTGGTGCAGGGCGCGCAGAGCCTGCTGGTCTCGCTTCCCGATGGGCGCTCCTTCCAGGGCCAGCTTGTGGGCGGCGACGCCCAGACGGATATCGCCGTGGTCAAGCTCCAGGGCGACAACCTCAACCTGCCGGTAGCGCCCCTGGGAGATTCCAACAACCTGCAGGTGGGCGACTGGGTGGTCGCCATCGGCAACGCCCTGGCGCTATCGGGCGGACCGACCGTGACCAAGGGAGTGATCAGCGCTCTGGGCAGGGCGGTCCAGGAACCTGGCGACACGTCAACAACACAGGGTCCCTTCCTGTTCAACGTTATTCAGACTGATGCTCCCATCAACCCGGGCAATTCCGGCGGACCGCTGGTTTCGCTCAACGGGGAAGTGATGGGTATCAATACCCTGGTGGCGGGTTCTGATGCCTCCGGAGCCACGACCCAGGGCATCGGCTTTGCCATCTCGACGGCGACCGCCAAGCCGATCGCCGATCAGCTGGTCGCCAGCGGGAAGGTAGTCCATCCATATGTGGGGATAAGCTATACGCCGCTCGACGCCTTCACCGCTTCACACCTCGGCATAACCGGAACCACGGACGGCGCCCTGGTCACGCAGGTTGCCGCGGGTTCGCCCGCCGATGGCGCTGGCATTCAGGCCCGCGACGTCATCACAGCGGTCGACGGCACTGCCATAGTGGGGGATTCGGCCTTTGCGCAGATAATCTCATCGCACAAACCAGGGGATACGGTGTCGATGACCGTGCTGAGGGGTACGGACAAACTCACCATGCAGGTGACGCTAGCCACCATGCCGGGGTAGGCCCAGCGCCACCACCAGCCGAGACGCTGCCGTGGGCGATGCCCTCTACGGGGAACGAGACGCGTTCGCCTCGCTGCATCGAGCCCAGGAAGTCCATCAGCGGCCAGTAGTGGTCGGGTGTGGGTATCGAGAGCAGGGCGCAGGGCGGCCCCGCCAAGTCTTTCGTATTCGATCAGGCTCTGGTGATCCCCGGCCTCGATGAGCCCGCGGGCGATGCCGTCGAACTCGCGGGCCCAGTCAAAAGGCTCGGCCTCGCGGTCGTAGCGGATGCGCCCGAGATTGTGCACGATGTTTCCGCTTGCCATGATGAGCACTCGCCGCTCGCGCAGACTCGAGAGCTCGCCGCCGGCCGGGGCAACTGCTCGTCCAGCCGCGCCCAGGCGCGCACATAGGCATCCTTGCTCTTGGCTCTCGCTCAATACGGATGCTATTTCCCGCTTATTGCCAAATTAACCATTTGCGCGTACTCTTAAATAACGTAGGTAGACGCAAAAGTAGTGTTAGCGGTTTGAAATCCGATTCGATCTCCGTTGTACATTGTGAGTCCCCAGCTCACGCTCTCGTTCTTCGGATCGGCGATCTTGTTCCCCGCTTTTATCCTGAGGAAAGATCCAGCATGCAGGATTCACGCAGGACGACATCCCAGATCAAGGGGTTGGCAATCGTCGTGGTAGTGTTCGCCCACTTCTCGAGCCTCTATGCCATGGATTTCTACAGCCGATGGTTCACCGAATACGCCTCGGCCATCGTCGCCTTCTTCTTCGTCCTCAGCGGTTATGGCATCTTCTTCTCCCTGGAGCGCGGCTTCGAACAGGCGCCATCAGCCTGGAGGGCTTCTTTTTCATTCGCCTACAGGCGCCTGGTGCGCATCTATCCGCTCTACTGGCTGGCGCTGGTCACCATCCCGCTCTTCTACATGCCGGACCAGGCCCATTACGACGCGATGTATCATTCCGGCTTCAGATCGGTCCTGATCTGGATGGGGTTTCCGCTTATCAGGAATGACGAGCTCTGGTTCATCACAGCCATCCTGCAGTGTTACTGGGTGGCGCCGCTGATATACGTGATGATGCGCCGGCTGGGGACGATGAAGTCGCTGGTCATGGTGGCGGCCGGTCTCGCCGGGGCCTTCCTGGTGTCGGCATTCTTTTACCTGCAGGAATACAGCCTGCTGCATCTTCCCTACGTCGAGCCCTCGACGGTCGTCTTCTACCGGAATTTCTTCCTGGGGAATATCGTCCTGTTCTCCACGGGAATGGCGATCGCGCCGCTGTCGCGAAGGCGGACGCCGCTGCTGGCGAACAGGCCCGCGCTGGCGCTGCTTGCCGGCGCTACGCTGCTGCTGCTCTATTCGATCAGGGTCCCCGACAAGTTCTTCCAGCATTCGGAGCTATACCTGATGCCGTTCCTATATATAGCGCTGGTCCTGTTCTGCCTGGCGGCGATCGTCAACCGCTTGAGCGTGCCGCCGTTTCGCGCATGGAAGTTTCTGGGGGATCATTCCTATACCGTCTACCTTTTCCATTACCAGCTGATCTGGCTGCTGTGGAATCTGGGGCTCAGCGAAATGTCCCTGCCCTGGAGGGTGACGATCGTTCTGGCGGTCATGCCGCCTTTCCTTCTGCTTTGCCTGGGCATCGAAAAGGGAGCGGCTTATCCCAGGAAGAGGCTGGAGAGGCTATTCCGGCCCCGCCGGCCTATCGAAGCTGAGGCTCCGGCAATCGAAGCCTGAGGCGTCGGCCGGCTAGCGAAAGGCCGAGACCCGCTCCATGAAGGCGGCGATGGCTGGAGCGTCTTCAAGCCCGGTCTCTTCCGCGACGGGCAGTTCCGGGAAGGCCGACTGAATGAGCCGTGCGAAGATGCCGGCGGTCGTGCCGGGGCCATCAGCGGCCAGGCTGACGGCCAGGCCGCAGTTGGGCGAGCGGCTTTTGAAAACAAAACCCCTTGGCCCCTCACCGGCAAGTTCGCCTATACGGAGCCGGGCCCAGTCTTCCATCCTTGCCGTATGGTCTTTGCCGCTGTATATGCATTTGAGCCTCAGACCATCGGGTGATTCCGTCAGTGACATCTCTTCCCTGGGAACCGGGAGGCCGCATTCGACCTCCGGGCAGACCGGCAGCCACCGGACCGCCTCGCCCAGCTCCTCGATGAGCCGGGCCTGCAGTCTGTTGCCGCCGTCGTAGCGAAGGTTCTCGCCCAGGAGACAGGCGCTGATGCCGATTTTTATTTTTTGCATTGCCAAAAGCGGTCCTCCAGTATCATTATATTGCCGTGGACAAGCTATTACATTCCGGTGAAGACTTAGTGACGCGAAACCAGGAGCCGCTTCCGTTGGCGCCGCTGACCCTGTTTCCCGACGAACCGGGGCCCGGCTATACCATCCGTGAGAGCAGGCGCGCCCGCAACATCAGGCTGAACATGACTCCCCGCGACGGCCTGGTGGTGGTCGTGCCCGCCGGCTACAACCTAAAGCGCATCCCGGAATTCCTCAGGGAAAAACAGTCCTGGATCGAGAAAGCCCGGGTCTGGGCCGACGAACAGCGGCAGATCATGGCGCTGCGGCCGGTGGCCTGCATCCCTGAGTCGATCGAGCTGCGGGCGGTGGGGGAGACCTGGGAGGTGTCTGCGCGCCAGAGCTCTTCGGGCAGGGCGGTCGCCCGCGAACACGGCGGCCGCCAGCTGGTCCTTTCGGGTCCGCTCGGCGATACGGCGGCCTGCCTGGCGGCGCTCAACCGCTGGACCGGCCGGCAGGCCCGCATCCAGTTCGTTCCCTGGCTTGACCGGCTCAGCCGCGAGACCGGGATCGAATACGCCAGCCTGAGCATCGGCAATCAGCGCTCGCGCTGGGGCAGCTGCTCGCCTCAGGGAAAGATCAGCCTAAACCGCAAACTGCTGTTCCTGCCCGAAAGGGTGGTGAGGTATGTGCTGATTCACGAGTTATGTCACCTGGTTCATATGAATCATTCCAAGCGATTCTGGTCCCGGGTGCGCCGCCATGAGCCGGCCTGCAAGGAGCTTCGCAGGGAGCTCGGAGATTCGTGGCATCTGATACCAACATGGATCGAACGAACCTGAAAAAGTGGAGCAAAAGGGCCTGATAAGCCTGATAAGAAAGACTAATAAAAACGCCTCGTTTGCTTCTTGAAACGAATACTCCCATCGGTATACAATACCCTCCGCGCGGTAAATTCAGCGTCGAGCCCTGCAGTCTTCCGCGTTTCATTCACGAGCAACACCCGAATTTATAAGCCGTTTCCAAGCGACCGGAGATTTCGTCGCTTCAGGTCCTGCCAGCTTTACTGATTTTTACTGTCTTTATATATGCAAGGTTGACCGGAATTATTTTCTGTTCCCGTCAACGCAATTACTGTGCCATCTAAATGGAGGCGAGTGTGAGACTAGTATTATTGGGAGCACCAGGGGCGGGTAAAGGTACGCAGGCAAAGAAGCTTATCGAGAAATACAACATGCCGCAGATCTCCACAGGCGATCTCCTGCGCGCGGCAGTCGGTGAGGGTACCGACCTCGGCAAGGAAGCAAAGTCTTTTATGGACAAGGGCGAGCTCGTGCCCGACAGCGTCGTGCTCGGTATGGTGGAGGAGCGCCTGCAGAAGGACGACGCCAGGAACGGTTTCATCCTCGACGGCTTCCCGCGCAACACCGCTCAGGCCGAAGCTCTCGACGCGATGCTGGAGAAGCTGGGCATGCCGCTCGATGCCGCCCTCAGCGTCGACGTTCCCCTCGAAGACCTGATGAAGCGCTTGACCGGCCGCCGGACCTGCAAGGGTTGCGGTCAGATGTACAACATCTATTTCAGCGCCCCGGCGACTGAAGACGAGTGCGAGAAGTGCGGCGGAGAACTCTACCAGCGCGACGACGACCAGGAAGCCACCATCCAGAAGCGCCTGGAAGTCTACCAGGAGCAGACGGCGCCGCTCATCGACTATTATGGCAGCAAGGGCATCCTCAAATCTGTCAGCGGCACCGGCAACATCGACGAGATATTCAACAACGTCGTCTCGACGCTCGGACTGTAAAGCAGGAGTCCGCACGATCAATGTTAAGGAACAAATCCTAACAGGAGGGTTACGCGTATGGCTTTGGTAAATCCACACGGCAAGGAAAAGAAGTTGATGCCACTATTACTGACGGGCGCCGAGCTGGCGGCGGAGCAGGAGAAGGCCAAGAGCCTGACCAAGGTTCGCATCTCCTCGCGCGAAGTGGGCGACCTGATCATGATGGGCATCGGCGGCTTCACGCCGCTGACCGGCTTCATGACCAAGGCTGACTGGCAGGGCGTTTGCGAAAACTTCACCATGGCTGACGGCACTTTCTGGCCCATCCCCGTCACCGTTTCAACCACAGAGGGCCAGGCCAACGAGATCAAGGAAGGCGAAGAAGTCGCCCTGGTCTCCGAGGAGTCCGGCGAGGCCATGGCCACAATGACCGTCACCGAGAAGTACACCATCGACAAGGAACACGAGTGCCAGACCGTCTACACGACCACCGACATGGAGCATCCGGGCGTGGCAATGGTCATGAACCAGGAAGCAGTCAACCTGGCCGGCCCCGTGAAGGTCCTCTCGCAGGCGAACTTCCCCTCAGAGTATCCCGAGATCTACCTGACGCCGGCCCAGTCGCGCGCCATCTTCGAGGAAAAGGGCTGGAACACCGTGGCTGCTTTCCAGACCCGTAACCCGATGCACCGCTCCCACGAGTATCTGGCCAAGATCGCCATCGAGACCTGCGACGGCGTCTTCATCCACATGCTGCTGGGCAAGCTCAAACCGGGCGACATCCCTTCAGACGTCCGCCAGCACGCCATCGACACCCTGATCGAGGACTACTTCGTCAAGGACACCTGCGCCGTCGGCGGCTATCCGCTCGACATGCGTTATGCCGGCCCCAGGGAAGCGCTGCTGCACGCGCTCTTCCGCCAGAACTATGGATGCAGCCATCTGATCGTCGGCCGCGACCACGCCGGTGTCGGTGATTACTATGGGCCCTTCGATGCCCACCACATCTTCGATCAAATCCCGGCCGGCTCACTCGAGACCCAGCCGCTGAAGATCGACTGGACGTTTTACTGCACCAAATGCGACGGCATGGCCTCGATGCGCACCTGCCCGCACGGCAAGGAAGACCGCATGCTTCTCAGCGGCACCAAGCTGCGCAAGATGCTCTCCGAGGGCGACGATGTGCCCGATCACTTCAGCCGTCCTGAAGTCCTGACAATCCTGCGCGAATACTACGAGGGTCTCACCGAGAAGGTCGAGATCAAGACGCATAAGTATTCGGAAGGTGTGTAAAGCGGCGAGCAGCCGGAAAGAGTCTGGCCGCCAGCCTGTTAAATCTAGTCCCAGGAGAGGGGGTGCTGGATAGCAAAGCAGAAAAGAATCGATTTATGCAGCAATACCAATGTCAAGGAGGTTGGAAAACGATATGCCTAGTTTCGTGATTACAGAAAAGTGCGATGGCTGCAAGGGTCAGGACAAGACCGCTTGCATGTACATCTGCCCGCACGACCTGATGGTTCTCGATAAAGATAGAATGAAAGGCTACAACCAGGAACCGGAGCAGTGCTGGGAATGCTACAACTGCGTGAAGATCTGCCCGCAGCAGGCGATCGAGGTTCGCGGTTACGCTGACTTCGCTCCGCTTGGCGCTTCCGTTATTCCGATGCGGGGAACTGATTCCATCATGTGGACCCTCAAGTTCCGCAACGGTACGCTCAAGCGCTTCAAGTTCCCCATCAACCTGCGCCCTGAGGGCGTCAACGATCCCTATGCCGGAATGCCGGAGCCGAATTTCGACGACATCAAGAAGCCCGGCTTCTTCAATTTCGCGATCGACTGACAATTAGGCAGATAAGGAGATAGAGCATGGAGAAAGAAACAAACAGCTTCCAGTTCGTTGAGAAGCCGGCAGTGGAAGAGGTGGCTTGCGATATCCTCATCCTCGGTGGCGGCATGTCCGGCGCCGGCGCTGCATTTGAAGCCTGCCGCTGGGCTACGCCCAAGGGCCAGAAGATAGTCATGGTCGACAAGGCCGCGGTCGAGCGCTCAGGCGCCGTCGCCCAGGGTCTTTCCGCCATCAACACCTACATTGGCGAAAACGATCCGCAGGACTACGCCCGCATGGTCCGTTCCGACCTTATGGGCATCACCCGCGAGGACCTCACCCTGGACCTCGCCCGCCACGTCGACGACTCAGTGCATCTCTTCGAGGATTGGGGACTCCCGATCTGGAAGAAAGATGACGAGGGTCATTCCATGGACGGAATCCAGGCCCGCGACGCCGGCAAGCCGAAACTGAAAGACGGCGGCACGCCCGTCCGTTCAGGCAAGTGGCAGATCATGATCAACGGCGAGTCCTACAAGGCCATCGTCGGCGAGGTAGCCAAGAAAGCCCTCGAGCAGAACGCCGCGGCCACCGGCCAGGCGCAGAACCTCTACGAGCGCGTTTTCTGCACCAGGCTCCTCATGGACTCCAACGAGCCCAATCGCGTCGCTGGCGCCATCGGCTTCAGCGTCCGCGAAAACAAGGTGTTCGTCTTCAAGGCCAACGCAGTGCTCAACGGCTCAGGCGGCGCCGTCAACGTCTTCCGGCCGCGGTCGGTTGGCGAGGGTCTCGGCCGCGCCTGGTTCCCGGTATGGAACTCCGGTTCCGGTTATGCCATGGGCATCCAGGCTGGCGCCGAGCTGACCCTGATGGAAAACCGCTTCGTCCCAATGCGGTTCAAGGATGGTTACGGGCCGGTTGGCGCCTGGTTCCTGTTCTTCAAGGCACAGGCCACCAACGCGCTGGGCGAGGACTACTGCGCCAAGCACGCCGATTCCATCCACGAGATGTTCGCTCCGTACGACGAGCCCATGGGCACCAACCTGCGTAACCACGCGGCCATGATCGAGATGAAGGCCGGTCTCGGCCCCATCATGATGCACACCGACAAGGCCATGGCCAAGCTGGCTGAGACCATGGACGAGAAGGCCCTCAAGCACCTCGAGGCTGAGGCTTGGGAAGACTTCCTCGACATGACCATCGGCCAGGCCGGCCTCTGGGCTGCTCAGGACGTCGAGCCTGACAAGGTGCCGTCTGAGCTCATGCCCTCCGAGCCGTATCTGCTTGGCTCACACGCCGGCTGTGCCGGCTTCTGGGTGAGCGGCCCTGGCGACATCGCCGGCGCCCCCGCCGAGTGGTCATGGGGTTATAACCGCATGTCAACCGTGAACGGCCTGTTCATGTCCGGCGACGTAGTCGGCGCTTCCGGCCACAAGTTCTCCTCCGGCTCACACGCCGAAGGCAGGATCGCCGGCAAGAACATGGTCTCATGGGTGCTCGATCACGCCGACTACAGCCCGACCGTCAAGGAGAGCGTCGACGATCTGGTGGCCGAGATGTACGCGCCGCTGGAGCTCTACGCCAAGTACAACTCCTATACGACCGCGCCGAAGGCTGTCGACGTCAACCCGAACTACATCGGCCCACGCTCGCTGCAGTTCCGCCTGATGAAGATCATGGATGAGTATGTCGGCGGTGTTTCGACCTACTACACCACCAGCGCCACGCTGCTGGCTGAGGGCCTCAAGAAGCTCGACATCCTCAAGGAGGATGCTGCCCGGATGGCCGCCGCAGATCTGCACGAACTGCTGCGCTGCTGGGAGAACTACCACCGCATCTGGGCCGCTGAGGCTCATGCCCGTCACATCCAGTTCCGCGAAGAGACCCGCTACCCCGGTTACTACTACCGCGGTGACTTCCCGGTCGTCGATGACGAGAACTGGAAGTGCTTCACGAACTCAAAGTACAGCATTGAGAGCAACACGTGGGAGCACAAGAAGGTCCCGTACGTCGAGCTGGTAGCAGCCCCGACCCCGGCCTAGTACCGGTCGTCTCGGTCAGCGCCTGAGTTCATAGGGCGGGATAAGCCATCCGGCTTATCCCGCCCTCAAAACGCCGTGATGCGTTATGAGCAGTGGTTTCGCTGCCCATCACGGATCACGGACGCGACTTTGCGTTTAGAGTCTCACGAGGAGGGACGTTATGGCAGACAAAGTCTTAATAGTAGGTGGAGGCATGAGCGGCATCAGTACCGCGATTGAGGCCGCCGAAGCGGGCCTGGAAGCCGTCATTATCGAGAAGAATCCGTATCTTGGCGGCCGGGTGGCGCAGCTTCACAAATATTTCCCAAAACTCTGCCCTCCGTATTGCGGGTTGGAGATCAACTTCAAACGGATCAAGCAGAACCCGATGATCAGCTTTTATACGCTCGCAGAGGTTACTAATATCTCCGGCAGCGAGGGAGACTTCAATGTGACGGTCCAGGTCAATCCCCGTTATGTGAACGAAAAATGCACCGCATGCAACGAATGCATCGAGCAGTGTGGAGCTTCCCGCCCCAATGACTTCAACTATGGCATGGATTCCACCAGGGCGATCTACCTTCCCCACGAGATGGCCTTCCCGTTCCGCTACGTAGTCGACAAGAGCGCCTGCGACGGCGGTTGCCAGAAGTGTGTCGAGGCCTGCAAATTCGACGCGATCGACCTGAACATGCAGCCTCAGTCGGTAGAGATCAACGCCAGCAACATCGTCTTCGCGACCGGCTGGAATCCGTATGACGCTTCCAAGATCGAGAATATCAACTTCGCCACTTCACAGAATGTGATCACCAACGTGATGATGGAGCGTCTGGCGGCCCCCAACGGTCCCACCAAGGGCAAACTGGTCAGGCCCTCCGACGGCAAGGAAGTAAAGAACATCGCCTTCGTGCAGTGCGCTGGCAGCCGGGATGAGAACAATCTCGATTACTGCTCCGCTATCTGTTGCATGGCCTCGCTCAAGCAGGCAACTTACGTCAGGGACGCTTATCCGGAAGACAGCAAGGTCACGATCTTCTACATCGACCTTCGCGCCGCCGGCAAGTATGAGGACTTCCTGCAAAAACTGCAGGCGGATGAAAACGTCACCATGACCAAGGGCAAGGTGGCCAAGATCGAGGAAGGCGCCTCAGGAGATCCCACCGTCACCGTCGAAGATATCCTCGGCGGCGGCAAGATAGAGGCGACTTTTGACATGGTGGTGCTGGCTGCGGGCATGGAGCCTGCCGCCAAGGGCGCCAATATTCCAGCGAATATCACGTACGAAGCCAACGGCTTCATGGATGCCGAGAACATGGCCCCGGGCCAGACTGCCTGTGGAGTGGCCCGCAGGCCCGACGATGTCGCCGCCTCTGTCCAGGATGGAACCTGCGCGGCGCTCAAGAGCCTTCAAAGCAGAGCGGGTTCGACCAAGCCCCTTGAGGCAGTCGAGACGTCGGGAGGTAACTGATAATGGCTGATCCAAAACTGGGAGTATACATCTGCACTGACTGCGGCATCGGCGGAGCCCTCAACATCGAGCAGCTCGAGAATGTCGCCAAGAATCAGTACCGTGTCGAGAACGTTAAATCGGTTCCGTTCCTCTGCAGTCAGGAAGGAACGCAGCTGATCAAGGACGATATCAACAACGAGGGAGTCAACAAGATCGTCATCGCCGCCTGCTCGGCGCGCGTCCATACCGACGTCTTCGATTTCGACCCCCATCAGTACATCACCGAGCGGGTCAATTTAAGGGAACACATCGTCTGGAGCCAGATGGGCGGGGAAGAGGAAGCCGCCGAGGCTTCGGCCGAAGAAGCGGCTGCTGAAGCCCCGGCGGAAGCCGCTGCGCCTGCTACCGAAGAACCGGCGGCTCCCGCGGTCAACGAGAATACGCAGGAAATGGCCGAGGATCATCTGCGCATGGGCATCGTCCGTGCGCAGAAATCAGAGCCGCCCGAACCGGTCATCAGGGAAGTCGAGAGGACCGTCCTGGTTCTCGGCGGCGGCGCTACCGGACTGACCGCCGCTCTGGAATCCGCCAAGGCCGGCTACAAGGTCATCCTGGTGGAGAAAGAGGATTACCTCGGCGGCTGGGCCACCCGGATGTACAAGATCCTGCCGGACAAGGCGCCTTTCGAGGATATCAAAGCCTCGAACATCGACGAAAAGATAAGCGCCGTCCAGAGCAACGAAAACATCACCGTACTGACCGGCGCCCACGTCGACAAGATCGAGGGCATGCCCGGAGAGTACGACGTCACCATCAGTCATAACGGCAGCACCGACACGAATCGCATCGGCTCGGTTGTCTTCGCCATCGGCTGGAAGCCATACGACGCCAATAAGCTCGACAACCTTGGCTACGGCAAGTTTAAAAATGTCGTCACTAACGTCGAGATGGAAGAGCTGGCGGTAGCCGGAAGCGGCAACGTCAGCAGGCCGTCAGACGGCAAGCAGGCAAAGCGGGTCGCCTTCCTGCAGTGCGCCGGCCAGCGTGACCCCGAGCATCTGCCTTATTGCTCCTCGGTCTGCTGCATGACCTCGCTCAAGCAGGCTCTCTATGTAACCGAGAGCGACGCTGACGCCAACGCCTTCATCATCTACAAGGACATGCGTACGCCCGGCCTCTACGAGAATTTCTACAAGGCCGCCCAGAACAACCCCGGCGTCATGCTGACCAAGGGTGAGGTCACGAGCATCACTGAGGATGGCTCGGGCAACATCATCCTGGAGATCGACAACACCATCCTCGGCGAGAAAGTCCGCGTCGAGGTCGACATGCTGGTCCTGGCGACCGGCATGGTGACCAACATGCTGCCGGAAGGCGTCGAGAAGGTCACCGAAATGACGCCGGAATACATCGGCCAGTGGAAAGAGACCGAGACGCAGGACGGCATCATCAAGGAAGTGATCGCCGATCCCGTCGCGCTCAACCTGGCTTACAGGCAGGGCCCGGAACTTCCGTACCTCAAGTATGGTTTCCCGGATTCGCACTTCGTATGTTTCCCTTACGAGACCAGGCGCACCGGAATCTACGCGGCCGGAGCCGTGCGGGCGCCGATGACGGCGCTGCAGTCTGCCACAGACGCGACCGGCGCCGCGCTCAAGGCGATCCAGAGCGTCGAGCTGGCCGCGCAGGGCAAGTCGGTCCATCCGAGATCGGGCGATGAGTCCTTCCCGGAGATCAATTTCACCAACTGCACCCAGTGCCGCCGTTGCACGGTTGAATGTCCGTTCGGCGTTCTGGATGAGGAAGAGAACGGCACGCCCAAGACAAACACCAGCCGTTGCCGCCGTTGCGGCACCTGCATGGGGGCCTGCCCGCAGAGGATCATCTCCTTCAAGAACTACGGCGTCGGCATGATCGCCGACCAGATGAAGGCGATCAAGGTCCCCGAGGAAGACAGCAAGCCGAGGATCATCGCGCTGATTTGCGAGAACGACGCCTACCCCGCGCTCGATATAGCGGGTCTCAACCGGATCAAGACCAATCCCTTCTACAGGTTCATCACCATGAGATGCCTGGGCGGGACCAACCTGGTCTGGATCGCAGACGCGCTTTCGGCCGGCATCGAGGGCTTCCTGCTGATAGGCTGCCGTTACGATGACGATTACCAGTGCCATTTCATCAAGGGAAGCAAGGCGGCCAACGAGCGTCTCGGCAAAGTGCAGGAGACACTCAGCAGGCTGATGCTCGAATCAGAGCGAGTGACCCAGGTCCAGCTCGCCATGAATGAATGGGACCAGCTGCCCAAGATCATGGATGATTTCGCTGAGCAGCTGAAAGGATTCGGACCAAATCCATTCAAGGGATTCTAGGAGGATAGCATGGCGGACGAAACCGTTGACACAACTGAAGAAAACGTGGGTCCCGGAGATGAAGCAGCAGCCGGGGCGACAGCAGAAGAGACAGCAGTAACCACGGCTGAAGCATCGGATGCCGCAGGCGAGTCCTCCGAGACAGCTGAAGGGGCTGCCGCGGCTGGAGAAGCGGGCGCGGCGGAAGGCACAGAGTCGGAAGCAGCGGCTGCGGCGGCAAGAGAGGCCGTCGCCATCACGCCGGATGTCAGCTTCGTCAAGGAGCTTATCGCCAGTGGCGGCTCTGATTTAAAGAAGTGTTACCAGTGCGCGACCTGTTCGGTGGCCTGCAACCTGACTCCGGACGCGAGCCCCTTCCCCCGCAAGGAGATGATGTGGGCGCAGTGGGGTCTGAAGGAAAAGCTCATGGGCAACCCGGACATCTGGCTCTGCCATCAGTGCAACGACTGCACGGCTCAGTGCCCCCGCGGCGCCAAACCGGGCACGGTTATGAATGCCGTCGCCAAGATGACCATAAGCAGATTCTCGAAGCCGGGCTTCCTGACCAAGGGAGTCGGTAATCCGTCAGCTCTTATTTTGATGATGGCCATTCCCATCGCCATTCTTGCCGTTGCTATCGGAATCTTCGGAAGCTACAGCCCGACTCGCGGCGAGATGGTAGACGGCAAGCTCCAGCATGCCGGCGATATCGTCTATGGCCAGTTCCTTGGCCACTGGCCCATCGTCGGTGTCTTCACTTCCTTCTTTGTGCTGTCGATCATCGTCTTCGCGCTAGGCATACGCAGTTACTGGGGCGCCCTTAAGGCGCACGCGGCGGATGAAGGACAACCGATTGCAGGTTCCGGCTTTGGCAAGCTGGGCCCGGTGTTCGGTGAGATCCTGACACACAAGCGCTTCGGGAAGTGTGATGAGACCGAGGACAGGAAGACCTCGCATATGTTCATCTTCTATGCCTTTGCCCTGCTGTTCGGCGCCACGATCGTCTCTACTCTGCTGACGGACGGTCCACTGCTCTGGGGCGGAGAAGGCGTACTTTCGCCTTATCCAACGATCAGCGTGGTCAAGCTATTTGCTTATCCCGGCGCCATCGCCGGCGTTATCGGCATCGGCCTGATCACGATCAATCGCTTCAAACATCAGGAAAAGCTTGGCGTCGGCAGCTACTTCGACTGGCTGCTGATCAGCGTTATCATCCTGCTGATGGTAACCGGCATCCTGACCGTCCTCTTCAGGCTCGGCAATATTGGCGTGCTGGCTTATCCAACCTACTTCGTGCACCTTTCGACGGTGCTGTTCCTGTTCATATACGCCCCGTTCTCGAAGATGGCCCACATGGTCTACCGGACCACGGCCCTTGCTTTCGCCAGGGTGTCCGGCAGGGACGTCGGCGTAGACTGATCAAAATCGCATCTCAACGCGGGCGCTTGCCTGGCAGGCGCCCGCGTTTTTTTGTTCATGCAGCAACAATTCGATTACAATAGGAAACAATGGCCACACTGAACAACAAAGCAGTAGTCCCTACGAAGTTTGAGCTAGACTCGAAGATCCAGTTCCGCTGTCATAAGGAAATCGCCTGTTTCACGCGCTGTTGCCGCAATATCGATATCCTGCTGACGCCCTACGACGTCATCCGCATGAAGCACCGCCTGAAACTGTCAAGCACCGAGGTCCTGGCGCGTTATACCCGCTTTGAAGTCGATGACAAGACCACGCATCCGCTGCTGTTCCTGCGCATGAACGAGGATGAGGACCGCAACTGTCCCTTCGTCAAGCCCAAAGAAGGATGCACCATCTACAGCGACCGGCCGGCTGCCTGCCGTTACTATCCCGTCGGTCAGGCGACTCACCGGCGCTATGCCGACGACGACAAGACTCCGATCCACGATGAATGGTATGTCGTCGTCAAGGAAGATCACTGCCAGGGCTTTCAGGAGAAGAAGGCCTGGACCATCGCCGAGTGGCGCGATGACCAGGAGGCGGCGCTCTACGACGACATGAACCGTGAGTGGAAGAACATCATGATGAAGCAGGACATCCCCAAGGACAAGATCGACGAGAAGCGTCAGCAGATGTTCTACATGGCCAGTTACGACATGGACAGCTTCAGGCGCTTTGTCTTTGAAAGCAGGTTCCTGGAAGTGGCCGAGATCGATCCTGATTCACTGGAGAAGATGAAAGCCGATGACGTCGAGCTGATGAAGTTCGGCTTCGATTACCTCAAGTATCTCTTCGGCATCAGCAAGACCATCCGCGTCAAGCCCGAGTAGCAACCTTAATTGTCCTGCCGCGGCTGACCGCGGCAACGATCGCCAGTACCGTTATCGCCGTCACGATCAGCAGTGAAATCACGCACAGGGGGCATACCGCCCCCAGCACGAAGACTTCGATGTAGGTCAGCGCCAGCGAGATCGCCAGAGCCACCAGCGCCAGCATCACAAGCCCCTGTCCCATTATGCCCTGCGGTCCCTTGCCCGCGAGCATCAGGCCCGCCACGGCCCCCATGACCATGTATCCTGCCACGCCCAGACCGGCGACGGGGATGCCAGCCACCTCCGAAAACTGGCTCTGATTCACAGCGGTGCAGCTGACGGTTGCGTTGAAATCGCAGGATGAAGATTCCGCTGTTGAATAATGCCGCTGCAGCGCGTAGCCCGAATCGATAATTCCAGCCAGCGTCAGGATGATGATGATAGTGAGGATTGCTTTCAAGGTTAGCCCCCTCGTGCCCTAAATCAAAGCCATATATATTATCGGCCGCTGGCTTTCCACAAGCAAACTCTTTAAAATCTTCAAGGTGTCTGTAGCGCCTGTTGTCCGGCCGGCCTGGCCGGAAACGGCGTTAACGTCGGGGGAGAGGTGGCCGAGTCGGCTGAAGGCGATCGCCTGCTAAGCGATTAAGGGGGTTTTAAGCCTCCTTCGAGGGTTCGAATCCCTCCCTCTCCGCCAATATCAAGAACCTCGCGATATGAAGGATGTTCTGCCGCATGTGTCGACACTGATCGGATGTACCGATCGCTGCTGGGTGGCCGGACCGACCTCGACCGTGCAGTTCATGCAACGCTTGGCTACCTTGGGAATCTCTGACATGCATTCAGGGTATTTGCGCATCGTCTCGTCGGCTGGCTCTTCCTTCTTCATTCTTTCCATCAGCGCGTTCACGGGCTTGATCACCAGGAAGAAGACAGCCGCGGCTATGATAACGAAAGCAATAATCGCATTGATGAAGTGCCCGTACAGGAACTGGCTGTTGTTGATGGTGAAAGTAAGTCCGGAAAAGTCGGGTTTGCCGCCGATTGCAGCGATGACTGGAGTGATGATGTCGGCGACAAGAGCAGTTATCATCGCGCCGAATGCGGCCCCGATCACGACGGCGACCGCGAGGTCCAGCATGTTGCCCCTCATAAGAAATTCTTTGAACTCCTTGATCATGGCTTCCTCCTGCCGTCCAGTGTTTGTCAGTTCAGCACTCACTGAGTTCTATGCCGGAAATTTTTTACCTCCAAAGACGGGATTTCATGCGCGGCCAGCTTCTGTGATCCATCTTTCCAGGTAACCTGCCGCGCGGGCGCTTCGATATGCAGGAGCTTTCAGGTATACTGTCCCTTGGCTTTTTCGAGAAGTATCGCCCAAGGGCATTGCCATTCTACTTCCATACGCGCCCGTAGCTCAGTTGGATAGAGTGCTTGACTACGAATCAAGAGGTCACAGGTTCGAATCCTGTCGGGCGCACCACTTTTTTGTTCCGCGGAGAGTTCCTTCCTGGTAAAAAACATCTCCGTCTCGCTTTATTCCCGCTTTGTGTTAGTCTTGCCTCCATGAGCGATTACGAGCATTTCATGCATATAGCCCTGAGTGAGGCACGCATGGCCGCAGAGAGCGGCGAGGTGCCTGTAGGAGCGGTCATAGAGCGCGGGGGAGAAGTGATCGCCGCTGCCGGCAACGAGCGCGAGGAGCGCAGGGATCCTACCGCCCACGCCGAGATCCTCGCCATCCGCGAGGCGGCAAAACAGCTGGGGGGCTGGCGGCTGCCGGGTTGCACCATCTACGTGACCGTCGAGCCTTGTCCGATGTGCGCCGGAGCCATCTATCAGGCGCGTATCGAGCGGCTGGTTTTTGGAGCCGTCGACGAGAAAGCGGGGGCCGCCGGCACACTCATGGATATCACCCGCGATTCCCGTCTCAATCACCAGACCGAAGTCGTCGCCGGAGTCCTGGCCGAAGAGAGCGCCGCCATCCTCCGGGAATTCTTTTCGCGGCGCCGCTGATGCCGGTTTCACCTTATGCCCTGCATTGGATAAACTATCATCTGCAGCGGAGAGGTGGCAGAGCTGGTTGAATGCGGCGGTCTCGAAAACCGTTGTGCCTCTACTCGGGGCACCGAGGGTTCGAATCCCTCCCTCTCCGCCAGTTAGGAAATGAAGTCATTGGCTCGCCCGCTACGCGGGCTCGCCAGCCGTTTTTCGGGGGAATTTCAAGCCGTTTTGAATTCAGCATAAAGTTCGAGCCGACATTTTTGAGAAATGCGCGGATTTGCGTTTTGTCGCCCTGCGACAAAAGAATTTTAGCTTGGCTACTCAATAAAACGACTTCTCGCATCGGTTTGAGCCAATTATTTCCCTTTTGTTCCAAAGTCTCGGATTTTTTGGTCTATATCGGCTTTCTCGTTCAAGAGTTTTGCGATGTCTTCAGCCGCTTTATCGTCGGCTGGCGCGCCTCGACATCGCTGCGCTCCGACCTGGCGCTCGACGCCCTGGAGATGGCGATCTGGTCCCACGCCGGCTGCGACTTGGGCGGGCTTGTTCATCACAGCGTCCGCGGTGTCCAATATCTGCCAATCCGCTACACCGAAAGTCTGACTGATGCTGGCGTCGTCCCGTCAGTCGGCTCGCGCGGCGATTCTTACGACAACGCTCTTGCCGAAACCGTCATCGGGCTGTATATAACAGAACTAATCCAAAAACGCGGGCTCTGGAAGAATCTTGACGAGGTTGAGTTCGCAACTCTGGAATGGGTTGATTGGTTCAACCACCGCCGGCTGCTGAAACCAATCGGCGACATCCCGCCGGCAGAGCTGGAAGCGAGCTACAGGGAGAAGGAGAAAGAGGAAATCAGCGAGTTACCCAAACAAAAGAGCCTCCGGTAAACCCGGGGCGATTCAAACAGCGTGTTAAGGTGAAGATGTTACGCCAATGGGGTGATTATATCGTAGATGAGGTCATCTATGTAACTTTCGGTGATACGATGTTGGAGTTTATCGGAGTTACCAATCCGTCATCCACAAAGCATGATACGTGGGGCGTAGGTTATAGGATGATCGCCCTCGAAGTTGATGATATGGATGCCGCGGTTACTTACTTAAAGAGCAAAGGTATTGAACTGACAACCGGTCCGGCAGTATTGGGTACATCAAAGCGTGCTGAAATAGTTGACCCAGATGGCCTACCAATCGAACTGCGGCAGTGGTAGAAACATAATAGGAATTTTATTCTCGATCGAACAAATTAACAAAAAGGAGGTGAAAAATTATGAATATGACGAATATTTCGGGACCTGACTTTATCACATTACTTGTCAGTGATTTGGAAACGTCATACAACTTCTACAAAGAAAAAATCGGTTTGAGTGAATCGTCCGAAAAACAACCTAATGCGCGTGCTTTCGCTACAAAACCGTGCGGGTTAGCAATAAGGCAGTCTCCTGATAAGAGCAAGATGGATAATCCGAGTCAAGGAATTGTTATTTGGTTGCGCACTTCTGACGCAACCGTTCTATACAACGATTTGAAGAAACGGGGAGTTCCTATCGTCGAGGAACTCCGGAAGAGTCCTTTCGGCATGACCTTTTCATTTAAGGATCCCGATGGGTACATCATGGCCGTGCATGAAGGTGGCTAACACAAATAAAGTATTGCGGTCTAACAAGTCACTCCGGTCAATCCTCTGTCCGTCCGTTCGCCAGTTTGCGGCTCCGGTCGAGTAGCTGAATGGAAATAGAATTTACCGCCAAAGAAAAACTTGAAATCGTCCTTTCCGCTCCGGTTCAAGGCGAGGCGGGCGGAAGGGGGGTGTGGGGGGAATTCCGCCCCGCCGAGCCCAGAGAGTTCCGTTCGGATATTTTCAAACAGACACCGCCATTGACCCCCCGGACCGGATGTCCTTCATGGAGTAAACACATGCAACGTGTCACCTTCACCAACTCCAGAAATCTCACCCTGGTCGGCAACCTCTATCCGTCGACAGCGAAATCAATCGTCATCCTGTCCCATGGTTTTACGTCGGATAAATCCTCCCGCGGCCGGCACGAGCTCCTGGCCGGCTCCCTGGTGCGCTCCGGCTTTTCGGCCTTGGCCTTCGACTTCAGCGGCAGCGGCGAGAGCGATGACGACCTGCTGACCATCGAGAACCAGGTGGATGACCTGAACTCGGCGGTTGGTTTTGCCGAGTCTGAAGGCTATCAGGACATCGCCCTTCAGGGGCACAGCCTTGGCGGCCTCATCAGCCTGATGTCGTACTCACCACTTATCATTACCATGGTCCTTACCGGCCCGGTCACAGGACCCGTCAATTATTTATGGGAAGAATATTACTCGCGCGACCGTCTCGACGAGCTGAGAAAAAACGGACGGCTCGAGGTCGAAGTGGAATCGCGGTGGCGGCAGCAGGTTACCGTCGGCAGCCTGCTGCTCGAGACCTTCGCCACGATCGACCAGGAGCGCCTGCTGACGGGCGTGAAATGCCCGCTGCTCATCATCCACGGCAACAGCAAGGAAGACGAAGAAGAAAGGATGTTACTGGCAACGACCAGGCGGGGAATAAAATACCTGCCTGAAGGCTCGCGGCTGGATGTCATTGAGGAGGCCGGCCACAGCTTCACCGGCCATATGGATGAAGTTGTCGACAAGACCGTGGACTGGTACACAAATCATTTACCTGACGGAGGAAACCATGAACGTGAGTGAGGCGCTTGCATCCCGCTACACCTGCCGGGATTATCAGGCCAAACCGGTCGCCAGGGAAACCCTGAACGCGATCTTCGCGGCTGCCACGCGGGCGCCGTCATGGGCCAACACGCAGCCTTGGGAGATATATGTAGCCGGAGGAGACACGCTTGAGGGCTTGCGCCAGGCTTGTCTGCAGAACTTCCTGAACGGGGTTTCCGGAAGCTCCGAGCTTGCCCGTCCGGACAAGTGGCCGGCCGCCATGCAGGAGCGCATGCACAGCCTGGGAGCGGCGCGATTTGAATCCCTGGGGATCGAGCGCGGCGATGAAGAGGCAAGGAAGGCGATGTCAGAGAACAACAACCGCTTTTTCGGAGCTCCGGCGGTCGCCTATATCTGCATGGACCGCTCGCTGACACCCTGGTCTATCTTCGACCTGGGCATGTTGGCCCAGAGCATCATGTTGGCGGCGGAAGAACTGGGCGTGGCGACCTCGATAGCCTACAACCTGGTGATCTATCCCGATCTGATCAGAGAGGCGCTGGAAATCCCGGCAGGCCAGATCATCCTCATCGGCATCGCTCTCGGCTACGCCAAGACGGAATCGGTGCAAAACCGCTTTCGCAGTCCGCGCAGGCCGCTTGAGGAAGCGGTCAGCTTCCACGGTTTCTAAAGTAGCTTTCTGGCGAGCCGCTCTCCGCCCCAACGGTTCGGAGCTTACGTTTGCTCCGCCGCCGGCCGGGCGCCGCGCGCGTCATCATCGGTCGTGCCCCGCTCGGCTTCCGCCACGACCAGCTCGGGCTCGTGCCCGGGATCGATATTGGCAAGTTCCGCTTCCAGTTCCATGCCGCTCTCGGTGAGAGCCGGCGCATTGGAACGCCTCAGCCTGATCTCGGGTATCAGGCAGGTCACAAGAAATGCTAGCACCATGATGACCGTGCTGGCTATGAATAAGGTGGCGATCGAGGAGCTGAAAGCAACTTTCAGGGTATCGATGAAGTGGTCGAAAGAGCCCAGGATCTGGGACTGTGAATCTGCCGGCGCCTGCGCGACTATGGCTGCCTTGATCTGTGCCTGTCCCTCAGGCGTAAGGAAAGTCTGCAGAGTGTTGGAATCGATCTTGCTCACGGCATCCGGATTCAATTTGCTCATTGCCTGAACGAAGTTGTCGCTCGACAGGCCGCTCAGCTTGTCTGCCAGCTGGCTGTTCAGCATTCCGCCGAGGATAGCGCTGCCGACCGTGCTGCCAATGCTTCTGAAGAGCTGTGTGGACGCTGTCACCTGGCCGAGTTGGGAATGGCCGAAGGCGCTTTGGACAGCGATCATGAAGATAGGCATGGTCATGCCCAGTCCCAGGCCGGTGACAACCATGTTCAGCCGCAATGTGCCGCTGGTTGTGTCAACGCCCATTCGCGACATCATGAACAGTCCGACACAGCTGATCGCCATGCCGGTGATTCCTATGATCTTGTATTTGCCTGTACGCGAGACGATCTGGCCGGTGATGACCGACGCTACGATCAGGCCGCCCATCAGCGGCGTCAGGATCAGCCCCGAATTCGTCGCCGAGACGCCGACCACACCCTGCGCGAACAGGGGGATGAAAATTATGGCGCCGAACAACCCCATCGACGAAAGGAAGGTCGCCGCCACCGAAACGCTAAAAACGCGGTTGCGGAAAAGCGACAGCGGCAGGATCGGTTCCTTGGCCTTCATCTCGGCAACGCCAAAGGCGATAAGCGAAGCCGCCGAAAGCGTGAACAGGCCGATGATGACATCGGAGGTCCACGCATATTCGCTGCCGCCCCAGACGAAGGCGAGGAGCATCGGTATCAGGCCTGCGGCCAGCAAAAAAGCCCCGGCATAGTCCAGCGCCCGCTGCTTGACGTCAGGCCTGATCCTGGGGAAGCCCAGGCCTATGACCGCCAGGGCGAACAGGCCCAGCGGGATATTGATGAAAAAGATCCAGCGCCAGGTGCTGTTGTCGGTGATCCAGCCGCCCATCAGAGGGCCGGCGACGCTGGCGAGGCCGAAGGCGCCGCCGATCAGGCCCTGCCATTTGCCACGCTCTGCCGGCGGGAATATGTCTCCTACGGCGGCGACCGAAAGAACCATCAGCGCGCCGCCGCCGATGCCCTGGAAGCTGCGGAAGGCGATCAGCTGCCCCATGCTCTGGGCAAAACCGCACATCACCGAGCCGGCCAGGAAGATCGTGATCGCCGCCAGGAAGAAGCTGCGGCGTCCGTAGATGTCGGAGAGTTTGCCGTAGATGGGAACGGTGATGGCGGAGACCAGCATGTAAGCGGTAAAGACCCAGCTGAAGTGGTCGAGGCCGTTGAGGTCCTGAACTATTTTTGGCATCGCGGTGGCTACGATGGTCGAATCCAGCGCCGCCAATAACATGGCCAGCATCACGCCGGCCATTACCATGAACTTGCTATTTCTGCTCAACATCTTCTGATCAGGCCTCCGTTTCAGCTATAATCTTACGAATGGAATCGAGCCGGTCGGAAAGGTGCGTGGCGAACTGTTCCAGCTCGGAAAGTTTGACCATTGCCACCATGTTGTCGCCGAAGCCGAACGTCAGCAGCTTGTCGCCCTTCTCGATGCGCATGCTCTGGCGCGCCTCGGCCGGGATCACGACCTGGCCTTTTTCCCCTACGGTGGTAGTGCCATAGAAGTGCTCTTCGGCAAGTTTCTTCTTCATTCCCGCGTCTTTCGTAGATTCCTACATGTAGGAAAAGTATAACAATAATTTCTCACCACAGGCAACGCCTTCAGTTGCCGCGGCAGACGCCGTTTGTCTATTGACCCCCTGATGTTGGATAATTTCATGTCTGGAGCGGGGGAGAGGTGTCCGAGCTGGCCGAAGGAGCACGACTGGAAATCGTGTAGGCGGGGTTAACTCGTCTCGAGGGTTCGAATCCCTCCCTCTCCGCCATTTTGGAACATTGGCTTTCCATTGCTTCCAAATGTTTACACGCGCCCGTAGCTCAGCTGGATAGAGCGTCGGCCTCCGGAGCCGAAGGCCACAGGTTCGAATCCTGTCGGGCGCGCCAATTCTTGCGGCGGATTAAGCTATCAAAAAAGGGAGTGCTTGTGGAACGTCCCTTATGGGCGCCCTGGAGAATTTCATACATCCTGGGGGAGAAGGAAGAGACCTGCCTTTTCTGCCGCGTGCTGGAAGAGGACCGGGACGTCGATAACCTGGTCCTGTACCGCGGCCGGCTCGCCTTCGTCATCATGAATCTTTACCCCTACAACCCCGGTCACCTGATGGTGGCTCCCAATCGCCATGTATCCGAGCTGGAGCTGCTCGAAGCCGATGAGGCGCACGAGATCATGGACCTGACCCAGAAATGCGTTTCCGTGCTCAAGCAGACGATGCACCCCCATGCCCTTAATTCCGGCTTCAACCAGGGCGAGATCGCCGGCTCGAGCATCAAGGAGCACCTGCACCTGCACATCGTGCCCCGCTGGCAGGGGGATAATAACTTCATGCCGGTGCTGGCCGACATCCATGTGGTCCCCCAGGCTCTCGAAGAAACTTACAGGATGCTCGTCCCGCTTTTTTCCTAGAGCGCTCTCTATCTCTGAGACAAGGGTGCTTGTCAGCCCTGGGACAGGGCTTCCCCAAGGTTTGACACCCCGCTTCACCTCCATTAAAGTGAACTAAGCTAATCATCTTCAACTAATACATTCAGCTTTACATTTTCCAGGACATTTTTGCGGAAGATCTCGACGGTCGGGGGCTTGATGGAAAGTTCATGGAGGCTCAATGGAGATAAGCAGACAGGCGGATTACGCCATCAGGGCGATACTCGACCTTTCCAGGTTCCCGGCCGGGGAGCTCGCCCAGACTCGCGACATTGCCAGGCGCCAGGGGATTCCTGAAAAATATCTGCCGACCATCGTGCGCACGCTCGCCCGCTCGGGGCTCCTCAGGACCTTGAGAGGCAGTCACGGAGGCATCACGCTCGCGCGGCCTCCGGCGCAGATAACATTGCGCGATGTCGTCGAAGCCATTGACGGCCCGGTGCTGCTTAACCGGTGCCTGCTGCGCCCGGGGGAGTGCACGGTGGGGGCAAGCGGTTACTGTTCACTGCATTTCTTCTGGGAGCGGATGGTGGAAGAGATCGAGCAGAAGCTGGAGGAGATAAACTTCGGGGATCTTCTCGACGGCAAAGCAGTAGATTTCGGTCTGCCGGATAACGGCTGACCGGTAAGGCGCCCGCCTCCCGACGGCGCCCCGGCCAGAGCTCTCAGGCTATCTCGCCAGGAGATTATCCAGGTTCTGTTGCAGCGTCGGTTGATCCTGGAAAGAATCGGTGACCTGGACCCGGTTTCCGTTCTTGTCTATGAACAGCATTCCCGGGATATGCGTGATGCCGTAGCGCTGGTACTCGCAATAACCCTCAGGGGTCGCCAGATCGTAGCGGAGAAATTCTATTCTGTCCTGATACGCTTTCTGTAGCTCATCAACGATGGGCTTCTCCTTCTGGCACACCGGTCAGGTGTCGCGGAAGAAGTAGACGTGTTGAGGCTTGCCGCTGGGTGGGGGGATGATGCTGGGTGCGTCTGCCTTGCACTGTGGTGCGGTAGCGGCCGCCGTGGTCGTTGAATCACCGCCGCATCCGGCCAAAAGCACTGCAAGCAGCAGGGCTGAAGCAAAACCGAGAATCAAAAGGATATAATTTTTGCGCTTCATAATGCCCAACATTCTAGCTCAATCCTTTCTTAAAAGGAAAGCAATGTATGGAAATGGCCGGGTGCATGTTTCCCTTTTAAACAGCACCTATGCCCCGAAGGCCATTGTTATAATCATTTAATGAAGATCCTTGCTGCCGACATCGGCCACGGTACCGCTGACTTACTGGTTTTTGACTCCGATCTGGAGATCGAGAACTGCGCCAAAATGGTCGTGCCCTCAAGGACGCAGATGGTCGCCCGCCGGATCACCGAAGCCACGGGCAGGGGCCTTCCTGTTTCAATGAGCGGGCCCGTGATGGGTGGCGGTCCCTGCGGGGCGGCGCTGAAAAAACATCTGGAAGCAGGGCTGCTGTTCTTCGCCGACCCTACGGCAGCCTTGACATTTCACGACGACATCAGCAAGGTTGAGGGCTGGGGCGTGACCGTCATCGACGACCCCGAAGCAGCCTTGCCGGCCGGCGGCATCATCATTAAAAGCGGAGACCTGGACCCGGGGTCGCTGTCGCGTGCATTCAGCGAGCTCGGGATCGGCTTCCGATTCGACGGCGTCGCCATCGCCGTGCAGGACCATGGTTATTCACCTGGGGCCAGCAACCGCAGGCGCCGTTTTTCGCTGTGGCGCGGTCTTCTGGCCGATAATGCCGATCTTGCGAGTCTGGCCTTCCCCGCGGAATCTATTCCTCAAAGCTATACGCGCATGAAGTCGGCGGCTTCGATCTTCGCCGGTTTCGAGCGGGTGCTGCTGATGGACACCGGTCCGGCGGCGCTGCTCGGCGCTACCCTGGCGGCGCAACCGGGCGCCGGGGCGCGCCTGGTCGCGAACATCGGCAACGGGCATTCGCTGGCGGCGATCGTCACCGGCGGCTGCATCGACGGACTGTTCGAACACCATACGGGCATGCTCGAACGCGAGAGCTTCGATTCATACATGAGGCGCTTCCTGGAGGGAGGACTCAGCGATGATGAAGTCTTCGACGGGGGCGGCCATGGCTGCATCCCGCCTTCACGCGCTTACTCTCTGGAAGAGCTGGGACCGCTGCTGGTTACGGGGCCGCGGCGCGAGATCGTCGCCGGCGGCAGTCTGCAGCTGGAGATGGCTGCGCCCTTCGGGGATATGATGTTGACGGGATGCTTCGGTCTGGTCGCGGCCTGGCGGCTGGCTAGCCGAGATCGCGCTTTCTGAAAATCCAGGAAGCCAGAAGGATGGCTCCGCCGATATACAAGGCTTCATAGCCGAACGACCATCCCCGGGGAGCGAACGTCGCCGTTTCGGTGCCGGCCAGCTCGGCTGCCCGTGATTGCCCCATGAGCACCATGCTCGCCAGATCGCTCACCTCGCTTACCGGCAACAGCATCCTCAATATGTTCGCCAGCGACACGACGAAGACGTTGTCGGAAGTCTGGCCGATGGCGTTGATGACGCGCAGATTTGAGGTAAAGATAAAAAGCAGGAAGACAAAGATGGCGTTGGCGATCACCGGCAGAAAGGTCGAGAACAGCAGTGTCAGGCTGACCATGGTCACCACGTTGAGGGTAACCAGGCCGATCGCGGGCAGGAAGCGCCAGATGAAAACCCCCGAGCCCATCGAGACCGTCGCCCACAGGACCAGACCCATGATCAACACATAGCCCGCCATCAGCAGCGCGTGGCCCAGCCATTTTCCGAAGATGACCTGCCAGCGGTGCACGGGCTTGGTGATCACGGCCAGGATGGTTCCCTTGTCGACCTCGGTGAAAATGGCTCCCAGGGTCGTGAAGATGGCCATGCTCATGCCGATGAAATTGAGTCCGCCCATGGCAAAGCTGAGGAAGTCGCGGCCGGCGGCGGTCTTCATCTCCATGTCGCCGACGACGGCGCTGCCGCCGGACGATGAGCTGAGCACCGGCACCATCGCCAGGTAGAGGAAACTTATTACCAGCCCGACGATCATGGTCCTGCTGCGGATCGTCTGCCGCAGGGTGAAGGAGGCCAGCGTCCAGGTCTTCACGCGCCGCTCTCCTCGATCGACTGCACGAAGACCTCTTCCAGCTGCTGGCTGCGCGGGGTGAATTCCCGCAGGACGGCGCCGCTGTCCATGATCATTCTTGCCAGCAGCGGCACCTGCTCTTCATCCTCGAGAGTGACGGTCATGTCACCGTTGTTGGTCTCGATGTTGGTGGCCATCCGCCGTATCTTCTCAAGGGTCTCTTCCGGCAGTCCCTCGACGCGGATGTCAACGCAATGGGTCGTCTGGATCAGCGACTGTATGTCGCCGACCCGGATGAGTTTACCCTTGTTGAGGATGCCTATCTGGGAACAGGTCATCTCGACTTCGGACAGCAGATGCGAATTGAGAAAGACGGTGGTGCCCCCGTCGCGAAGGCTCAGGATCAGATCGCGGACGTCCCGCCGGCCCAGTGGGTCGAGCGCCGACGTCGGCTCGTCGAGAAACAGCAGTTCCGGCTTGTTGATGATCGCCTGGCCGATGCCGATCCGCTGCAACATTCCTTTGGAGAAAGTGCGTATGCGCGACCTGGCCGCTTCCTTCAGGCCCACCAGTTCGAGGACTTCCTCGATGCGGCGCTTGCGATCGGCTGCGGGCATGCCGTACAGGCGGGCGTGAAAATCGAGGAATTCCTCGGCGCGAAGAAAGTCATGGAACTGAAACAGCTCGGGCAGATAGCCGATTTTTTCCCTGGCGGCGATGTCGCCGATGGGGCTGCCCAGCAGACTGGCCCGCCCCGAGGAGGGGAAGATGATCTGCATCAGCATCTGCACAGTGGTGGTCTTGCCGGCGCCATTGGGCCCCAGAAAACCAAACACTTCACCCGGGCCTACGCTCAGTTCGAGACTGTCGACGGCTTTAACTTCCTCGTCTCCAAACCCGTAGACCTTCGTGAGCCCTTCGATCTCGATGGCAGCAGACATCGGCCTCACCCAAATTCGACTTTTTGAGGATCATTCCCTTTCAAAGGAGGCTTTGCCGCCATCAAACTCGACAACCGGCATCCGCACCAACCGCTCTCGAATACTGTAATTTAAAGCCCCCCGGAGGGAAAGATTCCGTCGCTCGCCGCCGGAAGGCGGAGAAGTTCAATAATTATAGTCACAGTGGCCTTAATTGCGCAATAATTTATGCTGATAGCCCCGCCGCAAACGGCATTTTTCCGGCAACGCCCAGGCGTATGAAATCGTGGCCGATCGGTGGCATAATTAAGGATAGGCTCCGGCGTCTGCTTGTTCCCTCTGCGACCGAACCATTCATTGCTGGAAAACATCGCGCCGTGATATCGTAGATACCTGAAGAAGCCCCGGCGGGCCTACCGGCTGGATCACACCAGCCGCCATTCCCGCGCGGAGGAAGGGGGGGGTTGGGGTGATTGGGAAGCATTTTTAGTAAAATGTTGGTCGCGGTTTGAATCCCCAGGCCGCAGTCCGACGTCAAATGGACGAAATATTGTCCAAAGGAGGAGGAAAATGAGCGAAGGAATCGATGTAAAGGCTGATTCTGTCCTCGATGTGCAGGGCCTTTGTTGCCCGATGCCGGTCGTCAAGGCCAAGAAGGCAATGGACGCCATCGAAGTGGGACAGGTGCTCGAGATCATCGGCACCGACCCCGGTTCGAAAGGTGACATGCCGGCTTGGGCCAATCGCGCCGGACACGAGTTTCTAGGCTCGACCGAGGAAGGAGAAGTGTTCCATTTTTGGGTTAAGAAAGGAAAGTGAATTTCTAAATGGCAGACCGTTTAGCCATCATCGCATCGAAGGGCACGCTCGATATGGCCTATCCGCCTCTGATTCTGGCGAGCACGGCCGCGGCCATGGACATGGAATGCGCGATATTCTTCACCTTCTACGGTCTGGATATCGTCAATAAGAAAAAGTACGCGAACCTCAAGGTCGCGCCCGTAGGCAATCCTGCCATGCCGATGCCGGTTCCCAATATCGTCGGCATGATCCCCGGAATGACCGCGGTGGCAAGCAAGATGATGAAAGACATGATGAAGAAGGCCAAACAACCGACCATCCCCGAGATGGTCAAACTTTGCGCCGAGACAGGCGTAAAATTGTGGCCTTGTGAACTGACATTGCAGGTTATGAGCATCAAACCTGAAGACCTCATTCCAGAGGTCGACAAGACCTGCGGTGCGGCGGCATTTCTGGATTATGCCGCAGAAGCCAACATCAGTCTGTTCATCTAAGCATCAATCGCATGACTGCAAGTTACTAGAGGCGGGCCCCGTGCCCGCCTCTTTCTATTGACATCAAACGCATTGATGGTAGAGTAGCCCCCGCCGAGCATGAAAGCATCGTCTATGGCTTGGTTCGACCTGGGTGGCTGCATTTGGCGTCAGACAAATCGAAATGGCCGAGTTCCACGATCCTTAAAGTATGTCTGGCTGCGTCCTGGCTTTTGATCATGACAGGCGCCCTTTATCTCGCCGACTCCCCTCAAGCGTCAGGCGATACATCGCTCCCGGTCCCGGCGGACATCCCTCGGCCGGAAAACGTCGGCGCCGGCTTCTTCGGCATCAACGCCGAGAGGCCGCATGAGGATGTCTACAACAGCGACATCCTTGCGGCTCCCGATCAGTACGGTTCCGATTACACCATTGAAGCCACGGTCAGGATCAACGAGACTTCGACCGCCAATGGCACAGCCGGCCTGATCGTCCGCTACGGCGGCGATGACGAGAACTTCTACTACTTTGGCATCTATCCCAATGAAGACAAGTGGAAGCTGTACAAACCCGGCTTTGCCGATCCGGTGGAGGGCTACTGCAGCGTCGGCCTTGCCCCGCAAGCCTTCGATCTCAAGGTCAGCGTAACCGGCAGCAACATCATCGCCTTCATCAATGGCGCGCCCGTCGGCTCGATGGAAGACACATTGCTGCCAGGTGGTGGCGGCGGCCTGCGCCTGCGCAGCTCTGACACCGTATTCACGGGAGTCAAGATCGACGGCGTCGACCAGAACCTCGCCGCCTGGAGCGCCAGCCATGCCGTTGCCTGGACGGCGGCTTCAGGCAGCACCGTACACGGGAACGTCCTACTCGATCCCGCGCTGCTGGCAAGCCCGGAGCTGTCGCCCGAGCTGGATGAGCGCTTCCACATGATGTCGGCGATGGGCGCCAGCCAGGTCCGGTTCATGCTCTCCTGGGCGGAGATCCAGCCCCAGAGCTCCAGTCAGCCGTATGTCTGGCGCTACGCCGACGCCTTCGCCATCGCCGCCCACAGGTATAATCTCGAGATCGCACCGGTCGCGCTTTTTGCCCCCAGGTGGGCGGTGCGGCCCGAATACCGCGACAGTGTTTTCTATCACGCCTATCCTCCAGTTGATAACAGTGGTAGTTTTGATACTTCGCGTTTCGCGCAGTTTGCCGCCGCCGGCGCCGGCCGATACCGGCGCGGCGGGCAACTCGCTACTCAGATGGGTTGGGGCGCGGAAACCTGCGGTCAGGCGGCCAGCTTCGAGATCGGAGCAGAATTCAACCTGGGAATCGTCTACGAGAAGAGGAGCGGCCGGTGGCAGGCTACCGGCGCGGGATGGCTCGGCAGCCTCACCCAGTTCGTTGACCTGTTGAAGGCCGGCCATGATGCGGTAAAAGGGGCATGCCCCGATTGCATCGTCCTTAATGGCGCTCCCGCGGATGACGTCATCACCAATTATGACATCAACGACGACCCCGGCCGCCACGACAGCTATGTCCCTTATCTGGATTCAGACCGGCTGATGAATC
Organism: Actinomycetota bacterium; assembly: GCA_023382335.1. GTDB lineage: Bacteria > Actinomycetota > Thermoleophilia > BMS3ABIN01 > BMS3ABIN01 > JACRMB01. Next base: position 118,739 of record JAMCPM010000011.1, read on the forward strand.
CCGACGGCACTCCCGCCTGGAGACAGACCGTCTGGCAGGGCGTCAACGATCTCTACAGCGAGATCGAGCGCCGCGCCGCGCCGGATAATCTTCCGGCAAGATATTTCGACGTCCTCAATGTGCACACGTTCATGTGGAAAGGCTACACCGCCGACTGGCCGCCCACGGCTGACGGATATGTCGACTGCTCCTACTATTCCGATGACTGCTGGAAGCTATGGTATAGCGAGAGGCTGGGGCGGGTGGTGCAGACAATGCGCGACCATAACGATTCCAGGCAGATCTGGTTGAGCGAGACCGGATTTCCCAGCGCCAGGCCGCCCAACGATAATGAGGGTTTCCTTGGTTTCCTATCTGAGGAAAAGCAGGCGCGGGCGCTGGAATCCGCGTTCGCCGAGACGGCGAAATTCCCCGAGGTCAAAAAAGTCTTCTGGTGGCAGGGCTACGATTGCCATTATTCCGGGAATCTGGGACTGGTGAGAGCCGACCTTTCAGCAAAGCCATCATACGCAGCCTATGCCTGGATGGCGGGCAAGAACCAGGCCTTCAGATCGCGCTTTTCGTTTTCCTGGTATGACAACATCGAGGCCGCCAACTGGGTGCTCATGGCTAATCCCGCATCCGCTACAGGCACGGCGAAGTTCGATCTTGCCGTCGGCGGGCGGCAGCTGGCTGTGCCGTCGCTTACCGGCGGTCTTGCCGGGGAGGTCCCGCCCGGGCAAGTCCTGTACGCGCGATATCCCGGCCTCATCGGCGGACCGGTTCATGCAGGTTACGAGGCAGGCTCGGGGGCCATCGCCAGCGAGAGGACGCTCTGGGCGGGCAACTCCCTCGAGGAGGTGGTGGGCACGGAGAGTTCAAGGCTCTCTGACCATTTCTTCTGGACCTGGTACGACGAACGATCGGCGGGTTATAAAGACTGGATCCTGATCGCCAATCCAGCCTCGACCCCGGTTTACTACAGCGTCAGGGTAGCCGGCGACGGCGGCGCCACCGGCCGGATCGCACCGGGCGAGATCGTCACGCAGCGCTTTCCCGGCATCATGGGAGGGCCGGTCGAGGTCCAGGCCTGGGCCGACGGCATCGGCGGCGATCTGCCGGCTGAAGTCATGGCCTCACAGCGAGTGCTGTCCAATGGGGACAAGGCCTTCAACGAGGTGCCGGGCATACCCGCCGCCGAGCTTGGCAGTGATTACTTGTGGACCTGGTATGACATGCAGAGCACCGGCGCCAGGGACTGGCTGCTGATCGCCAATCCCGCCGGAGCTGCGCCCATCTATTACGAGATAAGCATCGGCGGCGCTCCGGTCGCAAGTGGCGGCCCCATCTATTCCGGGCAGAGCGTATCGCCGGCGTTCCCCGGAACCATGGCGGGGCCGGTCGAGGTCAAGACCTTTGCCGACCCCGGGCATCAGGCCGCCGCCAGTTCAATCGCCACCCAACGGGTCATCTGGGATCCCTCATTCGAGGAAGTCCCTGGCTTCCCCAAGGCGGAGCTGTCGAATGAGTATCACTGGACCTGGTATGACATGCAGAGCACCGGCGCCCGCAACTGGGTCATCGTCGCAAATCCCCCCGGCGCCGCTCCCATCTATTACAAGGTCTGGATGGGTGGGAGGCAGGTCCAGAGTGGGGGGCCCATCGATGGTGGGCAGAACCAGGCCGTTGTCTTCCCGGGATACATGGGCGGCCCGGTGGAGGTCAGGACTTACAACGACGCCGCATTCACCGTCGCGGCGGGCTCCCTGACCTCCCAGAGGGTCTTATGGAATGGCTACCTCAACGAGGTTTCTGGCACAAAACTGGATTGACGTCAAGCGTCAGGCACGGCGCAGCGAACACTGGTCGCCGCACATGCTGCAGCCATCGGGATCGTCCAGCGGCCTGGCTTCACGGACAGAGCGCGCGCGCCCGGGATCGAGCGCCAGCGCAAACTGGGCTTCCCAGTCCAGGCTTCTCCTGGCCTCGCCCATGGCCAGATCGCGGTTGCGTCGTCCCAGCCTGATCATGTCGCCGACGTGGACAGCCAGCCTGGCCGCGATCACGCCTTCGCGCACATCCTCCTTGAAGGGAAGCCCCAGATGCTCCGCGGGCGTGACGTAACAGATGAAATCAGTGCCGTAGGCGACCGCCCAGGCTGAGCCTATGGCTGCGGTGATGTGGTCATAACCCGGTGCGATGTCGGTAGTGATCGGCCCCAGCATGTAGAAAGGCTTGCCTCGGCTCATCTTCTTCTGCAGGACCACATTTGCCTCGATCTCATCGATGGGTATATGGCCGGGCCCCTCGAGCATCGCCTGAACGCCCGCATCCCTGGCGCGATCCGCCAGGGCGCAGTTGACCAGGAGCTCCTGGATCTGGGCCTGATCGGTTGAATCGGCGGTGGCGCCGGCCCGCATGCCGTTGCCCAGGCTGAGCACGACTTCATATTCCCGCAATATTTCCAGCAGCCGGTCGAACTCTTCAAACAGCGGATTCTCACGGCCGTTTTTTTCCATCCATGAGATCATGAAAGCACCGCCGCGGCTGACCAGTCCGCCGTTCCGTCTGCCCTGGCTTTGCAGGACATCGACGGTCTGGCGGTTGACACCGCAATGGATGGCCATGAAGCCGATGCCGTCTGCGGCCTGCCGCTCGATTATCTCGAATAGCATCTCTTCGCTCATGTCGACCGCGGCTCCCAGCCTCTCCGAAGCCTCGGCTCCGGCCTGGTAGAGGGGCACGCTGCCGACGGGCATGCCGGCGGCGCCGACGATGCTCCGGCGGATGTCATCCAGGTCGCCGGCGGTGCTGAGCTCCATCAGCGTATCGGCGCCGTACTCACGGGCCACTGATGCTTTCTCCAGCTCCATGTCGAGATCGATGATGTCCGACGAGGTGCCGATGCTGGCGTTGACCTTGGCGCGCAGCCCTTTGCCGATGCCTACCGCGGCAGCCGGCTTGCCGTCGCCAGTGAGGACGACGATGTTCCCTTTTTCGATTCCCCGGCGGATGAACTCCGGCTCGACTCCCTCAGCGGCGGCGACGCTGCGCATCTCATCCGTGATCTCACCGTCGCGTGCGCGGTCCAGCATGGTTCTTTTTCGCATCCCTGACTGCATCTCTTCTCCCTGTTCGTGCCGTTCCCATAAAAACGAGAAAACCCCAGCCGTGGGGCTTGGGGTTTTTGGCAGACTCACGTCCAGCCTTCTCGATTCCCCGAAGAACGGCTTTCATTAATGAGTCAGGCAGGTCTTCTGGCTTCCGGATGGATTCCCGTCTCCGCCCTTCCCGGGCGATATGCCCAGTGGTTGGAAACATCAAGCTGATATCCGGTTACAGCGGCGGGCCCGCGCCGGTATCTCACCGGCTTCCCTATTCTCCCTTTCAGGCACCTGACCAAGATATGTGTCCAGGCGAAAAGATATGCTTCCCGGCGGCGGATTTCAACCAGGCGGCATTTGCCGCGGCCATGGCCTCATCAGGCTTCCAGCAGCTCCAGCCACTTGTCGATATCAATTTTCCCGACGGCCATCAACTCGATCTTCTCCATCCACAGGTCCTGAAATCTGGCCCTCTGCCCGTCACTGGCGGCGCCGTGAACGACAAGTTTCATCAAATCAGCCAGAATCTGGCCCTTCTCCTCCGGGAAGGGGATCAGCCCGGGGCGGAACCTGGTCTGCACACTGCGGCCCGTGTCGATCCGCTCGAACCGCAGGCACACTCCGCCGCAGCCTTCATCCGCAGGCGCAAACCGGAGAAGGTCTTTTCTTTTGAAAAGAGGGCCCAGTCCCTTGAACCCTGTCCCGGGAGCGGCGCCGGTGATAAACGTGCAGACCTGGGCCATGACGCCAAGCGCTCCTTCATCAGGTTCACCGTAGACGGTCACACGGATATCGCCGCGCACCGGCGTGTCATCACCATAGAGGGCTGAGAGCGCCAGCTGGCAGCTCAGATATGCGCCGGTAACCGAAGGACAGGCGTGGCCTGCCAGCTTGACGGCGTCGATGAATGAATATTCCATCACGGCATCTTCCTCTCTGAATGCTCCCAGCGTCTCCGCAAGCGGTTCTCTCATGCATATGGGCTCCACCTGATTGAAAAAATCCCTGAATCCGTTCTCTCGGTCCATGAGTTCACAACACCTTTCTGATAAACAAGACAATCTGAAGTTACCCGGTTTGCGTCAAAAAAATATGATTATCATCACGCCACCGGGTATTGGTTCGCGCCCCCGGCCGTTGAAAATTGACAGGCGGCATACCGGAGTTATAGATTCAGGCCAGGGTCACAGATATGCCGGAAGAAGAAAAGAAAAAGCTGCTCATCCTCCAGACCAGCGGCATCAGGGAGCCGAGGAGGACCTACGCACCCCTGTATATCGCCACCACCGCCGCCGTCATGGACCTTGACGTCACAATCTGGTTTACCATGGAGGGTGTCTCGCAACTCAAGAAGGGCGCCGCCGAGAAGATCGAACTGGTGCCTGGCACCGGCGTCACCCTGCAGACATGGCTCGACCGGGCCCGCAAGGCCGGCGTCAAATTCATGTCCTGCGCCCAGGCGATGGAAGCGGAGGGCCTGACTGTCGAGGATCTGGTCGAGGGCTGCGAAATGGCTGGGGCGGCAGGGATCATTGAGCTGTCGTTCGAGGCCGACCAGGTCATGTATTTCTAGTCGCACCCACCGCTCTTCCATCCCGTTCCCATCCCGACCTTCCCATGCTGATCGATTGTTCGCGAGGTTCCCAAATCACGGTTTTATAAGCGATCCTTATCTTGACGCGGCCCACTTTCGCGTATAACATATCGGTGTTCACCGATATAATAATTTTCTCGGGAATAATGCATCGTCGTATCACGATATATTCATTCCTGCGGCATCATAAGGGAAATCAATGACTCTCACGGATTACGAAGAGGTCCTCAAAGCGGCAGCGGATCCAGTCCGTGCCCGCATGCTTAAACTGCTGGAGGGCCGCGAGCTCTGTGTCTGTGAAATGATGGAGGTCCTGGGGCTGGGCCAATCGACCATATCGGGACATTTGGCCTTGCTTAAAAAGGCTTGTCTGGTGACCGCGCGCAAGGATGGCCGCTGGGTCCATTATTCGCTCAGCGCCAGCAAGAGCAATCAGTACGCCCGGCCTCTGCTGGCCCTGATGCTGGGCTGGCTGGAAGACGACGCCAGGGTGAGAGCGGACCGCCGGCGCCTGGCGGCAATCCTCGAGAAGGCGTCCGATAAATGCAGCTAGCCTACCGGACGGCTATTGATTTCCAGGCCGGCTGCGCACACGCGAGCATCGCATGAGACTTTCATTCCTCGACCGCTATCTTACGCTCTGGATCTTCCTTACCATGGCCGCTGCCGTCGCCGCCGGCAAACTCTTCCCGGGCGTCCCCGACATGATCACCCGTTTCTCATGGGGCACGACTTCGATCCCTATCGCCATCGGGCTCATCGTGATGATGTACCCGCCGCTGGCAAAAGTCAGGTACGAGGAGCTGGGACGGGTCTTCCGTAATTTCCGCATCCTGGGCACCTCGCTGGTGCTCAACTGGGTGATCGGCCCGATTTTGATGTTCGCTCTGGCAGCGCTGCTTTTAAGCGACAAACCTGAATACATGCAGGGGGTCATCATGATCGGGCTGGCCCGTTGCATAGCCATGGTCATCGTCTGGAACGAGCTGGCCATGGGTGACTCTGAGTATGCAGCCGGGCTGGTGGCCTTCAACTCGGTCTTCCAGGTGCTTTTCTACTCGGTCTACGCTTACGTTTTCATCTCTTACCTGCCGGCGAAGGTGGGTCTGGAAGGCACACTGGTGCAGGTTTCGATAGGGCAGATCGCCCGAAGCGTCTTCTTTTACCTGGGCATCCCGTTCCTCGCCGGTTTCACCACCAGGTTCGTGCTGACCCGGCTGAAGGGGAAATCCTGGTACCAGCAGCGTTTTATCCCCCGGATCAGCCCGCTGACGCTGATAGCGCTGCTGTTCACGATATTCGTGATGTTCTCACTCAAGGGGGCGGTCATCCTTGAGCTGCCGTTTGACGTTCTGCGTGTGGCGATACCTCTGCTGATCTACTTCGTGGCCATGTTCTTCATCAGTTTCTGGATAGGTAAGCGTGTAGGCGCCGGCTATGCCCGCAGCGCTTCGCTGTCATTCACCGCCGCCTCCAACAATTTCGAGCTGGCGATCGCCGTTTCCGTGGGAGTCTTCGGACTGGGCTCGGCCCAGGCTTTTGCCGCCGTTATCGGCCCACTTGTGGAGGTACCGGTTCTCATCAGCCTGGTCAACGTAGCCCTATGTTTCCGGGGAAGATACTTTTCAGAGCCGCCGGAGCCCGCGTTTGACAAGCTTTCGGGGCTGAATTAGAATTCGCCGACACGCGAGGCTGACTGGAGCTTTCCATGACTGAGATCCAGGGATGTAACTTTCCCGAAGAGGGCATCTCCTACGATGTCGAGAACCAGATGTGGGTGCGGTTCGATGACGACGGTTCGATCACCTCCGGCCTGACCGACATCGGCCAGCACATCGCCGGGCATATCCTCTATGTCCGGCCCCGCAAGGTGGGCGAAGACGTGCGAAAAGGCAAACGCGCCGCCATCATCGAGAGCGGCAAATACGTCGGCCCGATCAATGCTCCCCTGAGCGGGAAGATAATCGAGGTCAATCCTAAGGTCCTTGCAAACGCGGGCATCATCAACGACGAGCCGTATGGGGAAGGATGGGTCTTCAGGCTCAAGCCGTCCGACCTGGAAAAGGAAGAAAGCGGCTTGCTGTCAGGCGACGCCGCCATGGAAGCCATAAAGGACAAGCTGGAGCGCGAGTCCTGGGACTGCTCTTCCGGCCGGGGAGACTAGCTTCCGACCTGACTTACCGGAAACGCCCTCTAGGCCTTCCTCAGCGGGGCATAGTCCACCATCAGCTTGCGCTCGCTGCCGTCGACGCTGAAGCGGACCGCCACGGTGCCGCCGCGCTCGACGCCGGTGATCACGCCCTCGCCGAAAGTCGCGTGCACGACTTTGTCTCCCACGTTGAAGAATGAGGGTGTTTCGTGGGCGCCGGCCCCGGGCTCCACATCAGGAGCTTCACTCTGATCGAAGAAACCCGCGTGGCCGCCAAAGCCTCCACCGAAGCGTGACCGGGCCGGCCTGATCTGTTCGAACTCGACCAGTTCCTCGGGAAGCTCTCCCAGAAACCTCGATGCCATGTTGTAATTCCTGGAACCATAGAGATTGCGCGTGGTCGTGTAGGTGAAGTACAGCCTCTTCTTGGCCCGTGTCATGCCCACGTAGCACAGCCGGCGCTCTTCGTCGAGGTTCTGTTCCTCCATCGAGCGCGAGTGGGGGAAGACACCTTCTTCGGCGCCGATGATGAACACCACCGGAAACTCGAGCCCTTTGGCGTTGTGCAGCGTCATCAGGGTGATGGCCTGCTCGGCCTCCGCCAGTTTATCGATGTCGGTATAGAGCGAGATCTCCTGCAGGAACTCCCGCAGCGTCCCTTCGCTATGGATGTTGTCGTATTCTTCCGCCACACCCACGAACTCCTGCAGGTTTTCGATCCGGCCTTCGGCCTCGACGGTACGCTCGGCCGAGAGGGCTTCGAGGTACCCTGAACCGGTGAGCACTTCCTCCAGGGTCTCCGCCACAGGTGAGTTCGCGGCGGTCCCGGCCAGCTCGGCCATTTGGGCGCTGAAATTCCCGAGCGCGTTGACGGCAGCCGGGCGCAGATCGGCGATGTCGCCTGCCCTGGCGGCCGCCTCCAGCATCGAGACGCCCTCGACCTCGGCGAAGCGCGCCAGGGCGGCCACCGAAGCCGCGCCGATGCCACGCTTGGGCGAGTTGACGATACGGGAAAAGCTGACTGAATCTCTGGGATTGTCCAGCACCAGCATATAGGCTAGCGCGTCCTTGATCTCGGCGCGCTCGTAGAACTTTGTGCCGCCGACGATGCGGTACGGGATTCCATAACGTATAAGCAGGTCCTCGAGCACCCTCGACTGGGCGTTGACCCGGTAGAAGACGGCGATATCGCCGTGCCGGATGTCCTCTTTCTGCTCCAGCCGCGAGATCTCGCCGGCGACATAACGGGCTTCGCCGTGCTCGTCTTCCACCTCGGTCACCTTCACCGGCTCGCCCTGGCCCAGGTCGGTCCAGAGGTCCTTGCTCATGCGCTCGCCGTTGTTGCTGATGACCTCGTTGGCGGCGCTTAAGATCGACTGTGTGGAGCGGTAGTTCTGCTCGAGCTTGATGACGGTAGCTTCCGGGTAATCCTGCTTGAAGTCAAGGATGTTGCGCACGTCGGCGCCCCGCCAGGAATAGATGCTCTGATCGTCGTCGCCGACGACGCAGATATTGCGGTGTTCGCGGCCGAGCAGGTTGACCAGCATGTACTGGGCGTGATTGGTGTCCTGGTATTCGTCGACCAGGATGTGTCTGAAGCTCCGCTGGTAATGATCGAGGCGTTCGGGAAAACGGACAAAAAGGTCAACGGTGCGCATGAGCAGATCGTCGAAATCCATGGCGTTGTTGGCAAAGAGTTTCTTTTGATAGAGCGTGTAGACGCTGGAAACGGTGTCGTCGAAGAAATTATCGATCGTCTCGCCAAAGGCCTCGGCGTCGAGCAGGCGGTTCTTGGCTGAAGAGATGACCGCGTGGATCCCTTTTGCAGGAAACCGCTTGGGATCGAGCCCCAGCTCCTTCAGGCACTGCTTGACGACACGCACCTGGTCGCCGGCGTCATAGATGGTGAAATTGCGCCGGTATCCGAGCTGCTGGGCTTCCTTCCTGAGGATGCGGGCGCAGGCGGCGTGGAAAGTGCTGACCCACATCGTGCGCGCGATCGGCCCCAGCAGTGATTCGACTCGCTCCTTCATCTCGCTGGCCGCCTTGTTGGTGAAGGTGATGGCCAGCACCTCGTTCGGTTTGACCCCCTGCGCGGCGATAAGGAAGGCGACCCTGTGCGTGAGCACGCGGGTCTTGCCTGAGCCAGCGCCCGCCAGCACCAGCAACGGCCCACCAGGACAGACGACAGCCTGCCGCTGGGGCTCGTTTAAGTCAGATAAAAGTTGATCGAGAGATGGTTTTGCCATTTACTTATTCAGTTCGTGGTTCAGGAGGTGGTGCCCAGCAAATAGCCGACGATGCCGATGACGATACCCGCCGTCACCATCTTCAGGCCCGAGAAAATGATCCGCTCGCGGGAGATCGACCCGAGAAACACGCCAAGCCCGAACAGCTCCGCGAAGACCAGCGCGAACGAAATGTAGAAAGCGTCCTCGATCGCCAGCGAGCTTCCCAGGAAGAATGGCGACACGGCGATCACAGCGGCGGCGAAGGGGGAAAAGCCGTCGACCAGGGCCACGAAAATACTGGCATAGACCGACGCATGGCCGATATCGGTGTCCTTGAGATCGGTAAGCGTCGACTCCTCGAGCTCCGCCAGCGACCGGCTGCGCTCAGCCCGCTCGATCATGTATGTGCCGTAGAAACCGGAAACGCCCATGGCGAACGACGCCGCCATGCCCAGGGTCACGATGGCTCCGGCGTCCCGCACGTGGCCGAAGAACCCGCCGACCAGGACACCGAGTATGGTCAGCACGCCATCGAATGCGTTCATGGCAAAGTAGCGCCGCGCGATCTCGCCAACATGCGAGATGCGATGGTACCTGCGGAGGGTGCGGATACTGGGAATCTTCAAGGAGCGGGGAGGGCCCCCTTGCTCACCTCATCCAGCGCGCTGTGATATCCTGCGGGGTGTTGGCCTCCTCGATGAGCTCCTTGCCTGTCGAGACCTTGTCGATACTGTGGATGCTGCCCCCGCTTTCCTGGATCACTGCGGCTACTTCATCAAAATTGATATAAGGCCCTTCCAGGGTGATCTTGATGTTCTCGACCTTGTTATCGATCTCGTTGAGGACCAGGTCGGTTCCTTCGACCCCTTCCAGATCACCAAGCTTGACCGCCAGGTCAAGGATGGTAGGCTGATGGGGTTTCAATACGTCAAGTACAAGCCTGCGCACTTTACTCAAGTCTGCTCACTCTCCATTGCTCGCTTTATTAAAAGTTCCGGACTTCCCGGAAATAATATCATCTAGATTCCCGAACCGCGGTAATAATCAAACACGCGATCGAGCTCACGCTCGCCTTCTTCCTGCGCTTTTTCAATTTCTTCCCGCTTTTCCGGAAAAGCCGACTTGAATTCATTCTCCAGCTCGACCAGCCGGCGTACCAGTGATTGCATGGCGTCGGCCACGGGATCTGGCAGATGGGTCCAGTCGACGTCTGCGGCGCCTACCTTGCGGCCGCGTTCACGCACCGGCCTGCCCGGATTGCCGACCACGGTCGAATCGGGGGGCACGTCGTGGATGACGATGCTGCCGGCGCCGATCTTGGCGTTCTCACCGACAGTGACCGATCCCAGCACCTTGGCGCCGGCGCCCACGGTCACGTTGTCCATGAGCGTTGGGTGGCGCTTGCCGGTCTCTTTGCCGGTCCCTCCCAGGGTCACGCCCTGGTAAAGGGTGACGTTCTCGCCGACTTCGGTCGTCTCACCGATGACCACCCCCGAGCCGTGGTCGATGAAGAATCCCTCGCCGATCTGCGCAGCCGGGTGAATCTCGACCCCGGTTACAAAGCGGCTGAATTGGGAAACAATCCTTGGCACGACCGGAAGCCGCTGCTCGTACATGAAATGGGCCATCCGGTGCAGCAATATCGCATGCAATCCCGAATAGCAGGTAAGGGTCTCGATGAGATTGGCGGCGGCGGGGTCGCGCTCCTGGATTGCGGAGACGTCGCGCCTGATCACTCCCAGCGTGCGGTTAAGCTCGCCGGTCCGGTTCAGCCAGAAGTATCCGCTGCCTCCGGCAGCGGCAAGAAACAGTAGCCCGGTTTTTTTTACTATGCCCATAGGATATTATCTACTCGCCTGATGTTAATATTAACAGAAGCCCTGCAGGGCAGTCAGGTTTCTATCGTCAAGGAGGCCGCATCCATGAAAACCCAGCGCCTTGAGCTGACGTTTCCCGAAAAGCTGATAAAAAAACCGATCATATACGAGCTGGTTCGGGATTTTAATGTCATCCCCAACATACGGCGCGCCAATGTCGATGAGAATTTCGGCTGGATGGTGCTCGAGCTGAGTGGTGATGACGAAAGGCTCGAAAAGGCCTTCAAGCATCTGCAGGACATCGGCGTCGAAGTCGAGTACCTGGAATCATTCGTGGAATAGCGGAGTCGGGGTTTGGCCGTTCAGGCCCTGGATGAGTCCCTCGCCGCCTGCCCGTTTCTGCCGACGGAGACGTGGCACAGGGGGCTGTCGCTCGTCTCGAAAGACCGGTGGGTTGTTGAGGGTCGTGCATGCCCCTATATGCTCGGATTCAGGTGGAAGCAAACATCGGGTGAAAAGTGACCAGTGTAACCGGTCTACTGGCAGGGGCAAACCAGCTCTCTAACGGATCGCTTCGTTCATGCTGCCGCTTCTAAAACCCTCGAGATCGACAGTGACGTATTTATAGCCAAGCGCCTTGAGGGCGGTGACGACCTCATCGCGCCGCGGCTGCGAGGCCAGACCGGGCAGATCGGTCGTAGCGGCTTCGATGCGGGCGGTATCTCCATGGTCCCTGACCCTGAACTGGCTCAGGCCCAGACTTCGCAGGAATTCCTCTGCCTGCTCGACCCGCCGCAGCCCTCCGGATGTGATGGTGCTGCCGTAGGGGAAACGCGAAGAAAGGCATGCCTGGGCTGGCTTGTCCCAATTGCTCAAGCCCAGTTCGCGGGCCAACAGGCGGACCTGCTCCTTGGTCGCTCCGATCTTCGCCAGCGGGTGCAGGACGCCCGCCTCATCGCCGGCCCTGATGCCCGGGCGGAAGTCGCCGCGGTCTTCGGCGTTGACACCATCGGCCATCACCGCGATGCTTTCTGCCGCCGCCAGCTTTCCGAGCTTCAGCCAGAGCTCCGACTTGCAGTGGTAACATCTGTCGCTGGAATTGTCACAAAAATCTTCATTGTCAAGCTCACGGGTCTCGACGACCGCATGCCTGACTCCCAGCGATGTTGCCAGCTGCCGGGCCTGGGCCAGCTCACTTTCAGGCAGCGTCTCCGAATCCGCGGTGACGGCCAGGACGTTGCCTTTGCCCAGCGCCTCCGCAGCTGCGGCAACTACCACGGATGAGTCGACACCGCCGGAAAAGGCGACCAGCAGCCGGCCGCAAGGTTCGAGCTCGGACAGCAGTCCCCGCAGCAGCCGCTTTATTTCAGATCTTTTGTTTTCCTGTAAAGTCTCGCCCATCAGCATTCCATATTCCCGATCATCAATCTTCCATGAAGATGTCAATCTCCCGGGTGTTTCCTTCCACGATACGGAAAGCGTGGCACTCCGGTTCAGAGTTCATGAGTGAAACGATGAGATAGGCCGCGTCCGGATAAAAAGCCAGTTCCCGGTCATGGTCGGAAGGAAACGCCGGGGAGTGGGGGTGGGAGTGAAAGATCGCGACCAGATCGAGAGCCTCGCGCTCCATCTCGTCAAAAACGCGGAACTGCTCTTCGGAGTCCATCTGATAGAAGACCTCGCTGTGCTCGGCATTCTCCATCAGAAATACCCTGAGCACGCGGCCCTCGCTGTTTCCGGCAAGAACGCCGCAGGCTTCCTCGGGACGGCATGCAAGGGCGTGACCGATGATGGTCTCCAGCTGCGCTGGTGACAGCCGCAGGCTTTCGGCCATCAGGAAGTGCCGGGCGCCTGCGTCTCGCAGGTATAGGCGTACTCGATCAGCTCGGTGATGGTGGGCTTCTCGCCACATACGGGGCACTTGGGATTGCGAGGCGCATTAACCTCATGGAATCGCAACTCCTCGGCATCGAACTGTAGCAGCCGGTTGAACAGCGGCGTGCCGACTCCGGTGACGATCTTCAGGACCTCGGTGGCCTGGAGCGTGCCCACGACGCCGGCGACCGCGCCCAGAACGCCGGCTTCGGCACAGCTGGGAACGGTGCCCGGCGGGGGTGGCTCCTCAAAAACGCAACGGTAACAGGCGGTCTCGCCACCGTGGATACTCATTATCAGGCCCATGAACCTGAGGATGCCTCCTTCGACCAGGTACTTCTGCTTCATGACGCAGGCGTCATTGATCAGGTATCTGGTCGGAAAATTGTCAACGCCGTCGACGACGATGTCATACTTGTCGATCAGGGGGAGGATGTTGTCCTTGTGCAGGCGCTCATGATAGACGTCAACCTCGATGTGGGGGTTGATCTGCTTCATGGTCTCGCTGGCGCTGTGGACCTTCGGTTTCTCGATGTCCGCGGTGGCGTGGATGACCTGGCGCTGCAGATTGGTCACGTCGACGACGTCATCCTCGATGACGCCGATACGGCCGATTCCGGCAGCCGCCAGATAAAGCAGCACCGGCGACCCGAGCCCGCCTGCCCCGACGACCAGCACCCTGGCGTCCTTGAGCTTCTGCTGGCCTGTGCCGCCTACCTCAGTCAGGATTATATGCCGCGAATAACGCAGGATTTCTTCGTCGCTTAGATTAAACAAGATCCTCCACCCATGAAATAAAGGAAGTCGATCCGGTCGCCCTTATTGATGGGAATATTCTCAAAATCGCGCCTGTTGAGGACGTTACCGTTGATACGCACGTTGGCGTAGGCTGCTTTTTCACCCTGGGATTCGAGCAGGGAGCGAATGTCCCTGGCGCCGTGATAATCAAGCGGTTTGCCCTGAACGACGAGCTCCAGGCATTCCTGGCTGCGGCTCGCCTCATTATCTTTCAATGATAGCATCCGCGCCTCCTTTTCTGAATTCGAACCGAATTCGCTCATTTTTTATCAGCCACCACCCATTATCCACCCGCTTTTTTGACGTAGATCTCGGCAAAGCCTTCCCTGTCTTCTATTCCAAGAACCTGGTGGCCGTTGCCCCGAACCCATTGAGGCAGGTCGTTCTTGCTTACGGGGTCATCGGTCAGTACCTTGACGATGCCGCCGCCTCCAAGCTGCTCGAGGGCCAGAGCGGTCTTCACCGACGGCATCGGGCACTTGAGCCCGCGGGCGTCGAGCAGAACATCTTCCTTCACATCCATTAATCCTCCACTTCGGGACACGTCAAACGATTGACGGCGCCTGTATCAGGCATTTCCAAATAGCTGTGTGGTCAGATAACGCTCACCTGTATCCGGCAGGATCACCACGAACATCTTGCCTTTGCTCGAAGGCCGCCTGGCGATCGAAAGAGCAGCAAATGCGGCCGATCCTGACGATATGCCACAGAGTATACCTTCCTCGGAAGCCAGGCGCCTCGCCGTCAGCTCCGCATCTTCGTTGGACACCTGATAGATCTCATCGTAAATAGCGGTATTGAGTACATCGGGAACGAATCCCGCGCCGATTCCCTGAATGCGGTGCGGCCCGGGGTCGCCGCCGGAGAGGACCGGCGATGCCTTGGGCTCGACCGCCACCAGCTGCACGGAAGGCTTTCGCTCCTTTAGCACCTCGCCGGCGCCGGTGATGGTTCCTCCGGTGCCGACTCCGGCGACCAGGAAATCAACCGCGCCTTCGGTATCACGCCAGATCTCTTCGGCGGTCGTGCGGCGGTGGACTTCTGGATTCTCCGGATTCTTGAACTGCTGCGGCACATAGGCGTCGCCATAATCTTCCGCCAGCGCATCGGCCTTTTCGACAGCGCCCCTCATGCCTTCAGGCCCGGGGGTCAGGACCAGCTCGGCCCCATACGCCTTGAGCAGCATGCGGCGCTCGATGCTCATCGTCTCCGGCATCGTCAGTATCAATTTGTATCCACGGGTGGCGCAGACGAGAGCCAGGGCGATACCGGTGTTGCCGCTGGTGGGCTCGATGATGACTGATTTGCCAGGCGTGATCGCGCCTTCCTTCTCGGCTGCCTCGATCATGGCCAGCCCGATCCGGTCCTTGACGCTGCCGCCTGGATTGAAGCTCTCAAGTTTCCCGATGATGTCCACATCTAGCCCGGCAGAAAGCTTGCCGAGCCGGACCATGGGAGTGTTTCCTATAAGTTCTGAAAGATTATTGGCTATGTTCATTTTTATTCCGGCTATTGAGGTAATTGACATCCTACAGCTCCTCCCGCCCCCGCGGTTAGTTAAATATAGTACATTTCTTCAGCGCGCTCCCGCATCAGGCTCTCCTTGTATGCGAGATCAGCGATATTCGCCGCCCCTAAAACACCCTCGAGATTATTCTTTACGTCAAACCAGACGTCTTTCATGATGCAGCGGTCGATCTTGTTGCAGGCGGCGCCCCCGGTACACGCCGACGGCGAAACATTGCCGTCTAGCACTTCGACGACGTCTAGCACGCTTATGTCTTCGGGAAGTTTCTTGAAGCTAAAGCCGCCTCTGACACCCCGATGGCTGTTTAGGATGCCAGCCTTGCGGAGACTAGAAAATAGCTGCTCGAGAAACTGTAGGGGGATCTCACGCCGCGCAGCGATGTCGGCAATCGGTACCGGTTGCCCTTCATTATGCTGCGCCAGCTCAACAAGGGCCCGGACCGCATACCTGCTCTTTGCTGAAATGTTCATAGGTTCTCCTATATGTCCATAAATTTGATAGGTCTTATTGGATTTATGAATCATAATAGCATGGATAGGAATTGTCAAGATGTTTTCCGGCAATCATTGATATTCTTTATTGGTTCAGCTGATGCGACCGTTTGAACTTATGGAACATACGGCCGACATCGGCGTCCGCGCCTTTGGTTCCTCCGAGAAGGAAGTCTTCCAGAACGCGGCTGCCGGTATGTTCAGCCTCATCGTAGATCCGGGGCTGGTCCGGGACGTTGAGGGATTCAGCGTCAAGGCCGAGGCGGAGGATCATGAGGGACTGCTGGTCGCGTGGCTCAACGAGCTGCTCTATCTCCAGGACAGTCGCGATCTGCTGTTGAAGAGATTTGAAATCGGGAGATTAGGGGAAACCACACTCGAGGCCATGGTCTTTGGCGAGCCTGTCGACCCCGGCCGGCATAAGCTTATGAGCGATATCAAGGCCGCCACCTACCACATGCTCAAACTTGAGCATTCTTCAGGTGGATGGACCGCGGAGGTCATCTTCGATGTCTGATGTGAGGAAGCAGGGCGCACGGCAGATCGCGCATCTGCGCGAAATCAGCCCCTGGTGCTGGGAGATTCCCCAAACCGGAGAAATGCGGGTTCCTGGAAGAGTATTCTCTGACAGCGAGTTTGTCACCAGGGCCGGACAGGAAAACGCGCTCGAACAGGTGGCGAACGTCGCCTGCCTGCCCGGGATCGAGATGGCCTCGATGGCGATGCCGGACATCCATTGGGGCTACGGCTTCGCCATTGGCGGCGTGGCCGCCTTCCGCCTGAAGGACGGCATAATCTCCCCGGGAGGCGTCGGTTACGACATCGCCTGCGGCGTCCGCCTCATCCGCAGTAACCTCGTTGCTTCCGAGATGGAAAAAGCCGTCCCCGGCCTGGTCCACGAACTGTCACGCAGCGTTCCCGCCGGTGTAGGCCGCCACGGAGACGTCCGCCTGGGACACCGCGAGCTGGACAGCCTCATGACCAAAGGTGTCCCCTGGCTGATCTCGCAGGGATACGGCTGGCCGGACGATATCGAGGCGATCGAGGATGGGGGTGTGCTCGATGGCGCCAACCCGGAGCTGATCAGCCCTCGCGCCCGCGAACGCGGTTTTGCCCAGTCGGGTACGCTGGGAGCCGGCAATCATTTTCTGGAAGTCCAGAGGGTCGAACAGATCTTTGACGAGGCCGCGGCCTGGGCTTTTGGCATCTTTTCCGGGCAGCTTTGCATCATGGTTCACTCGGGCTCCCGGGGGCTCGGCCATCAGGTCTGCACGGAATACGTCAAGACCATGGGCTCCGCGGCCGCACGCGCCGGCATCAACCTTCCCGACAGGCAACTGGCCTGCGCGCCGATAAACAGCCCCGAAGGCCGCGACTACTACGCCGCCATGGCCTGCGCGGTCAATTTTGCCAGGGGAAACCGCCAGGTGATGACGCATCTTGTCCGGCAGTCATGTGAGCATATCTTCAAGTCCTCAGCAGAGAAGCTGGGCCTGGACCTCGTCTACGACGTTTCTCACAACGTCGCCAAGTTCGAGGAGCACGAGACCCCGGGCGGCAGAAAGATACTTTGCATCCATCGCAAGGGCGCCACGCGGTCATTCCCCGCCGGGCACGCCGGCATACCGGAAAAATACCGCGCTGTCGGACAACCGGTGATCGTTCCCGGTGATATGGGCACGGCCTCGTATCTGCTGAAGGGCACCTC
Source organism: Actinomycetota bacterium (assembly GCA_023382335.1). Taxonomy (GTDB): domain Bacteria; phylum Actinomycetota; class Thermoleophilia; order BMS3ABIN01; family BMS3ABIN01; genus JACRMB01. The sequence goes on from JAMCPM010000011.1 coordinate 136,013, forward strand.
GACGGCGATGGCCCAGAGCTTCGGCTCCACATGCCATGGCGCCGGCAGGGTAATGGGCCGGCGCGCCGCCAAAAGGGCGATTCAGGGACATGAACTAAAAGCGAGGCTCGAAGCCCAGGGAATCACGATCAGCGCGGGGCGCACCTCGACACTGGCTGAAGAAGCGCCGGAAGCATACAAGGACATTGATAAGGTTGTGGAAGTCTGCCATCAGGCGGGGCTGTCCAAAAAGGTCGCCCGGCTGCGGCCGATGGGCGTGGTGAAAGGTTAAAAGCCCAGCGTGGCGCGGCGTTACCGGGGCTTGCGAAGGCTAGAGCAGGCTGGGCTTTCTCAGGTCCTGGCAACCACAGTCTCCATCTTCGGCGGCGTCGATGGCTTCCAGGATTATACGCGACTGGATCGCGGCGTCATCCTCGAAAATCTCCTTCAGCAACCGGTGCTCCCAATCGCGGACAACGCCCTCGGCGAAATTGACCACCAGGTAGAGGGCTGCGTAGCAGGCGCCGATATCGCGTGAGAGCCACACTTCCGGACACATGCTCTGGCCGATGATGTCACCGTATGTCTGCATCATCCGGATCTCGGCCCGGCTCTCGAAACGCGGGCCTTCGGTGACGACACAGGTGCCGCGCCCGAACACGCGCCCCCTGGCATGGTTTGCAGCAGCATCCGCCAGGCTGCCGGCCAGGCGCTGGCAGACCGGGTCGCGCATGATCAGAAGGTTACCGCCGGCAATCAGACCTTGATTTCGATCAGTGGTCAAGTCAACGAAGTCGTCCGGGATGACGATATCGCGGGGATCGAGCAGAGGATTGATGCTGCCGACCCCTGCTTCGGAAAAAATGTTTTTGACTCCCGCCTGGTGCAGCACCCAGAAGACCTGCTGCGAGGCCTCACCGCGCGTGACTCCCCGGCGCCAGCCGTGCAGCCTGACCGTCAGGCATCGGCGTCCGGCGGCGGTCTCAAAGATTGAAAACGGTGGAGAGGCGCCATGGGGCGTTTCAAAGATGAGGTCCTTCCGGATCACCCTGGCTCCGGCGCCGGCAGCATCGGGGAAGTCACTGCCGTAAGTTCCCGAGCCGCCGATAAAAGCCCAGGCCACCTCTGGCACCGCGCCCGCGCTCACGGATTTGATTTCTTGGAAATGTACTCCACCTGCATGCTGACGTGGTTGCCGGTGTCGTAAGTGTAACGGCTGAGTTGCTGCTCGATGCAGCCGTCCAGCTGCCTCACGGCGCCGAGGCGGGAATCGCCGGCGCGGACCGGCTGGCCCAGCGTGCTCTGGATATTATTCAGGTGCGTTATCACCACAACCATGTTGGAATGGTTGTTGGGCAGGATCTTCAATTCGGTATCGGGGCATTTTCCATTGAGCTTGTACGAACGGATCCCGGCGATGGTGCCGTCGACAGGCGAGTAGACGATCGTTCCCGCCGGCGCCCCGACATCGATCGAGGCTGTGGGCGAACCGGATTTTCCGCCCTCTTCCATGATGTAATAACCAGGCCCTCCCGCGGCAGACTGCGAGCCCAGGCTGGAAATAAGCGACCCGTTGATCTGATGGCCGTTGGGGGAGAGGCTCATGAGATTGTCCCCGTCGACGGGATGATAGCCGATGGCGGTGACTTCCCGCTCGAAGATGGGCAGCATCAGTTGCATGTCGGTAACGCCGGCAAGCGCTATCTGGGCAGGTTTTTGTGTCGTGGCCAGTTCCCGGGCAGCCGACATCGTGCTCTCATCGAGAAGGGGAGTTGACGACGCCCTCGAAGAAGCAATAACAGCGATCAACGCCACCATTGCCAGAACGAGCATCGCCGAAAGAAAAGCCGCGGAGTGCCAGCGGTAACGATATCTCGCTGTGACTCGCGGCTGTAGAGTGTGGGGCTCTGAAGCCATATCAGGCAAGAACCTTATCACGACAGCGGTTAATTTCAAGTACCTTTGTGCCGTTAAGCACATTGTTTGCCGAATTTTTTACTGCCGCCGGACGGCGGACAGCTTCAGCCTTGATATATAATGAGGGCGGCGTGCCGGAAACAAGCAACCATAATCCAAGTCCAGAAAAGGCCGGGCCCAGCCCACCGGATTCCGGCCATTTGAACATAAGGATCCCCCGCTGGGTCCAGATGGTGGGGCTGCCGATTCTGGTGCTGCTTACCTGGTTCATCGCCTCGGCATTGATCCAGGTCCTTTTCATCTTCGCCGCCTCGATGGTCCTGGCGCTGATGATCAATCCCCTGGTGAAACGACTGGAATGGCTGCATATCCCGCGCTACCTGGCGGTCCTTGTCGTTTTCCTCTCCCTGCTGGCGCTGATCGTCGTCTTCCTCATCATCATCATTCCCCCTACCATCAGCCAGCTACAGGACCTGGTGAACAACCTGCCCAGTTATGTGGATACTGTCCGCGAGACCGTCCGTGGCTGGAAGTCCAGCCTCGAATCCCTGAATCTTCCATTTGACGTCAGCGCCCAGACCGACAATCTCGTCAACAGGCTGGAATCGGCTGCTGTGGATCTTGGCTCCCTGCTTCTGGCATACTCGATCAACCTTGTCAGCGCCCTGACGACCGCCTTCCTCATAGTTGTCATTACCATTTACATGCTGCTCGATGCCAAACGCATCGGCCGCTTTGTCAGAGGCCTGTTTCCGGCCGGCCGTCAGGACGACGCCACCGATTTCATTCAGCGCAGCGAGCGGGCGGTTACCCACTGGGTAAGGGCCCAGGCGCTCCTTAGCCTGCTGATCGGCATCAGCTCCGGGCTTGGTATCTGGATCCTGGGGGCCGTAGGCATCTGGCCTCAGGGCGCCCAGTACTCGGTCTTCTTCGGCGCCTGGGCCGGCATCATGGAATTCATTCCCTACATCGGACCGATCCTGGCGGCGGCTCCTCCGGTATTCATAGCCTTTTTTTCCTCCCCCTGGATATCACTGGCCGTCATCCTGGTATTCGTTTTCATCCAGCAGGTGGAAGGGCACGTCCTGGTGCCAAACATCATGGGGCAGGCTGTCGGGGTACATCCGCTGGTCGTGATCTTTGCGGTGCTCGCGGGAGCAAACACCTTCGGCATCGCCGGCATGCTCCTGGCTTTGCCGATGATGGCTCTAGGCCACGAGCTCTACGGCTTTTTCAAGCCGCGGGTCAAGCTGGAAAAGTGGAAGGGCGGCTCGCCAACGCCTCCCATCAGCGGACAGAACAAACCTGAGGGCGACTGACCCCCAGGATGCCTTCGGTCAGGAAAAAGATTCTGGTTCCCAGGTACGTGCAATACATCCTGCTGCCGCTGGCCCTCGTGCTCGGTGTATGGTTTATCAGCATCCTGCGCACGATCATCATCATGTTTCTGCTGGCGGCGATTATCGCCTTCGTGCTCGACCAGCCGGTAAGCCTGCTGCAGGACAGGCTTCGGTTCCCTAGGGTCCTGGCGGTCGTGGTCGTGTGGCTGGTCCTGCTCGGCATCGTTGCCGGGCTGATCGCGCTCATCATCCCCAACGTCATCTCCGAGCTGAACTATCTGATCGACCATATTCCGGAATACACATCGCGCACCGAATCGATTGCCCAGGATGTGCAGAGATGGTTCACGGAGCTCGACGTCCCCTACAAACCTGACATCACTCCGTCCGACATCGCCGGCAAACTGGCGAGTGGAGGCGAGGCGGTCGCCACACGCGCCCTGGGTTTTGCCGAGCTCCTGTTCAACACCGGCCTCAACGCCTTCCTGATCTTTGTCATCAGCATCTACATGCTTATCGATGCCCGGCGCCTGCGCCAGGTCGTCAAGAATTCTTTTCCGCCGCAGTTCAGGGATGACGCCGTGCTGCTGTTCGGACGCATGCAGCATGCGCTTGGCAGCTATCTGCGCGGCCAGCTGCTGATCTCCACGGTCATGGGGATCCTCGGGGGCATCATCGCCTTTTACGGAGGCGCTGGCGCCTACGTCTTCATCATCGCCGTCTGGGTGGCTATCACCGAGGTTGTCCCCCTGATCGGACCCTTCATCGGCGCCGCTCCGGCCGTCGTCCTGGCGTATTTCATCGTCAGTCCCGGCCGGGCGCTGATCGTGGCGCTGCTGTTCCTGGCGGTCCAGCAGCTGGAGGGCCACCTGCTTGTTCCCAAGATCATGGGCAAGAGCGTCGGCGTCCATCCTCTCTGGGTGATGTTCGCGGTGCTTAGCGGAGCCAGCATCGGCGGGCTCGCCGGCGGCCTGCTGGCAGTGCCGATGGTCGCCATCATCAAGACGGTCATCGATTTCTGCCGCGAAGAGATGATCCTGGAAAAATGGGAGCGCCCGCTTCTGGAAAAGAAGTCAGTCGAGGAAGGTGAATCCGCTTAAGAAGCGGCTGCGTTTGGTTTCCTCACGTACGAAAAAGCTTGATGAAATCCTGCGGGGCATGCCCGGCATTCTCAGAGCCGAGGCAACCGCGGGCGTCGAGATAACAGGCCTGGCTTACGATTCCCGGCGGGTAAGGCCGGGATACTTGTTCAGCGCCGTTCCCGGCTTCAAGATCGACGGGCATGAATTCGCCGGGCAGGCGCGGGAAGCCGGCGCCGCCGCAATACTGACCGGGCGCTGGCTCGAAGACGCAGGGCTGCCACAGATTCAGGTAGAGTCCGTCCGCAAGGCGATGGCGCTGGCCGCCCGAAATTTTTGGGATAGCCCCTCGCGCAGCCTGACGCTCATCGGCGTCACGGGCACCAACGGCAAGACGACGACCACCTACCTGATAGATTCCATCCTCAGGGAAAATGGAATGACTACCGGTCTCATAGGTGGTATCGAATACCGCATCGGCGAACATAGCTTCGAGTCCAAACGCACGACTCCGGAAGCTATCGATCTGGACCGCATGCTTGCGGACATGTCCGGCGCCGGCGTCAATGCCGCCGCCATCGAGGTCTCTTCCCATGGAATCGATCTCTACCGCGTCGCCTGGCTCGACTTTTCCGTCGCGGTCTTCACCAATCTTACACGCGATCATCTGGATCTTCATGGAGACATGGAGAAGTATTATCAGTCCAAGCGCAGCCTGTTCACCGGCACACTCGACGATCCCCGAAATCCCGACGCCGTGCCCTCGGGCCAGGTGCCGGCGGCAGCAATAAATATCGACGGTGAGTATGGCCTGCGGCTGGCCCGCGAGCTTTCAGAAAGAGGAGACGCTCTCCCTGGCGCCGCCGATGGAAAACCGGCAATACCGGTCACGTTCGGCATCAACGCCGATGCCGTCGTCCGCGCCGGCAACATCGAATACGCAGGCTGGGAAACCCGCTTCGACCTGTTGACTCCCTCGGGCCAGGCGCCCGTAGTGCTGAAGATTCCCGGCGCCTACAATCTCGAGAACTCGCTCGCTGCCGCGGCCGCGGCAACGGCGCTGGCGATCCCGGTGGAAGCAACTGCCGCGGGGCTTTCTGCTTCGCCGGGCGCCCCCGGCCGTTTCGAACCTGTCGACATCGACGCGCCTTTCCGGGTGGTGGTGGATTACGCCCACAACGAAGACGGACTGTCAAAAGCCCTTACTAATGCGCGAGCGCTTACCCCCGGGAAGGTCATAATCGTCTTCGGCAGCCCGGGCGAACGCGACCGTGACAAGCGGCCGGGTATGGGAAGGGTCGCCGGCGACATGTCCGACCTGGCGATCCTTACCACGGATGACTGCTACGGTGAGCCGCCTGAACAGATCCTCAACGAAACCGAAGCCGGCCTGCTGGAGTCTGATACGCATTTCTTCAGAATCCCGGACCGCAGACAGGCGATTGAAGCTGCGATCGAGGCCGCTCGTGAGGGGGACACGATCCTCATTGCCGGCAAGGGCCACGAAACCCGTCAGATCATGGCGACAGGCTCCGTGCCTTTTAACGACCGTGAAGTGGTGCTGGATATTATCGGCGCCAAGAACCGTGAGTAATCAGGTTTCCCAGGATCGATCACAGTGAGCGGCGGGAAGCGCCCGCTTTTTTTTCGCGCACCTTGCGGGAAATTCTTTCTCCAGCCCTCCACCGGTTATTGCAGCCACAATCGCGGCGTGATAATTTCACCCTGTCGCCAGTAATGACAACAGTGGACAGTGGAGGCGGTTATGATGTGGAAGCGGATCGTTGGAAGTATTGTCGCCTTATTCATCTTCAACGTCACGGGGCCGTTCATGACTTCGGCCCTTGCGGTATGTGCGGTCGATCCGCCCATACCGGCAGATGGACTGGCATGGCCTGCCAGCGGACCGGTAGTCAATTCCTGGAGCCTTGATTGCGCCCGTGACTCCGGACACAGAGGCATCGACATAGATGTTCCCTCCGGAGCTCAGATCACCGCCAGCGCCGGCGGTGCAGTCATATTTACCGGATACACGCCGGGTGAATCGGGAGGCACAACGGTCTCTATCGAGCATCCCGGCGGACTCAGGACCACCTATCTCCATTTGACCGCGTTGGAGGTATCCGAGGGGCAGTACGTCGCCAAGGGACAGCCGCTTGGGAAATCGGATGGAAGACCGCTCCACTTCGGCCTCAAGATCGCCGGAGCCCGTGAGCGCTATTTCAATCCGGCGGACTATTTGCCTGCAATAGCTGCTGGAGCTTCCGAACCCGGCCAGACAGCGCCGGACGAAGCTCCGATTGAGACGCCGGTCGTTCCCGAGCCGGCAGGCCCCGCGGATGGATACGCCTCTGTTACCGCTCCCGCTGCAGCCCCGGCCGAAACCAGCGCCAAGGAAAGTCCGGCAGCCACAGCGCCGGCATTGGCAGCAACCCAGGTTTCTGACGCGTCTCCTGTCGCCACGCCCACGCCATCCCGCACATCGAACCGGGACACCACGGTTTTGGGTGCTCAGTCCGTGCGGGCAGTTCCGGCGCTGCCATCATTCTCCAGGGAAACAGCGCCTTTTCAACATGCAGTTTTGGAGCCTGGCGGTGAGTCTGTGCACCAGTGGACGCCGTCGTCCGGCGCTGCCCGGACTCCACTTTACGCCGTCGCTCTGGCCGGCGGCGTGCTTCTGATTGTGTTTGCCGGAGGTGGGATGGGCAGGATGGCAGGCAACCCGGCCAGCTGTTAATATAGCGGGGATGTCAAGCTGACCTGCCGGGTATTCCTTGAACAGATTCTATGTGACAACTCCCATCTACTACGTCAATGACGTTCCCCATATCGGGCACGCCTACACGACTATTGCCGCTGACGTCCTGGCGCGCCATCACCGCCAGATGGGCGACGAGGTATTCTTCCTGACAGGTACCGACGAACACGGCAACCCTGCTGCCAAAGCCGCCCGCAAGCGTGGGCTGACGCCGATGGAGCATGCGAACGAGATGGTCGTGAAATTCAGGGAGCTGGTGGAGAGGGTCAACGCCACGAACGACTTCTTCATCCGCACTACCGACCTCGAACACATCCAGGCGGTACAGAAGTTCATCCAGAAGCTTTACGACAAGGGAGACATCTACCTCAAATCCTATAGCGGACTCTATTGCACTTCCTGTGAAGCCTTCTATTCAGAGAAAGAGCTCTTTGACGGTAAGTGCCCCGATCATGGAACCGTGCCCGAGACCGTCGAGGAAGAGAACTATTTCTTCCGCCTGTCCGCCTATCAGCAACAGCTGCTCGATTACTATGATTCGCACGCCGATTTCGTTAAGCCGGCCACACGCTTCAATGAGGCCCGCAGCTTTATCGAGCATGGGCTCGAGGACATCAGTATCAGCCGCGCTACGCTTGAATGGGGCATACCCGTTCCCTGGGACGAGAGCCAGGTCGTATACGTCTGGGTGGACGCGCTTCTTAATTACATAACCGCGCTGCATTACGCCAGAAAGAACGAAGACCTCGTTTCCCGTTTCTGGCCTGCGGATTATCACCTGATGGCCAAGGACATCCTCAAATTCCACGCCGTTATCTGGCCGGCCCTGCTGATGGCCTCGGATTACGACCTCCCGCGCCATCTGTTCGTCCACGGATATCTGCTGCTTGGCGGGCAGAAGATGAGCAAGACCCGCGGCAACGTCCTCGACCCCTTCGAGATAATCGACAGATACGGGGTCGACCCCTTCCGGTTCTACTGTTTCCGGGAGGTCGCCTTTGGCCAGGACGGCGTGATCTCCATGGAAGGCTTCGAGTCGCGGTACAACTCCGAGCTGGCCAACGACCTGGGCAACCTCGTCAGCCGCACCGTCGCCATGATCGCCAAATATAACGATTCGCTGGTGCCGGAGCCGGCCGCCGGCGATGAGGATTTCTCCGGCGCAGTCCAACAGCTCACCATCGATACCGGCAAGGCACTCACGGAAGTCGACCTGACCGGCTGTCTGGAGAAGATCTGGCAATTCGTGCGTTCGCTCAACAAGTATGTGGAAGACAGCGCCCCCTGGAACCTGGCAAAGGATGAGGCCAGCCGCGGACAGCTGAACACCGTACTCTACAACCTCGTCGAAGGGTTGCGCGTAACCGCCATACTCCTGCATCCATTCATGCCCGCATCTACGTGCGAGATACTCAGGCGCCTGGGGCACGCCTCTGACAGCGACGCCCTCGCCCGCTCCAATGCCGACTGGGGAGGGGCAAAACCGGGAGCCCGCGTAGAAAGCGGCTCGCCGCTATTCCCCAAACTGGCCACTTAGGGCTTGCCGGCTGCATCATGCCGCCCCTGGTCGACAGCCACGCCCACCTGGACCTGCTCGAGGACCCCCAAAGCGCCCTGACCGCGGCGCGCCAGGCCGGCGTCGAGAAGATCATCGCGGTCGGCATCGATCTGGTTTCCAGCCGCATGGCTGTGGATTTCTCGGCCGCAAGCGAAGAGGTTTATGCCTCTGTGGGGATCCACCCCCACGATGCTGCAAACGTCGATGACAAGGCACTGTCCGAGTTACAATCGCTCGCCGCATCGGACAAAGTCGTCGCCATCGGGGAGACCGGCCTCGATTATTACCGCGACCGGGCGCCCCGCGAGAGCCAGAAAGCCGCTTTTATCGAGCACATGGAGCTCGCTCGACGGACAGGCCTGGCCCTGATAGTCCATTCACGCGAAGCCACAGAAGACGTCATGCAAATGTTGGACAAACATGCCGCCGGTCTCACAGTCATACTGCACTGCTTCTCCCTTCACGGACACGTAGAGGAATGCGCCGAGCGGGGCTATTTCATGTCTGTCGCCGGCAATGTTACCTTCAAGAACGCAGCCGGGCTGCGTGAGGCGGTAGTAAAGATCCCGCAAGAGCTGCTTCTCACTGAGACCGACTCTCCCTATCTGTCACCCGTCCCGAATCGGGGCAAGAAGAACCAGCCAGCCTGGGTCGCCAGCGTCCTTGAGGAGATCGCCCGCCTGCGCGCCGTCGACGCCGGCCTGCTGGCCGGAGCAGTGCTCAGGAATTTTCAGGCCGCGTTCAGCGCCACCGCGCCTTGATACGGCAGAACGCGGCCTGCAACTTTCTGGCACCCGGCTAGATACTCCCGGACGTCCCTTCTTTCCTCGCATATTTCTGTTACTGGCCGATCGGACGGCTGTGTTTGACCCGATTCCGTGCCGGGTAAACCTAGTTGTATTAATGTTGACTCCACAATTACACAATAATAAAATACGGCCTTGATGCTCATTTCCTCCAAAAGTGAATATGGCCTTCGCGCCCTTCTTGATATCGCCCTCAACGCCGATGGGGCGCCGGTAAACCGCGCCGATATCGCCAAGAGGCAGCAGATCCCGCTACCTTACCTGACCCAGGTCCTGCGACAGCTCGTCAACGGCGGCCTGCTGACCAGCAACCGCGGGCCTTCGGGCGGCTACTCCCTCAGCCTTGATCCTGACGATGTCAGTATCCTCGACGTCGTGACCCTGCTCCAGGGGCCGGTCGCACCGGCAGGATGTGCTGGAGCCGGCGCCGCCGGAGATTGCAATCACCTTGAAAACTGCGGCCTGGCCGGCGTCTGGTCGGAGCTCAAGAGCAGCAGCGAAAACGTGCTTGCCCAGACCACGATCAGGGACATCCTCTCCGGGAACCATGCGGCGGATGCCGGACCCGAGCTTGAGGCCTCGATGAAGCTCGATTGCATCGGCGATCCCTGCCCACTGCCAATCGTGAATATCGCGCAGACGATGCGCTCGCTGAAACCGGGCCAGGTCCTGGAGGTTTGGGCAGACGATGAAGGGGCAAAGGCAGACATACCAGCCTGGTGCATGGGAACCGGCAACGATTTCATCCGCCGGGAAGAATACGGCGACCAGATGAAGTTCCTGATCCGCAAGCTCATTTAGTCCGTTCTCTCATGCACGGGCAAGATTTTCTGGAAAAACTTCGACCGCGGGGTGGAAAAAATGGATAGAGCGATATTCCTCGATAATGCGGCAACTACCCGTACCGATCCCGAGGTCCTCGAGGCCATGGGCGAATGGCTGGGGGACAACTTCGGCAGCCCCGCTACCCTTTACGCCTTCGGCTCGCAGGCAAAGCAGGCCATCGAGGCCGCCCGCCAGCACGTCGCCGATCTGATCGGCTCCGACCAGAAGGACGTTTATTTCACCAGCGGAGCCACCGAAGCCAACAACTGGGCCATCAAGGGTGTCGCAGAAGCTCTGGAGGAAAAAGGAAAGCACATCATCACCAACCAGGCGGAGCATCATTCCATCCTCATGCCCTGCGGCTATCTGGAGAAGAAAGGCTGGGATGTCACTTACCTGCCCGTCGACGGCGACGGCCTGGTAGATCCCGCTGACGTGGAAAAAGCTATCCGCGAGGACACGGTACTGGTCACCATGGTTCACGCCAACCACGAGATCGGCACCATACAGCCCATCGCTGAGATCGGCGCCATCACGCGGGAAAAGGGTGTCTATCTGCACGTCAACGCCGCACAGTCCGTGGGCCATGTCCCCGTCGACGTCGCGGCCATGTCGTGCGACCTCCTGTCGATTTCCGGACACAAATTTTACGGTCCCAAGGGCGTGGGCGCACTATATGTTAAAAGAGGCGTGCGGATCGTCCCGCTTCTCCACGGTGGCGGCCAGGAGAAAAAGCGCCGCGCCGGCACACATAACGTCCCCGGCATCGTCGGTCTCGGCAAGGCGTCGGAACTGGCCAGGAAGAACCTGGCCTCGGAAGCGGAGAGGCTGACGACACTAAGGGATTACATCATTGGGAAGATCGAAAGCAATATGGAAGACATCCGCCTGAACGGCCACCGGACCAAACGCCTTCCAAACAACGTCAACGTCTCTATCGAAGGCATCGAGGGCGAGTCGATCATGCTATCGCTCTCCTACCCGACGGCAGAGAACGCCCGCCCGGTCTTTGTTTCAACCGGTTCCGCCTGCGTATCCGGCACCCTGGAGCCTTCACACATCCTGCTGGCGCTGGGTTTGCCGGCCGAACTGGCGCATGGCTCGGTCCGCATCAGCCTGTCGAGGCACGACACCCGTGAGGATGCCGATTACGCCCTGGATTCCCTGTTTGCGGTTTCTGAAAGGCTGAGAAGTATGTCACCGGTATACAAGCGCGGATCGAAGCAGTGTGCCAGCGGTTCCGGCGAAGGCTGTGATTGCGAGGCTGCCAGCTGAAACTGCGGTTCGGGGAAGCCGCGGATTTTGTGAAGTTAGTCAGATATATTGCCGGTTTAGCGGGAAAACTATTAAACAGCAACCCTGATTGGAGGACATTATGTATACAGAACAGGTGATGGATCACTTCCAAAACCCCCGTAACATGGGAGAAGTCGATAACCCTGATGGAGTCGGAGAGGTGGGGAATCCTCAATGCGGGGACGTAATGCGCATCACCATCAAGGTAGATGCCGGCGAGCGCATCGAGGACGTCAAGTTCAAGACGCTGGGATGCGGCGCCGCTATTGCTACCAGCAGCATGGTGACCGAGCTGGCCAAGGGAAAGACACTCGAGGAGGCACAGGAAATATCCAAGAAAGCCGTTGCTGACGCCCTGGGAGGCTTGCCGCCGCAGAAAATGCACTGCTCGAACCTTGCCTCCGACGGACTTAAAAAAGCCATCGAGGATTATCGTTCGAAACATCCTGCAAAATGATGCCTGTCTGAAGATGCCCGGCTAAAAAGCCGGACAACAGATTCCGTCCTAAAGCATGCCCTTCACCGGCCGATTAGTAACGCAGGCCTGAGGCGGGCCTTTTTTACCATACTCGTTCTAGGGCGGAACCTGGTGAGTATAAAACCCAAATTGGGCTTGCGTGGCAAGCTGTCAATTCTCATTCTGCTGATAGTGACTGCGCTATCGGCCGTCCTCACCTTCTACACGTCCAGCTACCTGGCGGACGCCATCAATTCGGAATACAGGCATCGCGCCGAACTAGTCGCGAGTTTCATCGAGGCTAGCCTGATAAATTATAATGGCCCGTCCTTTGCCGACCACGTGCAGAGCGAGGTCGACAACATCATCAAGACCAACACCGAGATCAAAAAGATCTCCATCTACTCAACTCCCGGCATTACCGGCCCCTCCGACACAAACGGCAATTCCCTTTCAACCGTTGAAGTAATCGCCAGCAGTGACAGGGCATCCGTTGGCAAGATCGCCGATCCCAGCCACATAGAACCCATAAGATCGAATCAGACCATATTCGCCGAGTGGGAAGAGGGCAACGATGGCCTGGAAGGGGGGGCGGGCAGTGGAGCCTCTCAGGAGAACGGCACGGTCGAGATGCTGGCCCCGCTACGTACCGCTGAAGGCAACGTCATTGCCTCGGTAGGTGTCTATCTCGACACGGCTCCGCGAGACGGCCTTATTCGCACACAGCAGATCCGTTACGCAATTATCACCAACCTGGGACTTCTGGGCCTGCTCCTAGCTTTGTGTTTTTCACTCAACAGGATGATGATCAGTCCGATCAAGAAGCTGACTCAGGCAACTCGCCAGTTCGGATTTTCCACCTGGCGCGAGCCTCTCGAGGTAAATCGCAAGGACGAGTTTGGGGATCTGTCCAGAGCATTTAATGAGCTGGCTGAATCTCTCGACTCACGCGACGAAGAAGTAAAGCTTTTACTAGAGGCAAGTGTGGCTGTGTCTTCAGCTCTGCATGTGGACACGATACTTCAGATACTTTGCGACAAGATCGCCGATTCGCAAAAAGTCACCTATTGCCGCATATCCATTCTTGATCCCAACACAAACTCACTGATCGTCAAAGCATCTTCCCCAACGCGAGACATGGATAACTGGCAGCATGGCGTGGGTGAGAGCCTCGATCTCAAACATGCCCGCCATCACGCCGACGTGATCAAATCGTGCCTGCCAACCGTATTGCGCAAGAACGGACAGCTCACGGTCGAGGGCTCGGAAGAGGAGTGGGAATGGGTCCTGACTCCCGATACGAGGTCGGCGCTGCTGCTTCCTCTGATCTCGAAAGATGAAGCCATCGGAGTCGTGACCCTGGGCGAAGTCAGGCGTTGGACCCGCACGCCTTTCAGCGCCAAGAAAATCGAGTTCTATCAAACATTGATGAACCAGGCGGCGGTCGCCATAGAGAACGCTCAACTCTTCGAGAGGTCCGAGCGTCATGTGCGTGAGCTCTCTGCCATGCACAATATCAGCCAGGCTTTCACTTCCACACTCGATTATCAGGAAGTCGTCAGCGTCGTCGCACAACGTGTCGGCAATCTGATAGGGGCGCAGTTTGCCTCAGTCATGTTGCCTGACGATGAAGGCCGGCACTTGAGCATCGTCGCCAGCTACAACCTTTCCGCTGAGTATGTGTGGACGATAAACAGGAAACGCCGCATCCCGATCGGCTTTGGACCGGTGGGTCTGGCGTACACCGAAGGAAAATCGTTTGCCGTCAACAACGTGCTCTCTGATGAGAGCTATGAGCCCTGGAAGCACCTGGCCAGCGTCCAGGGTTACTCGTCGATGATAGCTCTGCCGTTGCTGGCCAAGGGACAAAGCATCGGCGTCATCTGCATTTACTTCAATGAGCCGCGTTATCTCAAGGACCATGAGATGAACCTGCTGACCACTGCTGCCAACGAAGCGGCAATAGCCATCGAGAACGCCAGGATCTACGAGAATCTTCAGGACGCCTTCGTGGGCACCATCCGTTCGCTGGCGGAGACTATCGACGCCAAGGACACTTACACCAGGGGCCATTCCGAGCGTGTCTCTCTTTATGCTGAAGCCATAGCCCGTGGCCTGGGGCTCGATGGCACCGAATTGCATACGATTCGATACGCCGGCTATCTTCACGACGTCGGCAAGATCGGTATTCCTGACGCGATCCTGTCCAAACCCGGCAAGCTGACAGTCGATGAATTCCGTGTAATCCAGACGCATCCTGTCATCAGTGAGAAGATTCTCAAGCCGGTGAACTTCCCCTTCCCGGTTCAATCCATCGTGCGTCATCATCACGAACGTTACGACGGCAAGGGCTATCCTGACAGTCTCGCCGGGGAAGAAATACCGCTCGGTGCGAGGATACTTTTTGTCGCAGACGCGTTTGAAGCCATGACCTCCGACCGGCCATACCGCAAGGCCCTGACCCGGCAGATGGCACTGGATGAGCTCGAGCGCAACAAGGTCACGCAATTCGATCCCAGGGTTGTAGAAGTGTTCACCCGGATCATCAGATCGGAAAATACCATTAGAAGAGAAGCAGGACAGAGCGCCTGATTAATTATCTCTTCGTGGTTGCTCGATATAGAAATATAGTCTGAAGAATTTTTTTGCACGCTGAGTAGGTAGTAAAACAAGAATGGGGGCAAGCGATGAACGGTCTGTTACACTCATGGTTCAATGCGTTGACCTACGTAATCGGTGAAGAGGAAGCAGCGGCAGGAGGGGAAAGTGAAGAGTTCCTGCTTGCAGCGGTTGAATTCCTCAACCTCTGTATCGCCATGGTGGCGTTCTACTTCGCGGTGAGGATCCTGCCGTCGATTTCGCGTGATATCCGTAAACGGTCCTGGCTGTTTCTCAGCCTGGCAGCCATCACTTTCGGAATCGCCGAGATCATCGGCGTGCTTCGTGAGATCGGAAATATTTCCGTCCCCGGGTTATACGAGATCACAGAAACCATTTTCGTGATCATGTTCACCGTGGGCTTCTATTATCTATATACCACGGAGCATAAAGAGACTCTCAAGCTGCGCCGCCAGTCGACGACAGACGATCTCACCAGCCTCTATACGCATGGTTTTTTCCAGACGTATCTTGTCAACAAGGTGAGTAGCCTGAGGACTGACGGCAACAATTTGACTGTGCTATTCCTGGATATCGATGATTTCAAGCAGTACAACGATCAGTTCGGTCATCAGGAAGGCGATTACGTTTTGCAGAAGGTCGCCCAGACTATCACGCAGGAAGCGCGCGGCGAAGACATCGCATCGCGTTACGGTGGTGAGGAATTTACGCTGATCCTCGGATGCGACTTCGAGACCGCCTGCCGCGTGGCTGAAAGGCTTCGATCCAGCGTCGAAGAACGCTGCTCAACATTCGCCGACGCCAGCGTCAAGCGAAGCATAACCGTCTCGGTGGGCCTGGCAACATTCGGGGTTGACGCTGACGCCGGCGACAAGCTGGTCAAGATCGCTGATGCCCGTATGTACGAGGCCAAGCGCCGTGGCAAGAACCAGGTTTATACTGGCGATGTCGATCTCGGGGAATCGGACTCGCCGGCGCGCGAACGCAGCACCGGTCACCTGGGCATAGCTCCCGGCTAGGCCGAGCAGCATAATCGCGGATATCCGTCCTTGCAGGCGCCTGAAGAGGCCTGCAAGGACTTCTTTTTGTTGCCGATAGAATTTATGAGGTAAGGAAAAGTCCTTCTCTGCTAACCGACGGAAAACAATGATCCTTTGGGGAAAAATAAGTCAGTTCTCGGTCTTCATGGTACTGCAACTACTGGCCAGCTACCGAAAATCGGGACTCCTGGAAATCGAGGACAGGGAAGAACGGGCTATTATTTATCTCAAGGAAGGCTTTATCGAAGCTGTATCAGTGCCGCGTTCCGATCATCTACTGGGCGCCCGCCTGATCAAAGCCGGTTTGCTGACGCCGACCGGTCTGCGCAAGATAATCCTCTCGTCCGCCTCACGGGACAAGAAAGAATTTCTGGGCATCACCCTGATGAAATCGGAGATTATCGACAAGGAAGAGATCGTCAAGGTCATTGCCGAACAGGCCTATGAGAATACTCTCGAACTTTCAAATTGGGTCGAAGGCACTTTTAAATTCGTGGTTCCCAGAAAGCCGGCAGTCTTTCCGCTCTCCCCGCACATCAACGTGCAGCACCTGCTGCTCGAGACCAGCCGGAGGCTTGATGAAGGCCAGCGGCCTACCAAAGCCAAACTTGCTCTTCCGGCTGATGAGCTGTGTTCTTCCTGTACCTCAAATTGCACTGAGGAACAAAAAGATAAGTATCTCAAGGACGGCATCTGCCTCTGGCGCAATATGCCGGTGCTGGTGAGAGAAGCGATCTTCACTCCCGGAACCGATGAGGCTGTCGAGCCTGAAGAGTTTTTCTCGGATATCCCCTTCCTCTAAGCTCTGATTCAAAAACAGCCTCACTGCTCCGGGCCGCAGCCTCCTTTCGTTGAAAACGTGCCGTGCATCGAGTAGACTTTGCCTGCCGATGCCATGGCAATCCTTGACTTCTCCCAAGCGGATACTGGCCCTCACGGGGGTCTTGCTCATGATCGTGATTGTCGGCACTGCCGGCTTTGCCATCCTGGAAGGTTACGGCTTCCTGGATTCTCTCTTCACCACCGTGGTTCTGATCTCGACGGTCGGGATGGGTACGGCTCCGGCCACCGTGGGCGGCAAACTGCTGGCGATATTCGTCATCGCCGGTGGCGTGGGAACCCTGGTCTATGCGGTCGGCATGGTTATAGAATTCCTCATCGGTGGTTATCTTGCTGAATTGCTCGAGGAGCGAAGCATGAAAAAGAAGATATCGGAACTCTCCAACCACTATCTGATATGCGGGTACGGGCGTGTTGGCGAGCAGGTTGCCAAGGAATTCCTGCGCTCGGGGGAAGAGTTCGTGGTTGTCGATTCCAACCCTGAGAGCATCGCCCGCGCCCGTGAAGACGGATTCCCCCATATCGAGGGGGACGCGGCCGATGATGAATCCTTGCACCTTGCCGGCATCGACAGGGCCAAGGGACTGGTTGCCTGCGTCGATTCCGATGCGGACAACGTCTTCGTCACGCTCTCTGCAAGGGTGCTTTCCCCCAGCCTTTGGATCGTGGCCCGGGGCAATACCGAGGAATCACATAACAAGCTCGAAAAGGCCGGCGCCGACAAGGTCGTTTCCCCCTATGCGATCGGCGGGCGAGAGATGGCTACTCTAATGCTCAAGCCCATGGTCAGCGATTATCTGGACGTCGTCACGGGCGGCGGCGAATTGGAGCTCAGGGTCGAGCAGTTTCAGCTTTCCGCCGGCTCACCGGCGCTCGGCAAGAGCATCAGGGACCTTGGCATACGGCAGAAGACCGGAGCTTCGATTCTGGCGGTCAAAAAACCGGGTCAGCCCTTTGACACAAACCCCGATCCCGCAATTCTGCTGGAAGAGAATGTTGTGCTGATCACAGTAGGGACCCACGCGGAGATACAACTCCTCGAACAGCTGTTCGCAGTCAACAGGGTCTCTTAAAGATTTGGAATCCCGATTCAACTGTTACCTTGACCGCATCGAGGGCGACTCAGCCGTGCTGCTGATTGAAGGCAGGGAATCGGTCGTGCCGGTCTCGGTGCTTCCGCGTGGCGCGCGGGAAGGCGACCATCTGCAGTTGGCCTTCATCGTCGATGAATCCGCCCGGGATAAAACAGCCTCCGAAGTTTCCGATCTGCAACGGCGTCTCAAACTTCAGGATGGGCAGGAATGACGCCCACCGATCTCCTCAATGATATCGCAAGCCTGGTTTCCGAAGCCGTGCGAGCCAGATTGTCTTCGTGGAAACGCGGGGACCTGGCCGCCAACATTATTCTGGAGCGCCCGGCTGGCAAGGGTCACGGCGACCTGTCAACCAATCTCGCCATGATCGCCGCCGGAGCCGCTGGCATGCCGCCCCGCAAGGCAGCGGAGTTGCTGATTGAGGACCTCCGGGCGAGCGGCGATCTGATGAAGTTGTGCCGCGAGATCGAGATAGCTGGGCCCGGCTTCATAAACCTTTTCCTTGAAGACCGGGCGCTGGCCGAAACCGCCGGCCGGGCACTGGCTGATGGCATGGAGTTCGGCGCAGGGGTCGCAGACAAGCCGGAATCAATCCTGCTGGAATATGTCAGCGCCAACCCTACAGGGCCGCTGCACGCCGGCCATGCACGGTATGCCGCTTTTGGCGATTCGCTCAAGAGGATTCTGGCCTACGCCGGGCACGAGGTCACAACCGAGTTTTACATCAACGATTACGGCACCCAGATGCTCAACTTCGGCAAATCCCTGGCCGTGCGCTACGCGCAGCAATTCGGTCACGAGGTATCCTTCCCGGAGGAAGGCTACCAGGGTGAGTACACGGTTCGGATCGCGAGCCTGATCAAACAGCAGATCGGTGATGAGATGATCGGGCACGTCCTTCCCGAACCCGATCAGGAGGCCATAGATTTCTTCAAAAAGGAAGGATGCGGGCTGGTTCTGGATGACATCCGGGCGATCCTGGCACGGTTCCGGGTGGAATTCGATGTCTGGTTCTCCGAATCGGCGTTGTATCAAAGCGGCGCCGTCGACGAGTCTCTAAAGACACTTGAGGCCGCGGGCGAGATTGAAATCCGCGATGGCGCCAAGTGGTTGCTGACCAGCCGCTTCGGCGATGACAAGGACCGCGTTCTCATCCGCAGCTCCGGCGAGCCGACATATTTTACCTCCGACATCGCCTACCACCGGCAGAAGCTTTCGCGCGGCTTCGACCGGCTGATCAATATCTGGGGCGCCGACCACCATGGCTATGTCCCGCGGATGAAGGCCGCGTTCGAGGCGCTTTCACACGATCCGCAACGATTCGAGATCATCATAGGCCAGCTCGTGAACGTTATCGAGATGGGCGAGCGCAAGCAGATGTCCAAGCGGGCCGGCACCATGGTTACCCTCCAGGAGCTTCTCGACAGCATCGGCACCGAT
Organism: Actinomycetota bacterium; assembly: GCA_023382335.1. Classification (GTDB taxonomy): domain Bacteria; phylum Actinomycetota; class Thermoleophilia; order BMS3ABIN01; family BMS3ABIN01; genus JACRMB01. Next base: position 155,061 of record JAMCPM010000011.1, read on the forward strand.
GCGGCCCGTTTCTTCCTGGTCGAGCGCAGCAACGACAGCACCCTCGACCTCGACCTGGAAAAGGCCAAACTGCAATCGGAGGAAAACCCCGTCTATTACGTGCAGTACGCCCATGCCCGCATCTGCAGCATCCTCAGGCGCGCTGCGGAGCAGGGAGTCGCTGAGCCTGCTGATAACACTGACAGGCTTGCCGGGCCCTTAGCAGGGCAGGAGCGCGAGCTGATCCTGAAGCTGGCCGCGTTTCCCAGGACGGTGCTGAGCGCGGCCGAGATCCGCGGCCCCCACAGGATAACGACTTATGCTCGCGAACTGGCGGCGATCTTCCATGTCTTTTACCATAACTGCCCGGTTATCAGGGCTGAAGCGGCTACGGCCGCTTTTCGCCTCGATCTCTGCCGGCTCACCAGAAACGTGATTGCCAGAAGTCTCGATCTTGTTGGTGTTGAAGCGCCTGAATCCATGTAGCCCCTCAGATTCCAAAATGTTGTTATCGTTAAGACAGCTGCACTGGAGCATATACGCGCTGGCTCTCGCCAACGGCGTAGTGATGACCGGCTTCATGATGTTGCTGCCCCTCCTGCCTCAATATTCAGAGCAACTCGGTTTCGGTGAATTCGAAATCGGGCTTCTGGTCGCGGCGTTCTTTGTCGGCCGTGTCCTTTTCCAGTTTCCCATGGGAGTGCTGTCGGACCGTATCGGGCGGCGGGGGATCATGTCGGCCTCATTACTGATCTTTACCGTTTCCACCGCAGCTTACGCGCTCACCACCACGATCTGGCTGATGATGTTCCTGCGGATGATGCAGGGTGTTGCAGCTTCGAGCCTCGCTGTCGGGTCGCAATCCTATATCAACGACCGCACGCCGACGGGCTTCCGGGGGCTGGCCAACGGCATCACCAGTAGCGCCATCAACATCGGAGTTATCGCCGGGCCGATACTGGCAGGTGTCCTCTCGCAGAGTTTTTCCATCCAGACTCCTTTTTGGGTCGGCGGCGTGATGGGGGGGATGTGCTTTTTCCTCAGCCTTGCTATCCCCGGAATATCAGGCGCCAGGGAAGCAGCAGCGTCCCGGGCGGCGGCGGCTTCATCCCTGTTTAAAAAGGTCATCACCAGCGTCTTCTGTCTGCCGTCGTTCTCGCTTTCCCTGATCCAGTTCCTCTCGATGATGTCTATCGCCATCTTCCTGACGTCGGCGCCTATCCTGACTTCGGAGCTGCTTCGATGGAGCAGCTCCGAGATCGCGCTGGCGTTTGCTGCTGGAGGCGCGGCCGCCGCCATCTCCAGCCCTTTTCTTGGCCAGCTCTCGGACCGCATCGGCCGCATCAGCGTTATCGTGCTGGGCATGGCTTCACTGACCCTCGAAGCCCTGATCGTGTTCATCCATCCAGGAACGCCGCTGACCATGCTTGCGTTCGCCCTGGGAGGCGCCGGCACCCCGGCATATTTCAATGCATTTTATTCGCTGATCGGTGACGTCACCATCCCCCTTGACCGAGGCGCCGTCACGGGTTTCGTGGGATCGTTTGGAGAATGGGGCAGCATCATCGGCAGCAGCATCATCGTCCCGGTCGCTTGGCGCAACCTCAGCGTTTCCGCGCCGATGGCGGTCAATGTCCTGGTGGCTCTGCTCACCCTGGTACTGGCGCTGATAATGCGAGCTCCGCTCCAAAAGCAGGTAGGCCGCATCGCCCGCGTGTGACCGGCCGGCATCATGGCGGCGCGCCGGTGAGGTGACGCGCGTCATTGTTTGCGGCAGCTGGCAGGGTCATAATTGTTACAACAGTCAGTCTTGAGGGAAGGTCGATTTGCCGGAACTGCCCGAAGTCGAAACTATATGCCGTCAACTGGCTCCATACCTTTCCGGAAAAAAAATAGCGCGCGTCAAGGTCGTCGATCCGTTGATCACCGCTCCGGAAAATGCACGGGCATTCAGCCGCCGAGTAAACGGTCAGACGATCGAGAGCGTGAGCCGGCGGGGAAAGTACCTTCTTCTAAATATGAAGTCGCGAGAAACGCTGGTGTTTCATCTGCGGATGACAGGCAGGCTGACCCAGGCCCGACTGCCAATCGGCAAAAATGACCGGCAACATCTGAGGCTGGTGCTCGAATTATCCGGAGGCTACGCACTTACGTTCCACGATGCCAGGCGATTCGGCAAGGCGTTCGTGCTGTCGCCGGACGAGGTTGAGATTTACTGGAAAAAGCTCGGCCCGGAGCCGCTGGGGAGGTCGTTCAACGTTAGATATCTCGAGAGAGTGCTGGGCAAGCGAACGCGCCCGATCAAATCCCTGCTGCTGGACCAGTCGATCGTGGCCGGCGTCGGCAATATCTATGCTGATGAGGCTCTGTACCGCGCCGGCATCCATCCCGAGCGGCCAGCGGGTGAGATCGACGGCGCCGAAGCCAAACGGCTTGCCGGAGCCATCAAAGCTACGCTGAGAAGGGCCATCGAACTCCAGGGCAGCTCAATCGACACCTACCGTGACGCGCGTGGCGGCAGCGGCAGTTTTCAGAACACCTTTCGCGTCCATCGGCGTGAGGGCAAGCCCTGTCCGGGATGTGGGGGAACCGTGAAGAAGATCAAGGTGGGGGGGAGGGGCACCTATTTCTGCCCTTCATGTCAGAAATGAGATCGTTGATCAAACGCATCAAAAGCAATAGCCGGAATCAGGCGCCTTTCTTCCTGCTGATACTCTCCGTGTTTTCAATGCTGACGTTCGCCGTGGTTTCCCTTGCCGGATGCGGGAACAGCGAGCAAGGGAACCGCGTTGATGTGGCGCCGGCTTCCGGCACCCTACGTGATTTCAAGCCACCTCCAAAGACTGTGCCTGCAGAGACGGCGCCAACAGTTGCCGCTGCCGCCAGCCAGACGCAACAGGATCAGCTGCTGTCCGCGTATAGCCTTGACAGCCAGTTTTCCTACTTGACGATCGTCGCTTCGAGCAGTTATCAGGGGCGCAGGACCGACAGCGCCGGCGCCAGGGCTTCGGCGGCATACATATCTTCCGAGTTCTCACGGCTCGGTCTGCAACCTTGGACAGGGGCCGGCCTTTCGACATACCTCGAGCATTTCAACGCGTCGGGCCTGGAAAGCGACAACGTTATCGGAATCCTTCCCGGAAGCGCCGCCAATGGCTCGCATGTCATCATCGCCTCCCATTACGACCATCTCGGCCTCGATAGCAGCGGGCGGCCCTACAATGGCGCTGACGACAACGCCGCCGGCGTCGCCGCCGTGCTGGAGATGGCCCGCGTATTCCAGCAGACAGGAATCAGGCCCGCCGATACGATCGTCTTCTGCGCTTTCTCGGGTGAGGAAGAGGGAGAACTAGGTTCGGCTGCTCTAGGGCAGCAACTGGTGGTTGCAGGGATCAGCAAGAATGTGGAAATGATCAACATCGACGGCATCGGCGCCACCGGCGGCAGCTATTTCGGGGTCTGGGATGAGGGCGCCGACAACACCGCGCCGCTGCTCGAGACGCTGCGGCAAGCCGGCCAGGCCCTGGGGGTTCCCGTCAGGGCCGAGGGAACCGACATCGGATCCGACGCCCAGTCGTTTGACTGGCAGTATTCGATCCCGGCGGTGACGGTAGACTGGTCGTGGGGCCAGGACGCCAGCGCCTGGCATCCTTACTATCACACGATCTACGACACTCCTGAAAAGATAGACCAGTCGGTTATGGCCCAGGCGACTAAAGTCTCACTGCTGGGGCTCTGGTTGCGGGCCAACGGCTGAAGAGCAAGACCAGGAAATCTTTGAAGGGGTCAGGACTCGCGGAATTCCTGATAGCAGGCTACCGAGGCGCCGCCAATCGCCTTTGCCAGATAAAGGGCCCTGTCTGCTTTCGCCCTGAGGGTGCCGACATCGGTGCCATTTGCCGGACATGATACTACTCCGACTGAGACCCCTGTTATCTCACGGCCGCCTGACTGGATATTGAGCCGGCGGACGTCGCGGACCACCCTGTACGCGAGCCGCTCGCCATCGATGGCCGTGGTTCCCGGAAGGACCACAAAGAACTCATCACCTCCATAGCGAACCGCAACATCGGTTTCCCTCTTTTCAGTGGCCAGAATCGCCGCGAGATGTTTCAACGCCAGATCGCCTGAGTGATGTCCGCGTACATCATTGAGCTCTTTGAGGCCGTCGAGGTCGAGCATCATCAAGGAAAAGGGGATGCGGTAACGCTTGTACAGCTCCAGGTTCCTGTGCAGCTGGCGTCTGAAATATCGCACGTTATAAAGTCCGGTAAGGGCGTCAGTGTCAGCAAGATGCTGAAGCTGCGAAGAATGCTCCTCGATATAGGCCTTGAGCCCTTCCTTTAGGACATGGCTGAATCCGTCATCCAGATTCTGGCAGAGGTTAAGGACGGCCGTGTCTGAGCGCCGGAGGTCTGCAGACGCCGCGTCGAACATCAGGCGCTTGAGCAGCGAGTAGTCATCCATGAGCTGGTCAATGCTCGGATCTTCCTTGCGAAGAGTCGCCAGCTTGGAAGATAGCTGCGTTATTTCCGGCAGCCTGGAGGATATGGTCTCCGGCTGCTCGATGGCATCGGCGATGCTTTGGATCAGCCCGGGGAAGCCTGAGGTAAGCTCCTGAGTGGGAAAAGCCAGCAGCGATGACATGCCCAGTGTGTCGATGACCTGCTTCAACCATGACTTGATGACTTCGGTCTCATGGTTCTTCAGCGAATCTCTGGCCTTGCCGAAGAGGGGAGACGCCGGTACTGAGGCGTGTCCGGCTGTTTCCTCGTGCTGAGACTTGGCGCCGGCTGTGGGCACGCGCCTCATTTCTTTCCTGTCGCTTACTTCCCCGCGGTCCATGGACTCGGCCCCCTTTGGGCTCTAGGTGCGTCTGAACAGGGAGGCGACTCCCTGTTCATGCATGCTGACCCGGCCATCGTTCAGCCCTTCGTGCAGGTCGTAACTCTCGCGATACTCATCGTCATACGTTGGGCGTACGTGATTGCGAATCGCCGTCTGGGTATTACCGCCGGCCTTTATCATAGACCGCGCCTTCCGCCTGAGCGAGATAGCGATATCGAGTACGGCTTCGGCGCTTTGGAGCAAGGCCAGCCTTGAATCGAGAATATCCTTTTCCATGCGGGCGTAATCCCCTGCAACGCGATCCGTTATTTCAAGAACGCGCTCAGCCACTTCTGTAAGGGAGGAGTCCATGAGATCTTCGAGTTTCAGGAACTCTTCCCTGGACCGGGTGAAGGAATCAGGTGGCATTTCGCCGGCCGAAAACTCGCGAATTTGAGGCTCGCCGCCGTTACTGAATGGCCTGGAAATCCGGATTGTCTGGGTGCGGAGTTCCTCAAGGCGTTCGTCGACCATCTTTTGAATATCCATTGCTCTCCTGTTCTGTCTCTACTCGTGTTTTCGATCATGAGACAGGCCTGTTAACAGCAGACTTCGGAACGCGAGGTCATCTGTGCTTCAAAACAGCGCCTGGGGATGCGGCTAAATTGGGGGACAAGATTGCCGCAAAATCTTGTTCTACAAAGCTCCTTTAGTTTCCTTTAAGAAATAGGAGTACGGACAAAAAAATACTCCGGCGGCTGCAACCATCCCAATGAGGGATCGGGCAAATCGCATGCCGCCAGAGCAAAGTCGGTTGGGACCGACGAGGGACGATATGTTCCTAGAGATTGATGACTGTTACCAGAATTCCTGTCGTCGGGAACTGAGCTCGAAGGATATCGTCACCCAGTGCGGCACCGTCAGGATCCGTTTCAGCAGGATGCCCGAACGAGAGCCCGAAGTCAGCCATAAATCCGTGACCTTCTGCGACGTTAATGGCCGGTCCATGAATCAGCTGCGACGGTGCCGTCTGGGTGACAAGTTCCGTTATTACCTGGCCAAATCCGTGATTCCCGGCAGAATTGGGAGCGGATTTGCCAAAATCAACACCGATTGAGTCGGAGACGTCGACAGTAACTCTTGTCTTGCCCGAGTTCGATGCTGCTATACCTGCACTCGCGGGTAGTAACCAAGCGCAAGCGAAAATCGCGGTGGCGAGAAGCCCAACCAGACCAAGATGCTTGTTTCGTCTGCTGTTGTCCATTGTATCCTTGATTCAATGGACAAACCGCGTCGCTGCGTCGCTTGCGCTCGGCACCCCCGGTGAGGACACAAAAAAGGCTCAACGCCCGTACCAGTCGGAGCGTTGAGCTGTCTAGCAACATCAGCGCCACTCGTGAAGAGCAGCTAAACAGGGCTTCGGCGGCCGGGCTGTCTCCCGAAAGAGACCCCTAGCTTTGCGCCCCCACCTCGCGATGGGTTTGCCTTTTCGTTCTTGTAAGGTAGATATCGGCTCCGTAACGTCATGCCTTGACGAAAACAAATTGGCATCATTCTTTTGCTCTTGGAAACGTGGTAGCTATAATAAACAAAGTCTAAGTTTCCACCAGAGCGTTTCGAATGAGCAGAACCACATCAGTCAAGCCAACACGAACGGCCACGTCAGCCACAAAGCGAAAGGCGATAATCGTCTTTGCGTCGGCTATTCTGGTTTTGCTGTTCCTGGGCTATCTTTCCATGGCCTCGCTTTTTCCGGCGGGAGTATCGGTTAACCCGGGCGACGGCAGCCAGGATGTGGCCATCGACAACCAGATCAAGATCTCCACGAGCTGGATGCGCGGATCGGTCAAGACCGTTACTGTCAAAGAGATAACCCTGGATCCGCTGGGTGCCCCCGCCGGAGAGAAAATGATCGACGGGACTCTCAACGGCGACACCTTCGTCCGCAGCGACGGAGAAACCCTTCTTCATCCCGACTCCCGCTATGAGATCACCGTTCAGGCCCAGCTTACCGATCTGACCCTGACCGGACCTCAGCACCAGGATGTCACCAAGCATGCCACGTTTCAAACAATAACGACCCCGGCGCCGGTCTTTGCCAAGGACAAGCAGACCGTGCCGACCGGTGAACCCATCGTTGTGGAATTCAATACGCCGATCAAATCCTTCACTTACGAGATCAGCCCTGAACTCAAATCGACGTCGCAGCTGGACGAGAATAACCCCACCCGCGCCATGATAACCTTCGACGGTTACGAGCAGGGGAAGGAATATACCATGACCATCACCGGGGCCACGGCTGAGAATGGCGCCGGCTTGGTGCATCCGTACTCGCAAAAGATTGCAACGACTGCGCCTCTGAAGATATTTTTCACGCCAGGAGACGGGGAATCGGGTGTCAGCCTGACCGAACACCCGACGCTCCAGTTCAGCGAAGACATCAAGAATCCGGAAGTCGCCGACGAGGTCCTGTCCTTCGACCCCGCGGTCCTGGGTGGTTGGGACTGGGTTGCCCCTGACAAGATCGAGTTCAAGCCGCTGAACGACTGGACGCAGGGGCAGTCAGTAACCATAAAGCTTAAGGGTGGCACCGAAGGGTTCCGTAGTGTCAGCGGCAGCTACGTGCGCGAGGACGTCCAGAGTACTTTCACAGCCAAGCCTTCAAAGCTTATCGACGTCAATCTTACCGAGCAGAGGGTATACATGTACGACAACGATCAGCTGGTCAAGACTCTCATTTGCTCCAGCGGATCACAGGCGACTCCGAGTCTGACGGGGAGGTACGCGGTGTACGCGAAGGCCGACAAGGTAGATATGCGTGGTGAAGGGTACGACGCTCCCAACGTACCCTGGGTACTGATGTTCAACGGGGATTACACGATCCACGGAAATTACTGGTCGACGCAGTTTGGAGTGCCAACGAGTCATGGTTGCGTCGGCCTGCCGCTCGACCAGGCGGAATATCTCTACAACTGGACGCCGATCGGCACGATCGTATCGATCCACTATTAGCCGGAGCGGTTACGCCACCATCCCGGCCGCGCACGATTTTGGATGGGGCGCTCCAGGCTCCTTCAGAACTCCAACTTTCTCCTAAGCCAGGCCCAGCTCCTGCACCAGCGCGCTCTTGGGCATGGCGCCGACGACCTGCTTGGCTACCGCACCCTTCTCGAACAGCAGGATGGTGGGGATGCTCATGATCCCGTACTTCGTCGCGGTCTCACGGTTCTCATCAACGTTAAGTTTGGCAACCTTGACCTTGCCGGCCTGATCCTGAGCGATCTCCTCGACGATCGGACCTACCATGCGGCAGGGTCCGCACCAGGCGGCCCAGAAATCAACGATGACGGGAACGTCCGCGTCCAGGACCTCGCTCTGAAAATTCGCGTCTGTAACTTCAAGAATGTCTGCTGACAACTTCTTCTCCTTTCACAGCTCTTAGATCTGGCGAACTCTTATTGCCTGCTCGGGGCAAGCGGCAATGCAATCGCCGCAGCCACGGCAGAGTGAACCGTTAACAGTTACTACCTCACCCGGGTCCATCTGAAACAGCGCCTTGGTCGGGCAGGCCTTTCTGGCTGGACATTTTTCATGTCCGCTACAGCGCTCGGTGTCTACTTCCGCCAGTTGCATGATATATCAGGTTAAAGCTCTGTAAGCCTCACGGGCTTGCAGTCTAGCCTCAGCCAAAACTCCCAGAAGGCGGCGTGCTGCATCCTCCTCCGCTCTTTGAAGAGCAGGAAGAACCGATGCCGAAAGAGCTGTTGAACTTCTGCGATACGCGGCGGCTGTTGCAGCGGGGACATTCCCTGTCCTCATCAGTGAGAAATCCGGTCACGAACATCTCGAACTGCTTGCCACAATCGTCACATTTCAAATCATATATTGCCATAGTGCTATTCACCTCCCGTGAAAAACCCAATGCTACCTGGGAAACTTTGCCGGATTATCGGTACGTTATTTATGATGAGCCTGCCACCCAAAAGATTCAGACCCTCGAAACCGGGCCAATAAATGGTAGACTTATGCTCAATTCAGGCGAAATCCATCGACCGAATCCTTTAAGGCAGATATCAGTCTAACAAATGGAGCATTTAGTTCCCACCGATGACGAGTTGATAGCAGAGATACGCCAGGGCAAGGCGGAGGCTCTGGAGACCCTGGTATCCCGTTATGAGACCAGAGTCTACAATCTGTCTTACAAGATGCTAGGCAACAAGCAGGATGCTGAAGATGTGCTGCAGGATACGTTTCTGAACGTCGTCAGGTCTCTTGACAGCTTCAAGAGCCGGTCGAGTTTTTCCACCTGGCTATACAGGGTGGCTACCAACGCGGCATTAACGAAGTTGCGGCAGCGATCGAGGAGAGACAAGAGCGAGAGCGAGTTCCTCGATGAAGTCTATTCGATCAAGGATGCGGCACATGCCGAATCGAGGTTGGTCGACTGGTCGGACAGGCCGGCGCAGCAACTGCTCGATGACGAAGCAAAAAGGGTGATGGAGGAAGCTATCGAAGAGTTGCCCGAGATCTACCGAGTGGTTTTTGTCCTCAGGGATGTCCAGGGACTGCCTGCGACTGAGGTCGCCGAGGTGCTCGACCTGTCGGTGCCCGCAGTCAAATCAAGGCTGCACCGGGCGCGGCTTTTTTTAAGGAACAGGTTGTCGGATTATTTTACAGTGGGGGCCGGGTAGCATGGATTGCAGAGAAATTCTCGAGGGTCTCTCCGAGTACATCGACGATGAGCTTGCGGAAAAGACCTGTCAGGAGATAAGGGAACACCTCAAGGATTGCTACAACTGCCAGGTTGTGGTCAACACGCTGAGGCAGACTGTGACCCTTTACCGCGAGGTACCCGATGACGAGATCCCCGGTGATGTCAGCATGCGCCTTCACAAGATCATCAAGCTCACGGAAGACAACGACTGAGGCCTGACGGCGGCGCCGGGCCGTGAACGAGCGGCCAGCTTTTTCCCGGGATAATGGGACCGCTAGGTCTTTTCCCATTTCTGCAGGTAGGCCACCTGGCTCAAGGTGCTGCCGTCCTGGATCTCTTTTCTCAAACGGTTCTCACGCTCGAGAACGTCCATGGCCCGGTTGGCGACCTCCGCCGCCCTGGCTTTGGGAATTACCACTACGCCATCATTGTCTCCCACCAGCCAGTCGCCCGGAAATATCTTCGCCCGCGAGATCGTAACCGGCACGTTTATCTCTCCGAAACCCTTGGGCTCTCCCGCCGTGGGCGTGAACTGCGAAGCGAAAACCGGGAAGCGGAGATCCCTGATCTCGGGCGTGTCCCTGACGGCGCCGCTTATGACCACACCGGCCAGGCCGCGCTCACGGGCGCTATGGGTTGCGAGCTCTCCCCAGACCGCCGGGCCGACGCCGCCGGCGTCGATGACAAGCACATCTCCCGGATGGGCACGGTCGATCGCCTCGACGGGCTTGGCCCAGTCTCCGGGATAAGTCCTCACCGTTACCGCCGGACCCACCATCCTGATGTCGTCAAATACTTTTTTCAGACCGGTCAGCTCGCCGCTGCGGTGCATGGCGTCAGATATGTTGGCCGTGGACACCATCTCCAGGACCAAGCGCACATCGTCCGCGGTTGCGCGTTTATAGAGCGTGGTCTCGACGCCTTCACGCGTATCGATGGCCTGCCTGATCTGGCGTGCCGCTTCTTCGGCGCTGGCAGCCTTGATGATGGCGCCTCCGACGATGATGATATCGGCGCCGGCAGCCGCCGCATCGGCCGCAGTCTCGGAATTTATGCCGCCGGCCACAGCGACAGGAATATCAACAGCACTCTTTAGCTTGTGGATGAGATCGAGGGACGCCCCACCGAGCATCTGCTGGTCGATGGCAGTGTGGATCCCGACATAATCGGCTCCCATCTGTTCCACCTGACGGGCTCGCTCGGCGGCGTCGGGCACCTCGATCATATCGACGATGATCTGAAGTCCGTAATTACGGGCCACTTCGATGCATTCGGATATGGTCGCGTCGGAAGCTGCGCCGAGAACGCCGGCGATACTGGCGCCGGCCTTGGCAGCCGATTCCATCTCGAAGCGTCCGGCGTCCATGGTCTTTAGGTCAGCTACGATCACCGTATCGGGCCATCGGCGCTTCATCTGCCGCACAGCCTCCAGACCCTCGCTCTTGATCAGAGGAGTCCCTGCTTCGATCCAGTCGACGCCGCCCCTGAGAGCTTCGTCGGCAACGGCAAGAGCCCTGGGAAGATCCAGAAAGTCCAGCGCAACCTGAAGAATGGGCGCCATCGGCCTGATACCTCTCAGACGCCGATGATCTGTACGATGACGCGGCGTGTTCGCCGGCGGTTATCGCAGTTGATAAGGACCACCTGCTGCCAGACGCCCAGTATGAGTTCGCCGTCATTGAAGGGAACAGCCAGGGAGGGGCCCAGCAGGCCGGCGCGGACATGAGAGTGACCGTTTCCGTCAGCCTGGTAGATATTGTGGTCGTAGGGAATATCCCGGGGGGATATTCTCTCCATGACCGCCTTGAAATCAGCGACTACTCCCGGCTCGTATTCAAGGCAGGTAACGGCTCCGGTTGCGCCCGGGACGAAGATGGTGACGATGCCGTTCTTGAGGCCGCTGTCCCGCAAGGACTGCGCCACATCGTCGGTTATGTTAGTGATGTCGAGCTCCTCTCGCATGGGAAACTCGAGCTGGATGCTGGCGACCTGGGCGGCCCCGGAGTTTGCCGGCGGGCCCGTGCGCGCTTTCCCGTTCCCGCCGTCGGTTTTCTTCTTTACTGGCATTTAGCTCGATCTCCCTTCAGATGGGTGTTTTCCCACGGTCGAATTTTCTAATTCACACGGATCCGCGGCGGCGTCGATGCGCGAAATCCGGTTGTCATCATCGACCAGGACGATCCTGGGCACGTACGAGGTCAATTCCGCGCTGGTGAACTCGGCGTAGGAGATGATGATGACGCGGTCGCCGACGGCCACCTGCCGGGCGGCGGCGCCGTTGACGCAGATCTCGCCCGGGCCGCCGGGAATCGCATATGTGACCAGGCGGGCGCCGTTATCGATGTCCAGCACATGCACCTGCTCGTGAGCCAGGATGTCGGCCGAAGCCATAAGCTCACTGTCGATCGTGATGCTGCCGGCGTAGTCGACGCTGGCCGCGGTCACGGTCGCGCGATGGATCTTGCCTTTTAACATGTTTCTAAGCATTTAACCCTCCGGGGAGATCAAAAGGTTGTCGATCAGCCTGGCGCGGCCGATTCTGACGGCGACCGCCACCAGCGCCTCACGGTCGATCTCAGCCATCGGCTCCATGTTCACGGGGTCGACTATTCTGACGTACTCCAGTTCCACGAGAAAATTCTGACCGATGGTGCGTTTCACGATCCTGCGGATCTTCGAGGCGTTGGCCTCGCCGGCCGCCAAGGCCTCACGGGCTGCCGTCAGGGCCTGGTAGAGTATGGGCGCCTGGGCGCGTTCCTCGGCCGTCAGGTAGCTGTTCCTGGAACTCATAGCCAGGCCGTCAGGTTCGCGGACTGTGGGGCAGACGCGAATGTCGATGCCGAAATCGAGATCATCGGCCATCCGCCTGATAACGGCCGCCTGCTGTGCATCTTTTTGCCCGAAATAAGCGCGGTCGGGCCCGACGATGTTAAAAAGCTTGGCCACTATCGTTGCGACGCCGCGAAAATGGCCCGGCCGGGCCTGCCCGCAGAGACCCTCCGAGATGCTGCCGGGTTCGACGTGAGTTTCAAAACCTTCGGGGTACATTTCCTCATCGGCGGGGTGGAAGATCAGGTCGACACCCTCATCGGCAGCCAATCGAAGGTCCCGGTCAAAATCGTTGGGATAAGCCTTGAGGTCCTCCGCGGGGTCGAACTGGATGGGATTGACGAAGATGCTGACGACGACGAAACCGCACTCCTGGCGGGCTTTGCGCATCAGGCTGAGGTGCCCCTCGTGGAAATAACCCATGGTAGGCACCAGACCCACAGGAAGCTGGCCGCGATCTCGTGCCCTGGCTACCTGCTGGCGCACTTCGGTGATCGTCGCAGACAGGACAGCGGGCCCCGCCGCTCCTGAAAGGGATCCGGAAGATCCGGAGGATGAGCAGGCAGTGTCCGTTCCCGCAATGCTGGTGAGATCAGAAAAAGATGGCGTGACGCCAGAAAGATGCCAGAGTCGAACGGTCACAGTCTGCCTCCGTTCCAGTTCCCCGTCGGGGATACCAGACCTTGGTTGATTGCCGTTAAAAAGGTACAAAGAGGATAACAGCAGCGGACTGTTTCTTGCAAAGAGTCAGGGTATAAACTAGAGTTTAATTGTCGCGGCGGTTGCCGCTAAGCTTAGAAAATAAGCCATTATTGCAGGTATTTTTCCATGCCCATATACGAATTTTGTTGTAATAAATGTGAAGCCCGTTTCGAGGAGCTGGTACGGTCGGCTGAGGCCGGCGGCAATGGCGTGAAGTGTCCCGAATGCGGCTCGAAGAAAGTGAAGCGGATGATTTCCAGTTTTTCATTCAAATCTGCGGGCGGTTCCGGCCCGGCCGCGGCCGGAAATGCAGGCAGCGGCTGCGGATCCTGCTCCAAGACTTCCTGCTCGACCTGTGGCTGAACCCGGCGACAGGGAAGAGCGCCTCAAAGGGCTTCAGGTTCGGGTCGGAGGCTGCCGGAAATGCGCCCTCGGCGAAACACGGACCAACCTGGTTTTTGGGTCGGGAAGCGCCGATTCGAAGCTGATGTTCGTAGGGGAGGCCCCTGGCTATCACGAGGACCAGCAGGGCATGCCTTTCGTCGGCCGTGCCGGAACCCTACTTGAAAAGCTGCTGACGCGGATCGGCCTGACGCGGAGCCAGGTGTACATAGCCAACGTCCTCAAATGCAGGCCGCCGGATAACCGTGACCCCCTGATTGAAGAGATCCAGCTATGCAGGTCATTTCTCGAGGAGCAGATATCGATCATCAGCCCGGCGGTAATATGCACACTGGGCAATTTCGCCACCAAGCTTCTGACTGGTCGTCCCGACGGCATCTCGCGGGTTCACGGCAAGGCGCAGGAAATGCCGCAGCACCAGGGCACGAAACTGTTTCCGGTCTATCATCCCGCGGCGGCGCTATACACCCCGGCAAACCTCAAGGCGCTGGAGGCAGACTTCGATCTCCTGCCTGCCCTCCTGGGTGAAAACAAACCTCAACCAGGACTTGAGGTCAATGCGGAAAACAGTGATCCACTAGTCGAGTTCAAACAGGGTCAACCTGAGCCTGAGCAGCTCGGGTTGTTTTAGGGCAGCCGTGCCGTGGAGATAATTTCGCGGTCGCCACAGCAGACCGCTTCCCTTGCAGCCGGTCTGGCATCTTTTTTATACGGCGGCGATGTCATATTCCTGATCGGTGAGCTTGGCGCCGGCAAGACGTTCTTCATCCGTCACGCAGCCGAAGCCCTCGGGGTCACCGAGCCGGTGACAAGTCCCAGTTTCACCATGGCTCAGTCTTATGGGGGAGCGACTACGGTTCATCATCTCGACCTCTACCGGCTGCCCAAGTTCGACTCGGCTGACGCCATCGATTTCGAACCGTTCTTCGAGGCTGAGGCAATCACTTTCATCGAATGGCCCGAGCAGGCCGTTCCCTTCCTGGAAGAGCCCGCCGTGGTCATAAGAATGGAGCATGTCGACATCAACAGCCGACGCATCTCCATACAGAGCAGCCGGCAGGAACTGATTCGCGGAATGGAGAAGGCTATTGCCGACCCTGTCGATTGATACCGCCACCGAGGTGCTGGCGCTGGCCCTGGGGGAGGGAGAAAAGATCCTGGCCAAAAGCAGCATCGATGCCGGCAGGTCACATCTGGAGCTGCTGCTCCCCGGCGTCCAGCTCTTACTTGACGAGGCAGGATTAACTGTCAGGGACATCGATGGTATCGTCGCCGGCACCGGACCGGGAACATTCAGCGGCCTTCGCGTCGGCATCGCCACAGCCAGGGCGCTGGCCCAGACACTGGAGGTACGGCTCTCCGGCTTCAGCACCCTCGAGGCGCTCGCCCTCGGACTGGCTGAGGAGACTTCCCCGGCGCAGCTGCTCCTGCCGGTAATCGACGCCAAACGCAGCCAGGTCTTCGCCCAACTCTATAAAAAAGAAGGAAAAAACACTGTCAAGCCCGAATCGGAAGTTCTCTGCCTCGACCCGCAGTCGCTTCTGGCTGAGCTGGCAAAAATCACAGGCGGCGCGGTCAGAGCCGCCGGTAACGGCGTTTTGGCTTATCGTGATATCTTTAGCAATGCGAAACAGCTGGAGCTGCTGGGGCCGGATCGCCAGGAGAACCGGGTTGACGCCGGTTGGCATCTACGCGCCGGACTTGCCGAAGTTGGAACCGGCTCTGATTTTGATCCCGGTCAGCTGCTGTCTGTAGTTCCGCATTATGTGCGCGATCCTGACGCCGACAAGACCATCCTGTTAAGAAAGAAGGAACCTTGGCTGCAATAAGACCCATGCGGCTCTCCGACCTGAAGGGTGTTCAGGAGATCGAGGAATCGTCTTTTCCCCGTCCCTGGTCCCCTAACGCCTTCATCACTCAGCTGGCCAAGGATTCGAGCATCTGCCTGGTCGCAATCGACGGAGGCAGGGTCGTCGGCTATCTCATCGCCACTCAATACGTCGAGGTCTGGCATATGCTCGACCTGGCCGTACACGTAGATTTCCGGCGTAAATATATCGCCACCGATCTGATCGAGGAACTGCTGGATCAGAGCGGTCGCGAGAAACACCGCGGCTATACCCTCGAGGTTCGCAAATCCAACCGCGGCGCCATCAAGATGTATGAGAGCTTCGGGTTCATCTGCACCGGTATCCGTAAAGGGTACTATCGCGACAACGGTGAGGACGCCCTGATCATGTGGAGAGATTCCGAGGATATGCTGGCTTGATCCTCGGGATCGAAACCTCCTGCGACGACACCTGCGCGGCCATACTCGACGGCGACCGGCTCCTGGCAAACATCGTTTCCTCCCAGACAGAATTTCACGCCCGCTATGGCGGGGTGGTCCCGGAGGTCGCCTCCAGACACCACCTGCAGTTGATCAATCCGGTGATAGCCGAAGCACTGGCGGTCGCCGGCGTCAGCCTCAAGCAGGTGTCCCGGGTGGCAGTGACCACGCGCCCGGGTCTGATTGGCGCTCTGCTAGTAGGCGTAGCTACGGCCAAAACGATCGCTTATGCCATCGGAGTCGAATTGACTGCAGTGAGCCACCTGGAGGGGCATATCGCCGCCAATTATCTGGCTCCCGATCCGATTGAACCGCCTTTTGTCTGCCTGATAGCTTCAGGCGGCCATACTTCCATTGTCTTTGTGCCGGAACGGGGAGCGCTGGAGTTTCTCGGCCAGACTCTTGACGACGCCGCCGGCGAGGCTCTCGATAAGGGCGCCCGGCTGCTGGGCCTGGGCTATCCCGGCGGGGCAGAGCTCGATTCGCTGGCGGTCGCAGGTGACCCCGGATACGCAGATTTCCCCATAGGGCTCGACAGGGCGGGCAACTTCAACTTCAGCTTTAGTGGAGTCAAGACAGCTCTCTACTATTACTTGAGGAACATGGACAGCTCGGAGGTCAAGCGGCGCCGGGCCGACATCGCCGCCAGTTACCAATCCGCGGTGGTCTCGGCGCTGATCAAGAAGACGCTGGCGGCAGCCGTTTCGAAAAATGCGGCAGCGATCTGCCTGTCCGGAGGTGTAAGCGCTAACTCGGAACTTCGCCGGAGGCTTGCCATCGAATGCCAGGACACCGGCATCAGGCTGCGGGTCCCGCCGCCGGAGCTCTGCACCGACAACGCCGCCATGATCGCCAGCGCCGCACGTTATCTGCCGCCTATTCCATTACCGGAATATCTTTCGCTGGGAGCACGTGCTTCCGGCGGGTTTGCCGCCTGAGCACCACGGGAAAGACGTCAAAAGGCAGGGGATCGGCCGGTCGACGAGTAATAAGTATTCAGAGCCGCGGTCCGCGGTTTGTTGACGTTCCTATTTAAGGTGATATGAATGTTTTTTGAAAATCGTAAGGATGCGGGTGAAAGAATGGTTTCACTCGTCGAGGAATATCACAGCGATCCGAACGCGCTGGTGCTCGGCTTGCCGCGGGGCGGGGTTGTCGTCGCACTGGAGATCGCCGTGGCGCTGGAACTGCCTCTGGACGTCTGGGTATCGAGGAAAATCGGGGCGCCGCTGAATCCGGAGCTGGCAATCGGCGCCGTCGATTCAGATGGCAAACTTTTGCTGGATGACAATTCAGTCAAGCTCTACGAGATCAGCGATCGTTACATCCGTGAGATGACCGAAGAGCAGGCACAGGAAGTCAAACGGCGCTACGAACGTTACCGGGGCAAGGATGAACCGCCAGATGTTAAGGGAAAAACTGTCCTGGTTGTCGATGACGGCGTCGCCACCGGTTACACCATGCTGGCTGCTCTGCAATCGCTGCGCCACCGCGGCGCCGGCAAGATCATCTGTGTCGTTCCCGTGGCCTCGCCTCGCATCATGCGCAAACTTGAGCAGAACGCCGATGCAGTCAAATGCCTGTCCACGCCCTCTTATTTTGGCGCCGTAGGGGAATTCTACCGGAACTTCAGCCAGGTATCTGACGAGGAAGTCCTCCAGTGTCTGGAGAAGGCCAGGTCTGAAAGAGACTGATCGCTCCTTCCTGGCTCTGCTTTCAGTCGCATTTTCTTTTACTCCGTTGAACCTTCACGATGATTCTTCGCGTCTAATCTTCGAATCTCTCACGACCCGGAAGCTCTTTGCCGAAAGCACTTAAAAGTAAGGGCTTTACGGACGGTTTCAATATCCGTTCGCGGGTAAGACTCAGTTATGCATGTTAGGGCAAAAGCGGGATTAACGAGGGAGGGACGTCATGAGCGCTTACAAGATCACGTGTACGGTCATTCCCGAACGGGAAGACGACGCCCGTTCAACCAGGTTCCTGGTAGTTGCCCCGGAAGACAGGATCGTCTGGATCACCACATCCGGAGGAGGGCATAATCCCGATCTCAGCTCAGAAGGCCGAAAGCGGGCCGTGGCTCAGGCAGGCCTGCAAAGCCTGCTTGGTAAACTGAAGCGTCAGGAGACGGAAGATGGCGACATCCTGTCGCTATCCGATCGTCAGATTGATTGCCGGGATCGGAACCTGGGAAAGTGCAGCCGTTATCCGCAGTTCACTCAATCATCCAACGACTGCCCGGATGGGGCTTTCGAAGCCGGGGATGATGACTGTTATCCCGGCGTGCTGGAATGCTGGATGCTGGAAGACGAAGTCGATTGACCTCGGACTAACCGGTTGAACGACAGAGCAAGGAAGTTAAATCGAAGCGGGCCCCTTACGGGCCCGCTTTTTTTGCCACAGGATCGCATCGTATACGTGGCTGATAAAAAAGGGGCGAGTGCTGATTGCATACTACTATATACTGTAGTACTATATTCCGTAGTTCGATTTTTGGGCCGGGTCGGACCAGCAGGGACCGGCCTTGGGGCGGGTCGATATGACCGGTTCCTCAATTTTGTAATGGTCAAAACTATGGTGGAGGGAAGATGAAACGGATTCTCATTGTTTGTCTGGCCGTCGGTGCGCTTCTGGCGCTGGTAGCCGCGGCATCGGGCTGCGGATCAAGCACCACCGCCAATTCGGCAAATCTTTCGCAGGAAAGTTACAACAAGATCGACACCGGCGCGACCGCCGACGCGGTCAGGGCGGTTGCGGGCAACCCTGCACGCGTTGAGAAGAAAACTGTGAGCCAGATGCCCGGAATGGTCATGAACGGAGACATGACTGTTGAATACTGGTACTACCAGGGCAGCAAGGGTTGGGTCCGTTTCGAGGTCACGGATGGCAAGGTTACCAACAAATCCGGCTACTAAACTTTTAGCTTTGATGAAAGGGGTTTGATAATGGACCATCATGCTGGCGGCGCTGGAGATCTGTCCCTCCTTGTGCCTTACCTGGTTTTCATCGTCCTGATAACACCGTTCCTGATCGGCGTCCTCGCGTACAATGCCAATCGTCGTAAATCCCGCGCCATACAGGAACTAACAGATGGCGGTCAACCTGTCACCGTCGAGAACCACCGTCACGACCTGTTGAAGGTTTCCTGGATCCACCGTCTGTTGAAGATGCGTGGATTCCAGTTCGCACTGCAACTGCCGAACGCCCTGGTCTTCCTGCTTGTCATCGTTGCCGGCATCTGGGGGACCCAGATCGGCGAAATGAATTTTGCCACGGTCATCACCTGGCTTGTCTGGTGGGCCGTCATCATCTTCACCTTCCTTTTCCTGTCACGCACCTGGTGCATGGCCTGTCCGCTGGTCTCAATTGCCGAATGGCTTCAGAGGGGCAGGTTCTGGGGAGTAGGTAAGAGGATCTTCAGCCTCAACCGCAAATGGCCTCGCAGGCTTCGCAACTTCTGGATTCCGACCATATTCTTCATCTTTCTGACCTGGATGTTCCTGAGCCTGGATCTGGCGACAAATCCATATCTGACGGCGATGGTCGCCCTCGGCCTGTTCATCGTGCCCGCGATCGTGGTATCGCTGATCTTCGAGCGGCGGACGTTCTGCCGCTATGTCTGCCCGATCGGTGGGGTTATCGGCGCCTATTCGATGACGGCGCCGCTGGAGATCCGCAACCGTAGCGACAAGGTATGCCGCTCCTGCAAGGAGAAAGCCTGTTACCGCGGTAACGAAAAAGGCCACGGCTGCCCGATGTTCCTGATGCCGCAGACGATGGAGACAAATACTTACTGTACGATGTGCACCGAGTGCATCAAGACCTGCCCAAATGACAACATCGCCCTCAATGTCCGGCCGTTCCTCTCAGACCTCTGGAAGACAAAGAAGATGGGCATCGATGTGGCGGCGATCGTCGTCCTGATGCTGGGCATCACCGTCTTCCAGACTCTGTCGATGCTGGAGCCCTGGGAGGATATCTCCAGCGCACTTATGGATGCTACCGGACTCGGTGAGAACACTGTGATGACTCTGAGTTTCCTGACCTTGGGAGTATTGGCGCCAGTATTGATCTTCCTGGGCTGGTCGGCGCTGACCCGCTGGATCGGCGGCAACGGCTCCAAGCTGAGGACGGTCTTCGTCGGCTTTTCGTTTGCTTTCCTGCCGATCGCTCTTTCCTCACACATGGCGCATAACCTCAACCACTTCCTTGAGGAAGGACCGCCGGCCGCAGTGCCCGTCCTTTCCGACCCTTTCGGCTGGGGATGGAACCTCTTCGGCACGGCCGGTCTGATCGTCAATCCGTTGCTCTCAGCGGACCCGCTACGGCTGCTGCAGATGACCCTGGTCGCGATCGGCTATATTGGTGCGATCTACGTCGGCTGGAGAGTGGCCCGGCAGACATTCGGGAAGAACCTGCGCGCGATCGCCGGGCTGGCGCCGATGCTCGTCCTTATGGTCGCCTTTGCCGGCCTCAATCTCTATCTGCTCAATTTGCCGATGAGCATGAGGGAATAATGCCAAAGGAATGTTAAGTGTGATCGGAAGTTCGGGGGGGGGGGCTCTAAGCTCGATCCGTGTGGCGGGATTAAGTGTGATCCGGATGGCCCAGCGCACAGACGCCGTCTGGGCCGGCAGACTGCTGATGCTCGGTAAAGCATATGAATGCCTGGCGCTGATCGGACCCGGCAACCGCAAGTGCGCTGGAGGAGAATACCGTCAACGCCAATAAAGTCCCGGCAACGAAAAGCAACAGCCGACGCCGGCAACCCTTGTGGCTCTTGCCGGAATCAATAAGCGCCTGCAGGCGGACTGCAAGATCGCTGCCGCTTCCGGAGACTGCGCTCGACAACGCAGGTTCCCTGGCTGCCGGATTCATCGAAACTGCAACCTGCGCCAGGGCCGCTGCCACAACGAGCTTGCCGCCGGCTGTGCGAGATGCCCTCATGTCCGCGGCCCGCTCGAGGTTGAGCCTCATCTCACGAAAAGCTTTTTTCGGTCCGGGTAAATAAAAAAGGGTGAGGATAAGGGTCTTGGCCGCGGTTATAAAGAGGTTGTCGCGTGCGGCCCGATGCGCTTCCTCGTGGGCTACCACCGCCCGCAGATGATCTGTGTCGAGGGCCGCGGTCATGCCCTGCGACAGCACTATACGTGGTCGCAACAAGCCGATAGTCTGTGCATCCAGCCGATCCATTCCTGGAATCACAGCTATCCGCGAAGCCCACTTCGACCCAACCAGGGAGGGCAGCGCCGGACAGGTCATGCATCCCTGCCGCCGGCCTATCTTCTCGCTACGGCTAGCCTTTATCAGCCGAATGCCGCCGCCGACGAGGAAGGCAAGCTGGGAGAGAACGATGGCGGCCGCGGCGGCCGCCAGCAGGTAATTCCAGTTGCTGGCTGCGAGGAATCCGTGCCCCGCCTCGAAGATGCCGCCACAGGCGTCACCCATAGCGGCGAGTAATGATCCGGAGGCAAAACGAAGCAGGATCAGCGCCAGCAATAAACCGGTTGCAGCTCCAGTGGCGATAATCGAGGAAAAATAGATCATGGCGGCCGTGCGGGGGCGTGGCCGGTCGCCGAGCAGGCGGCGGATGATCCATGGACTGGCAGCAAGCGCCAGGTACGACAGAATCAGGGTGATGTAGCCGATTTTGCTGCCTCTTTCTTCTTTGCTTCGATCAGGCGCACGAGTTCATCGAGCTGGTCGGCGTCCTGTGCGCTGACCGTGTCAACGAATTGTGACAGTACCGGTTCTCCGAAACCTCCGATCAGGCCCTGAACCACGGTGCCTATGGTTTCGCTGCAAAATTCCTCGCGGGTCTGGGTTGGGGCATAAAGGTATGCACGCCCGTGCTGCTCGCGCATGAGCAGGCCTTTTTCCGCCAGCCGGCTCATAACGGTCATCACGGTTGTGTAGGCGATATTGCGGTCATTGGCCAGGATCTCGTGCACTTCCCTGACGCTGGCCTGGTTCTTCCGCCAGAGGACTTCCATGATATCGGTTTCGAGATCGCCAAGGACCTGACGGATGCCTTTTTTGGAAGGCTTCAGGTTGACCAGGCGGGATGTCTTTTTTCTGAGTGCAGCCATGTTGAAATTGTACTACGGGTAGTAGTTAAAAGCCAGCGCTCATAAGGTTTCCGAAGCCGAGGCTTCGGCTGTCTTCGCCAGGACCGCATCGCCGCCAGCATCCGCTCCGACCGGTTCGCCTGCCGCATCACCCGGTGCAGCCTCGTCACGCCGGGAACGGGCGGCCATCGTCATCAGGAAACCGGCGAACATCACGGTTATGCCGGCGGCCTGGCCGATCGAATTGAACTCGGCGCTGCCCAGGGCCGTCATGCTGCCGGCGCCGGCAACGAGAAGGGTTCCCAGGGCGATCAGGATATTTGCCCGCGCGTATCGGCCGCGGATCGCGGAATAGCCGGCGCCGCCTACGATTATGAGCGTTCCCAGGCCGTTGATCGTGATCATGATGGCCTTGATCGCGGCAGAGCGGTCTATCGCCTGCCAGCCCGGCTGGTCCGGGGAATGCAATATTGAGGTGTCCACGCCGGCGCGAGCCACCAGAAAGACGGCCATGATGCTCAGGACGGCCATAATAACCAGCCAGATCCTGGCAATCAGCCGCGGAGCCAGCAGATAGAGGGTTCCCAGGGCAAGATAGCCGACCACGATCATGGCGCCGGTGACATAATAGGTTTTTGCAATCAGGGGAGTCCAGTTGCCGACGCTGGCCAGAAAATCACAGGCGGTGCCAAGGCCGAACAAAAACAGGGCAAACGACCAGGCGAGATGTGCGGGATTACGCCGGAGCAAATACAGCCGCAATACTATTCCGGAAAAAAAAGCGCTCACCATGGTTGCCGCCAGGGGAAAAATCCACATAAAGGCTCCTCTTATCGATTCATGTGCTGGTGGACCTTCTGGGTGCAAAGGTCCATTACTATAGCGAGGCCGCCCTCCCGGGCGATACGCGCAGCCTCCTGGCTGACGATTCCTTCCTGCAGCCAGAGGGCTCCGGCTCCCGCAGCCACCGCGGCGCGGGCGACGTCGGGGCAGGCCTCAGGACGCCGGAAGACGTCGACGATATCGATTTTTCCGGGAATCTCCTCGAGGCTGCCGTAACAGCGGCGGCCGAGTATCTCTTTGACCTTGGGCCTGACGGGAATCACCTCAAAACCATGCTCGATGAGATAAGCAGCGACTTTGTGGCTGGGTCGTTCCGGATTGGGGGAGGCGCCGACTATGGCGATCACGCGGGCCTTCGCCATGATCGATTCGGGTGTTTCAGCGGTTTCCATCGCGGACACAATATCATAAAATCACAGCCGGTTTATGCTACAATACGCAGGCTAAATGGCGCAGCGAAAGCCGCGTCCACGAAAGCAAGACCAGATGGCGCCGCGGCGGCAAGCCACCCTGCCGCGAAGCCCACTTAGGAGTGGCATATATAAAGCTCGAGAAAGGATCTCGGTTTGACTGCTGTATCCATGAAAGAACTGCTCGAGTCCGGAGTTCATTTCGGACATCAGACCCGCCGCTGGAACCCCCGCATGAAGCCCTACATCTTCACCGAGCGCGGCGGCATCTACATCATCGATCTTCAGAAGACCATCAGGCTGATCGATGACGCCTTTGATTTCATCAAAGCGCTGACAGCCGACGGCAAGAAAGTCCTGTTCGTGGGCACCAAGAAGCAGTGCCAGGACACTATCGCCGAAGAGGCGGCCCGTTCGGGAATGCCTTATGTTTCTCACCGCTGGCTCGGTGGCCTGCTCACCAACTTCAGCACCATCTCCCAACGGATCAAGCGTCTGCACGAGCTTCGCCGCCTTCGCGACGAAGGCCAGCTCGACCTGCTGCCGACCCGCGAGCAGATGAACCTCCAGGCGGAGCTCAAGAAGCTCGAAACCAATCTGGGCGGCGTTGCCGATATGGACAGGCTCCCCGCCGCAGTCTTTGTCATCGACCCCAGGCGCGAGGCCATCGTCATCAAGGAAGCGCGCAAGCTGAAGCTTCCGGTGGTAGCCTTGGTGGACACCAATTGCGATCCTGACGAAGTCGATTATGTCATCCCTGGAAACGACGACGCCATCCGCTCCTGCGGCCTGATCATACGGGCCCTGGCGGAAGCGGCGGTCGAAGGCAAGCAGATGCTGACCGAGAAAGAGCTGGCGGCCGGCAAGGCAGCAGCCGAAGCCGCTGCCAAGGCAGCTGCCTTGGCTGAAGCCGCGGCCAAAGCCGCAGATGAGGCGGCGCCGCAGGGCCAGGAGGCTGCACCGGCCCCCGGCGCAGGCAAGGCGGCTGGAAAGCCGGCGCCCCGACCCGCCAGGCCCGCAAACTCAAAGCCGAAGCCGGCGCCCAGGCCCAGGCCGGCAGACGCCGAGTCCAAACCAGCCCCGGCGAAAGCCAAGCCGGCTGCGGCCGAAACAAAACCGGCTGCCGAAACCAAACCTGCGGCGGCCGAACCCAAGCCAGCAGCTTCAGAGGCAAAACCGGCAGAGGAAGCCGGCAATTCCAGAACCAAAGATAAAGATGTGAACGAGAACAGCGAGGTGGAAAGTGGCAGTTAGCGCAAAAGAAGTAAAAGCTCTGCGCGAGCAGACAGGCGCCGGCATGATGGACTGCAAGAAAGCGCTCTCCGAATGCAGCGGCGATTTTGATGAAGCGGTCAAGATGCTTCGCACCAAGGGCCTGGCCGACGTTGCCAAGCGCAGCGGCCGGACGGCCAACGAAGGCCTCGTCGACAGCTACATACACGCCGGCGGCAAGATCGGCGTGCTCGTCGAGGTTAACTCCGAGACCGACTTCGTTGCCCGTAATGATGACTTCAAGGCCTTCGTGCATGACATCGCCATGCATATCGCCGCCGCGGCCCCGCGGTACATCAGCCGTGACGACGTCCCGCCGCTGATAGTCGATGAGGAGTTGGCGATTTACAAGGAGCAGGCCCGGGCGACCGGCAAACCGGACAACATCCTGGAAAAGATCGCGACCGGCAAACTGAATAAATTCTACGAGCAGGTCTGCCTGCTCGAGCAGCCCTTCGTCAAGGACGATCAGTTCACGGTCGAGCAGCTGCTCGGAAATATCGTAGGCAAGATAGGCGAGAATATTGTCATAAAGCGCTTCGCCAGATTCGAGCTGGGCAAGGAAAGTTGACGCCGGAAGCCAAACCGAAGACATTGCAGGAATATGCCGGAGAACCGGCTGTCTTCAAACGCGTTCTGATCAAGTTGTCCGGACAGGCGCTGCAGAGTGACGAGCTCCTCAGCATCGATCCCGACAAGATCAAGGCCATAGCCACTCAAGTCCATACCGCCTGGCAACGCGGCGTTGAAATCGCCATCGTCGTCGGCGCCGGCAATATCTTCCGGGGCGTCGCCGGCAGCACCCGCGGCATGGACAGGGCTACGGGAGATTACATGGGCATGATCGCGACAGTGCTCAATGCGCTGGCGCTGCAGGACGGCATGGAAAAACTTGGCCTCAACACCAGGGTCCAGTCTGCGATCCACATGCAGGAGGTCGCCGAGCCCTACATCCGCCGCCGCGCCATCCGCCATCTGGAGAAGAAGCGCGTCGTCATCTTCGCCGCCGGCACGGGCAATCCCTACTTCACCACAGACACCGCCGCGGCGCTGCGGGCGCTGGAGATCGGCGCCGAGGCCATCCTCATGGCCAAACGTACTTATGACGGCGTCTATGATTCCGATCCCGAGACCAACCCCGACGCTGTCTTCCTGCCCGACGTGACTCACCTGGAAGCAATCGAGCGGGGCCTAAGAGTCATGGACACCACCGCGCTTTCACTTTGCATGGATAACGACCTTCCCATCCATGTCTTCAACATGACCGACGATGTCAACATACAACGCGTTCTTTCTGGCGAAAGAGCCGGAACTATAGTAAGCTCACCGGCGAAGTAACCGGTAATCCAGGGAGGTCTGATGAACGAGATGGTTGAGGAGTTCCTCGAGGACGGGCGCGACCGCATGGACAAGGCCGTAGTCGCCTGCCACAACGAATTCAACACCATCCGCACCGGCAGGGCCTCGACGGCGCTGCTCGACCGGATCTCGGTCGATTATTACGGCACCCGGACCCCCTTGAAGCAGCTCGCCAATCTCAGTGCGCCCGAACCGCGGCTGCTGGTCATCACTCCGTATGACAAATCAGCCATGAAGGAGATCGAGCACGCCATCATGGAATCGGAGTTGGGGCTGAACCCCAACAACGACGGCAACGTCATCCGCCTGTCGATCCCGGAGCTCACCGAGGAGCGGCGCCGCGATCTGGTCAAGGTCGTCAAGGGCCTGGCCGAGAACGGCCGCGTCGCTGTCAGAAACATCAGGCGGCACGTGCTCCACGATCTTGAAGAGCTGCAGAAGGAGGGCGAGATCTCGGAAGACGAGCTGCGCCGGACCAAGGACGAGCTTCAGAAACTTACCGACAAGCACACGGAAAAGATCGACCAGATGCTCGTCCACAAGGAAGGTGAGATCCTGGAGGTGTGATGGCCGGCCTGCGTAACCTCCTTGGAAATCTTCGCTGGAGCAAGAAGGAAAGCGAAGATTTTTTATTATCAGCCGAAGGCACCCCGCGGTACGTAGCCATCATCATGGACGGCAACGGACGCTGGGCGTCCCGCCGCCATCTGCCGGTCATAGCCGGGCACCGCGAAGGCTCCAAAACCCTCAAGCGCACGATCAAATCGACGCACCGGGCGGGTGTCCGCGAACTAACCGTTTACGCTTTCTCTACCGAGAACTGGCAGCGCCCCGCTGACGAGGTCAGCGACCTGATGCGGATGTTCGCGGAGCTGATAGACCGGGAGGTTCCCGAGCTTCACGAGCAGAACGTGCGCGTGCGCTTTATCGGCAGGCGGGCGGGGCTCTCCGAAGAGCTGCTTAAGAAGATAGAATGGGCGGAGCAACTTACCGGCAAAAATGAAGCCATGACCCTTTTTGTCGCTTTCAACTATGGAGGCCGCGCTGAAATCGAGGACGCGATGATAGCAGCCGCCGGCAACGGCGTAACCGGGGGAGAGGTGGACGTCAGGAAATATCTCTACGCTCCGGAGATGCACGATCCCGAACTGCTCATCCGCACCAGCGGTGAACAGCGTATCAGTAATTTCCTGCTCTGGCAGTGCGCCTACTGCGAACTTGTCTTCTCAGACAAATTGTGGCCTGAATTCAGCGAGGAAGACCTGCTGTCGGCCTTCGCGGAATACGCCAGGCGCCAGCGGCGATTCGGGGCCAGGTAGACTGCCTTGCTCATCACCCGCGCACTCGTCGGCACCGTCGGCGCCATTCTTGCTCTGATCGTGGTCTATACCGGGGGACTGGCGCTGCTCGTGGCTCTGATTGTGCTGAGCATCCTCGGCCTGCACGAGTTCTACCGCATGACCAGGACTTACAAGCCGAACCTTCTCGCCGGCTATGCCGGCGCCACCCTCATCATCATCGGCGCCCATACCGGTGGCCTGGAAGGCGCCCTGCGGGGAACGATCTACCTCTTCGCGCTCACCTTCATCCTGCATGCGATCCGCGGGCTCAAGGCGGAGATGGTGGGGGAGATGGCCGTCACATACTTCGGAGCTTTTTACGTCGGCGTCGGATTCTCACATGTCATCCTGCTCAGGAACACGCCCGCCTTCGGCATCAGCCTGGCTTTCATTGTGCTGCTGGCGACCTGGTCTTCGGACACGGTCGCCTATACCGTCGGCCATTTCCTGGGTCAGAGGCCCATATCGCCGGTGATCTCGCCCAAGAAGACTATCGAGGGCACGCTGGCGGGATTTGTCGGCACGATCGTAGTCGTCCTGATCGTCGGCAAGCAGCTGGGCTGGATGGGCTCGGGCCAGTTCTTCGTGCTCGGGCTGGTCATCGCCGTCGCGGCGCCGCTGGGCGACCTGTTCGAGTCTTATATAAAACGGGCATCACATGTGAAGGACGCGGGAACTATCATCCCGGGACATGGAGGCATCCTCGACCGGTTCGACTCGCTGCTGTTTGCAGCCGTGGCTTCCTTTTATATCGTGGCTGCCCTGGTCAGCAACGGCAGCTGATTCACAATAAGCGACACGGAAATGATGACATGACTATAAAAAAAGTTTTGATCATGGGCTCCACCGGGTCCATCGGGAAACAGGCACTCGAAGTCATCTCCGAGACGGCGGGCCTTGAAGTCGCCGGCCTCGCCGCCGGCGCCAATCACCGGCTGCTGGCCGAGCAGGCCAACCAGTTCGGAGTGAATTCGCTTGCCATACTCGATGAAGCAGCGGGCTCTACGGTCATGGATGATCTCCCCGGGGCCACAGTCATCACCGGGCCCGGATGCATCCGCGGCCTCATCGAGGAAGTCGATTGTGACCTGGTCCTGAACGCCGTAGTCGGCGCCGCCGGCCTCGAGGCCACGATCGCCACTCTGGAAAAAGGTGTCGATCTCGCCCTGGCCAACAAGGAAAGCCTCGTCGTCGGCGGGGAATTCGTCATGAGCCTGGCCCGAAAGAACGATGCCCGGATACTTCCCGTCGACAGCGAGCACAGCGCCATCTTCCAGTGCATGCAGGGCCAGCAGCAGACGGAGCACATCTTCCTCACCGCCTCGGGCGGCCCTTTTTTCGGGAAGAAACGCGAAGAGCTGGCAAGCGTCAGCCGTGAGGACGCGCTCAACCACCCCCGCTGGACCATGGGCACCAAGATCTCAATCGATTCCGCTACGCTGATGAACAAGGGACTCGAGGTGATCGAGGCGCATCATCTGTTCGGAGTGCCTTATAATGAGATAGAGGTGCTGATCCATCCACAATCGGTCGTCCATTCGCTCATCAGGTTCGCTGACGGTTCGGTCCTGGCCCAGATGGGGCTGCCCAGCATGAAGCTTCCCATCGCCTACGCCATGAATTATCCGGTGCGGCTGCCGGTGAAGCTGCCGCGGCTGGACCTGACCGAGGAGCGCGAGCTGACATTTTTCAAGCCCGACCTCGAGGCTTTTCCCTGTCTGGAAATCGCCGTCGAGGCCGGCAAACGCGGCGGCGGCGCGCCGGTAGCCGTCAACGCCGCCAACGAGGTGGCCGTGGCAGCATTTCTGGCCGGGCGGCTGCGCTTCCTGGAAATCGCCGTCGTGATCGAGAAAACGGTCGCTTCCATGGACGGCAACCTCCCCGGTCATCTCGGGGGACTGGAAGAAGTAACTGTAATCGACGAAGAGGCCCGCCAGCGGGCTGAAGCCCTGACCGTGTAGATCATGCTCATAGCTATCGCAATATTGGGGATCGGGTTTTTGATCCTCATCCACGAATTCGGACACTTCATCACTGCCAAGGCCTTTGGCATGCGCGCCGAGAAATTCTATATTGGTTTCCCGCCGGCAGCGCTTAAAAAACAGATAGGCGAAACCGAGTACGGCATCGGTTTCATCCCGCTCGGCGGCTACGTGAAGATCTCCGGCATGACCCGGGAAGAAGAACTGCCCGATGATGTCGTTCCACGCGCTTATTATTCCAAGCCGATCTGGCAACGGGTGATCGTCATCTCCGCCGGTGCTGCCATGAACCTTTTGCTGGCGGCGCTGCTCTTCTTCGCTTTTTACTGGCATGGGGTTCCCGAATATCAACCAACAACTACTATTTCGCAGGTACAGGCGGATAGCGGCGCCCAGCAGGCAGGCGTACAGCCGGGCGACAAGCTGCTGGCGATCAACGGTGTCAGCTCCGGCGACGCTGAGGCACTGCGCAACGAGCTGCGCTCCCGCCCCGGACAGACCGTTACCCTTCTGATCGAGCGCGGCGGGCAGCGGATGACCCTGCAGGCTAATGTGGGGGTTAACGAAACCACTGGCGAGGGTCTTCTGGGGGTGGTTTTCGACGCCCGGCTTGTCGGCACCCACAGCCTGCCGGTCACGGAAGCGGCAGTCGATGCGCTCTCGGATGTGAAATTCATCACCGGCGAGGTCTTCATAGCGATAAAGAATCTTTTTATCAGCGAGCAGAGCCGGCAGGAACTCTCGTCCCCGATCGGCATCGTCGCGATTTCCTCGCAGACGATTGATCTGGGATGGGGGGTCTATCTGCGAGTCCTCGGTTTCATCAGCCTGCAGCTTGCTATCTTCAACATGCTGCCGCTGCTGCCGCTTGACGGCGGGCATGTCATGTTCAATATCATCGAAAAGGTCAAAGGCTCTCCGATCAAGCGCGAGGTTTTCGAGCGGGTCTCGGTGATCGGCCTGATGCTCTTCGCCCTGCTGTTCCTTTTCGGCCTCATCAACGACATCCAGCGGCTACTGGGACCTGGTTTTCAGATCCAGCCATGACATCTAAGAGACAGATACACGTAGGCGGCGTAGCCGTCGGCGGCGGCGCACCGGTATCGGTGCAGTCGATGACGAACACCGACACCCGTGACGCCGAAGCCACCCTGGGGCAGATCCGCAGCCTGGCAACTTACGGATGCGAGATCGTGCGGGTAGCGATCCCTGACGAAGCTGCCGTCGATGCCCTTGCCGCGATTGTAGCCGAGTCGCCGCTGCCCGTGATCGCCGACATTCATTTCAAGGCGAAGCTCGCCGTCGCCTCGATTGCGGCCGGCGCCGCCGGACTCAGGATCAACCCGGGCAACATCGGCGGCCGCGACCGTGTGGCCGAGGTCGTCGAAGCCGCCCGCGATGCCGGGGTCCCCATCCGCATCGGTGTAAACGCCGGCTCGATCCCCAGGGAAAAACGCGAGCTGTTGAGCGCTGAGCCGGTCGGGGCGCTGGTGGAGACCATAGTCGATTATGTAAACATGCTCGAGGAAATGGATTTCCGTGATTTCAAAGTCTCGGCCAAGTCTTCCTCGGTAACTGAGACGATCGCCGCAAACCTGGCGCTGGCTCATGAGATCGAATATCCCATCCATCTGGGGATCACCGAGGCCGGCACCAGCTGGGGCGGCTCGATCAAGAGCGCGGTGGGCATCGGAGCGCTGCTGGCGCAGGGGGTGGGGGATACGATCCGTGTTTCGCTCACCGGCGATCCCTTCGAGGAAGTCAGGGTAGGCTTCGAAATCCTGCGCAGCCTCGGACTGAGAGAGCACGGACCCAATTTGATTTCCTGCCCGACCTGTGGCAGGACCGAGATCGATGTCGAGGCGATCGCGCTCGAAGTCGAACGCAGGCTTGCCGACTACGACGGCACTTTTGAAGTCGCGGTCATGGGCTGTGTCGTCAATGGTCCCGGCGAAGCTCGACGCGCAGATTTCGGAATTGCCGGCGGCAAGGGGGAAGGACTCATATTCGCCGGCGGTGAGCCGATCCGCAAAGTACCTGCCGGCGAACTGGTAGAGGCTCTCTTCGACGAGATCGAGAAGGCGCGGCAGGCGGGCTGACCTTGCCTTTTCGCCCCGAACATCTGTAGGCTTAAAACCGTCATGCGTGCTTCACAGATATTTTTCCCAACCCTGAAAGAGGATCCCGCCGAGGCGGAGGCCGTCAGCCATAAGCTGATGGTGCGCGCCGGCATGGTCCGTCAACTGGCCGCGGGTCTCTATATTTACCTGCCGCTGGGAATGCGGGTGATGGAAAAGATCTGCAGCATCATCCGCGAGGAGATGAACGCCATCGGCGCTCAGGAGATCTCGATGCCAGTCCTCCAGCCTGCGGAAATATGGCAGCAGACGGGACGCTGGCAGGAGATCGGCGACGAGATGTTCCGCCTCAAGGACCGCGGCGGCCGCGACATGGTCCTGGCGATGACCCACGAAGAGGTCATCACCTGGCTGGCGTCGCGAGAGATCCGCTCCTACCGCGATCTCCCGCAGGTCTGGTACCAGATCCAGACCAAGCTGCGCGACGAGGCCCGGCCCAAGAGCGGCATCCTGCGCACCCGCGAATTCATCATGAAAGATTCCTACAGCTTCGATGCTGATAACGAAGCCCTAGAGCACAGCTATCTGCGCCACGTCGAGGCTTACAGCCGCATTTACGAGCGCTGCGGCATACGTTTCTATATGGTCGAGAGCGATCCTGGCATGATGGGAGGGGCAACCGCCCACGAATTCATGGCTCCCAGCGCCGCCGGTGAGGATGAGGTCGCGCTCTGCAGCTGCGGCTACGCCGCCAATGTGGAGCTGGCGATATCGCTGCCGGAGAATCCGCCCTATCCCGAACCGGGAGTGGTGGAAATCGAGACGCCCAACGTCCGCACCATCGAGGAGGTCTCGTCGTTTTTGAGCGTGGACCCCTCCCTCCTGATAAAATCTCTGCTAATCATGGCAAAAGACGGCCCCGTCCTGGCTATGGTACGCGGCGACCAGGAGCTTCAGGAATCGAAACTTAATCGCATCATCGGCGAGAACCGCCCGGCAAACCCCGAGGAAATCAAGGCGATTACCGGGACAGAAGCCGGTTTTATCGGGCCGCTGGAGCTGAAGGTCCGCAAGATCGCTGACAAATCGCTGGAAGACGGCGTATTCGTCGCCGGCGCCAATAAGAACGGTCTTCACGTCCAGGGGCTTGTCCCCGGCAAGGATTTCGAGGCCGAATTCGCCGATATACGGCGCGTCAGGGCTGATGAGAAGTGCCCCAACTGCGGCAACGGCCTTAGCCTCGAGCAGGTCATCGAGGTCGGCAACATCTTTAAGCTGGGTACCAAGTACAGCGAACCGCTCGGCGCTACCTACCTGGATGAGAACGGCAAGGAACAGACGATCGTGATGGGAAGCTACGGCGTTGGACCGGCACGCATCGCCGCCGCTGCCGTAGAACAGCTCTCAGACGCTCAGGGAATCGTCTGGCCGGTCAATATCGCGCCTTTTTCGGTGCATCTGGCGCTCTTACAGCCCGCCGACGAGCTGCAGGCTGCTGCCGCCGAGAAGCTGTATTCAGAGCTGGAGGCAGCCGGCGTCGAGACTATGCTCGATGACCGCGCCATATCGGTTGGGGTAAAATTCGCAGACGCGGAGCTGCTGGGCTTCCCGATCCGTGTAACCATCGGCAAGCGCTCGGTCGCGGACGGCTCCGTAGAGGTCCTGGTGCGCTCATCCGGCGACGAATTCAAATACGCAATGGATTCCGCGGCCGCTGACATCCGCAATCTGCTGGAATCTCTCTAAGTTTCTCTCACCCAATGCTCTTCTAAGACCCAGCGCCTTCAGAGCTCCGGAAAAACCTCGCATTCCATCAGTTTTCCTTCTATTACGACCCATTAAATACCGCTGCCGGCTGCATTTGAGCAGTTCTTTCAGACAGCCCCGGTGTCCCGCTGGGCCAATGCCTCCCGCCCGCCACTTTCTTTCATGCACGATAATATATCTTCTCGTGACTGAATTGAGGGTTTTGCAGGCGAAAAGTAAGGGGCTGGAATGGCAAGCACGCGTAAACCGCATAACGATGTACCGGGGTACGTTTGCGAGTTGAAGGCGACGATGGGCGGCCACGCTGTGATCTATGACCGCCAGCGAGGAGCCGACTGGATCGACGCCGAGTATCGCTGGATAGTCATGCACGAGCCATCAACAAAGCACGTCGCTATTTCATCCCTCTCTCACGCCCGTTCAATCATGAAAGGCTGGGCGCGATCCACCACTATTGAAGAAGCCTGCATGCATGCTGACATCCTCGAAGAGGATTACGCGGCAGCATAAAGTTTGGCGGCACCCCGCCCGCACGAGAGTGAGTCACCGGGAGACTGCGGGAAGACTACCATGAAGCAAGGTCCGGGTTACCTGGGTAAGCCGCCAAAACATATAAGGGGCAGGAGTCCACACCGACAAGTATCGACTCCTGCCCAACACAGAAACCGGATGCTTTTGCACATCCAGAGACAGGAGGATTATACCTTGCACGAGCACGTTTGTAACGAGGGACACGTCTCCTACTCCGCCGCGGACCGCACGGACACCCCAGGCTGTTCCACCTGCAACCCGGACCCCAGCGTTGTTATCTGCCCTTCCTGCTGCGCCGCGATCACCGTTGAACTGGTAGGCGAGCTCAGGGCTGAGCGCGACGACCTACGGGCGGAGCTGACGAGGGCAATCGGCAAGACCACCGTCCAGGAGCGGCGCATCCACGAGCTTGAAGCGAGGGCGGAGGCATGAGTTTCGCTACCGACCCCCCTAGCCGCATCCTGAGCCGGCTGCAGATCTCCCACAAGGGTCAAAAGCACGCCATCAAAGCACCGGCGCTGGCCGCTGATCTCGGTATTTCCGACCGCGAGGTCCGCGAGATCATCCACGATCTGCGGGTCACCGGTGAGCCCATCTGCAGCGGCGCTCACGGCTTTTACTGGCCGGTTTCGCGTGAAGACGCGGGACCGTGCATCGCCTGGATAGCGAGCCGCTTCCAGCAGATGCGGGCCAGCTACGAAGGTTATATGCGTGGGCTCGACCGTGAATTCGGGCAATCCTCGCTCTTCGATGAGGAGGTATCGGCATGATCCAGATCACTCTCAATATCGAGGGCTCAGCTCTGTTTTGCGCAAAGACGGCCCAATTCTCCAACTTCTACGATGAGGCCCCGGATACCAGCGAGAAGGTGGGAGAGGATGTCAGGCAGTTCGTCGCCCAATTCCTCCAGGCCCGGCAGCCCAAAGAAGCCAAATAATGAGCTTCTGGAACATCACATATTACGTGGTGATGGGGGCCTATCTGCTTTTCATCGCCTACATTTTGTCTGATCTTTTTCCCGCCCTATTCATGAATCCGGCGGTGGGTTTCGTCGCCATCGGGGCGTTGGGGTTGTTGGGAATATTTAAGCCTTGGAAAGAGGAGCAATGACATCCACCATAATTCCTGGATTTTGTCAATGTGGCTGTGGTGGCAAAACCAAGATCGCTAAGTGGAACGACGCTCGCAAGGGTCAGGTTAAAGGTCAGCCGTTGCGATTTATCCATAACCACCATCGCCGTCTTACGACTCCTCAATACATTATTAATGAAACCACGGGGTGCTGGGATTGGCAGCACCACATAACTGATAAGGGTTACGGGCGCATGTGGAATGGCCAAAAGAAAGTCCGTGCTCACCGTTATTTTTATGAACAGAAGTATGGCCCAATTCCTAATGGTCTTGAACTCGACCACCTTTGTAGAAACCGCGCCTGCGTCAATCCCGACCATTTGGAGCCGGTAACGACTGCAGAGAACATTCGGCGCGCCTGTAAGTTTCGAAGAGAAGGGGGTGAGGCAATCAGACAGACACAAAATTGAAGAGGTGAGGACTCGTAGTAATTGGGCGGCCTACTTGGGGCGGGCCGCCCGCTAATCAAACAGACACGGAGATTTTATATGAACAGCGATTTAAAAGACACCCTAGTTAATGAAACGAAGCCCGAGAGCTACGTGCTGGAACACGTCAGCCCCTCGCAGTTAAACATGTGGATGCGCTGTCAGAAACAGTGGCGCTTCCGCTATATCGATGGGCTCATCATTCCTACAGCGGCGCAGCTGCTTTTGGGCTCGGCCTACCATTCCGGGCTCGAATTCAACTACACCAACAAGATCGAGTCGAAAGAGGACATGCCGGCGGATGAGGTTATTGGTGCCTTCGCCGATAAGTTCGAGGCCCGCGCGGACTCTGAGGAGATCGACTGGCGGGACTCGAAGCCTGGGGAAGTGCTGGACCGAGGTGTGGCGCTGACGCGCTGCCACATGCAGACCAGGGCACCCGAGATTCAGCCGGTCGAGGTCGAGACGCGCAAATCCATCACATTGCCAAGCGGCATCGAGCTTCTGGCGATTCTCGATCTCAAAGATGATCGGGGCATCATCCGCGATCACAAGACCGGCAAGCGCAAGAAGAGCCAGGGCGACCTCGACAAGGATACACAGGCCACAGCCAATCTCATCGTTGACCCGGACGCCACGGGCTTTGGCTGGGAGACAGCAATCACCAACAGCAAGGGAGCCGACTGCCAGTTCCTCGAAACCTCGCGCTCACAGGCTGAGAAGGACTGGTATCTCGCCAACATCGAGGCGACCATCAAGCAGATACAGAGCGCCATTCAGACCGGCATTTTCGTAGGCAACACGAACGGCTGGCACTGCGGCCCGGACTTCTGCGGCTGGTTCAATATCTGCAAGCCGAGGTGCTGAAATTGACAAACGATCTCAACATAAAAAAGCCCAAAGACACCGTTCAGGACGCGCTTAAACTGGTTGTCTACGGCGATAGCGGCGTTGGCAAAACCGTGTTCGGTTCGACCGCCCCCAAACCCCTCTACATCTCCTGCGAGGCGGGACTGCTTTCCATCGCCGACAAGAATATCGACGTGGTGGAGATCGGCACATGGCCGGACCTCGTGGCCGCATTTGAGCTTCTTAAATCGGGCAGCCATCCGTACAAATCGGTGGTTCTGGATTCGCTTACCGAATTGCAGAAGAAGCACCAGGACTACCTGCTTTCGAAGAACGGTCAGCCTCGGCTTTCAATGCAGGGCTGGGGCGACAACATCCAGGCCACGCGCAAGGTCTGCCGGACGTTTCGCGATCTGCCTATGAACGTGATTCTGATTGCCCTGGCTGGCGAGATCGCCGGGGAGGACGGCTCTGGCACCCCCAGGAAGCGGTTCGCCCTCAACGGTAAGGATCTGCCCAACGAGGTCATGGGTTTCTTCGATCTGGTGGGCTACATGTTCACGCGGGACGAGAAAGACGATGCCGGCCAGGTCATCACGAAGCGGGCCATCCGCTTTCAATCCAATGAATTCATCCCGGCCAAGGACCGCTCCGGTAAGCTCGACTCGCTGGAACCGCCCAACTTCATGACCATCTACGACAAGGTCTTTGCCAACGGCAAAAAGGAGGGAGCCGCGAAATGACCATAAATCTCGGTAAAAATCTCAGTGACATAGAAACCGAGGAGACCTACGGTCCGATGCCCGTCGGCGATTACAAAGCAGTCGTGGTGGAGGCCATCGAGAAGGTCTCGCAGAGTGGCAACGACATGATCGAACTGCAGATTAAGCTCGAAGGCAATGAGCGGTACGACGGCAAGCTATTCTGGCGGTACCTGGTCTTCGGACTGGAGTACTCGCTGGAAGCTCTCAAACGCGACATGACATGCCTCGGCATGAACACCGATAACGTCACCACTGTTAGCGCGGAGCAGTTCATAAACCGTCGCTGCCGCGTTCACACAAAGCGCGAAGAATACAACGGCGAGCTCAAGGACAAAATCCACTATCTCAAGCCGTATGAAAGTAGCAGTGGGTCTCCGGCAACCTCAGACGAAGAACCCCTCCCTGAAGAACCCCAGGGTGTGTCTGACGACGACATTCCTTTCTAAGGTGATGGCTATGGAAAATCTCAGGATTATCAAACTCGAAGCTGAGAATTTCAAGCGCCTGCGGGCCGTGGAGATCACCCCCGACGGCAACATGGTGGTAATCAGCGGCAGGAACGAGCAGGGCAAGAGCTCGGTGCTGGATGCCATCTGGTCTGCCATCGGCGGCAAGGCGGGCTCTGACGGCCTCTCCCGGCCCATCAGGGACGGCGAGGAGACCGCACAGGTCACAGTCGATCTAGGTGAGATCATCGTCACCCGCAAGTGGACCGCCAAAGCCAGCTACCTGACCGTGGAGAACCGGGACGGGGCGGTGTTCAAATCGCCCCAGTCCATGCTGGACGAACTGGTGGGCCAGATCTCCTTCGACCCGCTGGCATTTTCGCAGATGAAGGAACGGGAGCAGCGTGAGACGTTGCTGGCCCTGGTCGATCTCGGACTGGACCTTAATGAGTGGGAACGTCGCTACGGTGATCTTTACTCCGAACGAGCCGAGGTCAATCGCGCCGTCAAGGAAGATGAGGGGGCGGCCGCCAAGCTGCCGGCGGTCCCGGAAGACACTCCCGATGAAGAAGTCTCCGGGCAGATCGTGCTCGACGAGATGCAGGCGGCTCAGGAGATCAAGGCTGCCAACGACCGGAAGCGGCAACATCTGGAAGCTCTACAGAACGAGGCGCGCGACAAGGAACGTGATCTCAATGAGGCCCGCGGAAAGCTGGAAGAACTCAAAAACGCTGTCGAGGAGCAGGAGATACTCGTGCTCGCCCTCCTCGGCGAAATTGATTCCAAGGACAACGCAGCCGCAAGCCTCGCTGTTGAGATCGAGGATCTGGAAGACCCAGACCTTTCAGTATTCCAGGACAAGCTGGCCCGGCTCGAAACCGTCAATGCCAACGTCCGGGTCAAGCAGCAGCGACGGGACCTCGAAGCCTCGGCTGCGGAGCATCGAGCCAGGTCGAAGGAGTTCACTGATCGGATCAAGGCCCTCGAGCAGGAGAAGGCCGACGCGCTGGCAGCAGCCAACATGCCCATAGCGGACCTCGGCTTCGACGCCGAGGGCGTCACCTACAAGGGCGTCCCATTTAGCCAGGCATCGGGCGCGGAGAAGCTGCGCGTATCGCTTGCCATCGCCATGGCCATGAATCCCACCCTGCGCGTCATCCGCATAAAGGACGCCAACGACCTCGATTCCACGAACTGGCAACTGATCAAAGACATGGTCAGCGAGAAGGACTTCCAGTGCTGGTGCGAGGTTGTAGATGAGACCGGCAAGCTGGGCGTTTGTATCGAGGACGGGGCGGTATCGAAACAACTCAACGAACTGGAGGCGAAATGAAGTTCTGCGGAAAATGCGGTTACTGGGGCGGTAAGTGCTTCATCAATCCCAACCCCGTCGGCGGCCGGACAGAAGAATCTATTGGCTGCAAATTC
This sequence comes from Actinomycetota bacterium, assembly GCA_023382335.1. Taxonomy (GTDB): domain Bacteria; phylum Actinomycetota; class Thermoleophilia; order BMS3ABIN01; family BMS3ABIN01; genus JACRMB01. The sequence continues at coordinate 193,539 of JAMCPM010000011.1, forward strand.
CATAACGGGCCTGACGAGCCCATCGACGGTCAGTTGAGCTTTCCCGCGGACCCGGTCTTTCTGCTCAATTTGTGCCGCTCATGCGAAGGCGATCCCTCCGGGGACTCTTGCGGCTTTGAGGTTACGCTTGGTGCAGACAGCAACGAGCCGGAGGGGCTCTTCTGCACGAAGTTCCGACGCATTGCGGAGCCTCCCATCCCAGGTTCACTCTGTAGCCGTTGCGACATCGATCCCAGTAACGGCGGCGAATGTGAGCGCGACGGCGTCAACAAGGATACTGACGAGTGCAAAGAGTTTGTCATCGCCGAAGGAGCCTGGCCGTGCGGTGAGTGCGCCGTCACGCTGGGTGTTATGCCCGATGGTCTCGAGGTCGAGTGCCAGCTCGATAACGATGGGCTCTGTGAGAACTTCGTGCAGGTATCACTACCTGACGACGACGACATCAACCAACTATGCAAGAGCTGCGCGCCTTTCAAGGGCAACGACGTGGGCGGTATCTGCTTAGGCAAAACCGACGGGTCGGTCGAGTGTGAGGACTACATGGAGATGCCTGAGCCCAGCCCGGACAGCGCTGACGAAGCCGAGGCAGCCGAAAGCGGTGATGCCTCATGAAAATCACCACCGAATTCCTCAACGAGAAGGGCGCGTGTCGCGACGGCCGCGACTGGTTCAAGGAGCATTTCCCCGGCGCTGAAGCCGACTACCAGGCCGTGCTCGACGCTCTCGCCGAAGAGAACCTCGCCGAATGGGCCAGCTGGCTGCTCGATGCCGCCGGCACGCTCGATACCGTCCTGGAGATCGACGGCGACCTGGAGGTCGAGAAGAGTTTCTTCTTCGCAGGCTACGTCAAGATCACCGGAACCCTGAAAGCCGGACTCTCAATCCGGCTTGGGCGCGGCATCAGCGCCGGGGACGGCATCAGCGCCGGGTGGGGCATCAGCGCCGGGCGCGGCATCAGCGCCGGGGACGGCATCAGCGCCGGGGACGGCATCAGCGCCGGGGACGGCATCAGCGCCGGGGACGGCATCAGCGCCGGGTGGGGCATCAGCGCCGGGCGCGGCATCAGCGCCGGGGACGGCATCAGCGCCGGGCGCGGCATCAGCGCCGGGGACGGCATCAGCGCCGGGTGGGGCATCAGCGCCGGGTGGGGCATCAGCGCCGGGCGCGGCATCAGCGCCGGGCGCGGCATCAGCGCCGGGGACGGCATCAGCGCCGGGTGGGGCATCAGCGCCGGGCGCGGCATCAGCGCCGGGTTATTCGTTACCTGTAGGCGCGTTCTCAAGTTCACCCTGCGGGTCTTCGCCGGCACCTGCTTGTGGCGTCAGGTCTCCGACGAGGAGAAGACCATCACCTGCGGCAAACTCGAAGGCGGAGAGGTGGCCTATGGGATTCTCAATGAGGTTGGGATGCCGGAAGAGGAAAAGGCGGAGGTGGAGGCGTGATGGACATGATCATCGTGATAAAGGAGCGCTCCGATGCCTGAAACTGTCCACATTCGGGCTTATGATAGCGACTGTCCCTGGCTGGATGGTAGCCACAATATGGAGCGGTGTCTCCGGGACGAAGACGAGCCGTACTATCCGTTTTTCTGCACCGAGATCAATCGGGATCTGTTTGTTATCTGTCGTGCAACCGTTACTCGCGAGGAGGCCACCAGCTGATGACTCCTCTGAGTTACCGCATCTGGTCAGCAGACTTCTATCCCGGCGAGGCCAAGTTCATCTATAGCGGCAGCACCCCGATGATGTTGTCTGGTTTTTTCAGAGACACGGCCCGCATTCACACTATCTGCCAGATGCCGTATGAGCAGTTCACCGGGCTCCATGACGCCAAGAATGTAGCGATATTCGAGGGCGACATCGTTCGCGTTAAATGCGCACACGGCTACAAGGAGGGCAAGAAGATCACAGGCCTTGTGGTCTATAACGAGGACCACGTGCACTTCGAGGTCCGCTATGACATCCAGGAGCGATCTCACGGCGTTGAATACCTCGACCAGTTCTACCAGGTCATCGGGAATGTCCACGAAAATCCCGAACTGCTGGAAATGCGATGAAAGTCGTGACGCCCTTCCATGTGATGTCAGAGATCATGGACGAGCTGGAGGCCGCTGAACAGAAGCACCCTGGCTGGCCCGATGATCTCATCCACGCCACGGCCATCGTCGCTGAGGAGTCCGGAGAGGCCATCCAGGCGGCCATCGACTTCATGTATTCGGATCTCCCTGAGGGGTGCGTGCTGAACACCTGGACCGATGTCGTAAGGAGCTGGCTCAGACCGCAGCAGTGGCAATCAGGGCGCTGATGCATCTGGAGGGCAGCGCATGACCTTCGGTCCCAAACACGAGGGCTGCCGCCGGCAGTTTATCCAGCTCTCACGGGCCTATTATGGGGCGATATCTCTCGCCACGACAAGAGATGTCACAGACGAGATTCAGGTCGGCTTCTATCATCCTGATGGCGGCACGTCGGGTGAGTTCAGCATCGTGTGGATCGCTCTTACTTGCGCGGACACTGTGCCGCGTCTGGAAGCGTTCAACGACTCCTGGGACGCCCTCTGGCAGTTCCGGGATGTCCTCGAAAAGATGGCGGCCGTCGATGGCCAGAACATCTCACCTGACGATTTCTGCCGGCTGCTGGAGTCGTGCGGGGTTGAGGACGCCACGCCGGTGGAGAGGGCCTACAGTTGACCAAAATCGAGTGGTGCGACGAAACGATCAACCCCCTCGGCTGGGGCTGCTACGGCCCTGAAGGCACCGCTGCGCATCCGAAGCCATGTTCCTACTGCTATGCCCGGCGCGTCGCACGCGGCCCCTGGGCGGCTCAGCGGGGTTGTCCTGACTGCCAGGCATTCCGCCCCCACTGGCATCCGGAGATGCTAGAGAAGCCGCTGGGATGGAAGAAGCCTCGCCATATCTTCGTGCAGAGCATGGGGGACCTGTTTCATCCTGAGACGCCGACTGAACACATTGAGGCCGTCCTGGAGGTCGCGGAGCACTGTCCTCAACACACATTCATATTCCTGACAAAATGTCCGGAGAGTTATCAGCTCTTCCGATTCCCTGAGAACTCCTTAATCGGGGCAACGGCAACCGACCAGGATTCATGGGAGCGTGCCATCCTCGGTCTGGCACATCACAGTCTCTCCGTTGCGTGCGATCTGCGTCCTTCGTTCGGCAGGTATTTCATCAGCGCCGAGCCCTTGCTCGGGCAAATAAAGCCGAATGCAATATCGGGGCTCAGTTGGCTCATAATCGGCGCTGATTCCAACCGTGGGGCTGCTCTACCTGACGTTCCTTGGGGCAATGACCTGGTAGAAGCAGCAGAAAAGGTCGGAGTGCCCGTATTCGTGAAAAACAACTGGCCCTGGCCTCGTTTTGCCGAGCGCCCGTATCACTTCGATTGGCCGCAACAATTCCCCAAGGAGGTGACCAGTGGCTAAAAACCGCCGGCCCAGTTTCCAGTTCTATCCCGGTGACTGGCTGGGCTCCAAAAAAATCGCCTTGATGAAACCAGAGCACGAGGGTGGTTACATCAGACTCATGTCCTACATGTGGGATGATCCTGACTGCTCACTGCCGGACGATGATGAGCAGCTGGCGATACTTTCTCGGCTCGATCCTGAACGTTATCCGGGCGCGATAAGTGTAGTTAAAAAATGTTTCAAAAAACATCCAAAAAAAATTCACTTTTTAACTCATGAAAGATTGTTGCTTGAAAGAAAAAAGCAAAACGCGTGGAGGAAAAAATGCAAAAAGGGAGGTAAAAACTCGGCTAAAACCCGCTGGGGAAGCGGGAATAATGGCGATAAAAAAGAGGGTAAGGGTAGTTACGAAACAGTTACAACTAAATTGAAAGGTAAGGGTAACACTTCTTCTTCTTTTTCTTCTTCTTTAATAACCCCCCCTACCCCCCGCACAGCGGGGGGAGTTGATGAGCATGAAATTTTAAACCCAAGAGCCCGAGGCGACAGCCCACGTCAACGCGCCCAGAAGATTACTGAGGAGGAAGCAGCGATCAGGGAGGCGGAGGAAGAGTGTCAACAGAGAAGAGCCGAATGCCGGCAATTCGAACGCGATGCCTGGACCGAGATCGAGAAAGCCGAGCAGGATGAGCGTGAACGCATCGAAAGGCAGGAGCGCTGGCCCGAGCTCTACCCAGAAATCTCCGAGCTGGACTTCGACGCCTTCCATCACCGCGAGGATCCTGTAGCGGGAGAGATTCCTTGTGATGGAGAGTTTGAGGTTTACGACCTCTCGCCGGCAGCAATGAACCTGATGCGCAGTGTCTATCTGCGCTGCCAGCTTTGCGGCCACCAGATTACCGCTGAAAACCCCCGCGGGCCTGACCTGAGAATGCAGGACGCTTGGCGGATGAACAAGTCCGTGGAGGAGCTGCTGGATGAAAGAGCAGCGGAGTTGAGGGCTCCTGAAACCCCTTGCGTTAGTGGCGAATCCAATACCCCATGCGCTGAAAGGAGCGAGATGTGAAAAAGTTCAAATGGCCTGACAGCATTATCCGGTGGAGCGCGATCACCGTCACGGTTGTCGTCGTCACCCACGGCCTATGGGCTTCGGCAACCCGGGCATCGGTACAGGATGACGCATACGCCTCGGCCGGTATTTGGCGCTCATATGCTGATTACCTAGAGCGGAGACTGTGGGTGCCTGGCTTGAGCGCTTCCAATTGCACGGGCGGCGTGATCTACCTCGGAGACGAACTCTACCTCGTGCCGATGGGAATCGCCAACACCATCAATGATTTCTGGATGAAATTCAGCGAAAGGGGAGAAACTTGAGCAACCACAATGATGCCGTGTATCTGCCGGCGATGCGGCTGGTCAGTTTTGAGGAGAAGGTCGAGTTGTTGACTGAGGAGTTGCTGGGACTTTCGTCAGAGAGCAGGGAGGTGCTCTTGGAGATCATCCGTCTCACTTGGCACATCGAGCAGGGCATTGACAAGAGGAGGCTGCTTAGTGACGCCCCGACAGGCAGAGGCAACACCGACAATCCTCCGGGCGACACTCGCATGGCGGGACTACTCATCAACCTCCAGCGCCACCTAAAGCGTCTCGCTGCGCGTAAGCGCAAACAGCAGGAGAGAATGATCGGTGATCTCTGGAAGGTGGTAAACGACTTCCTCAAGCAGATGGACAAAATCGAAGGACACAATGATCCTGAGCGAGTCAGGGAGCGGTGGGCAAAGAAGGCAGAAAAAGAGGAAAGTGTGACAGTCTGAAAACAGACGGGAATAAATTCTTTATCCCTGCAAATGAAGGCATTAATATTATTTCCTTGACAAACCATAAGGCTCAGGTGTAGGGTTATATGCTAAGTAGGGAAACATGCCTCTACAGCCGCCACCGCCTCAATGGAGTAGGCGGTTTTTTCGTTGGGAGACTGGCTTAATGCGGAAGAAGATCATCACGTCGGCGGTTACGTCCTGGTCTACGCACCCGATCATCCCAACGCAGGTAGTTGTGGCTACATCTTTGAGCACCGCTTGGTCATGTCTGCCATGCTTGGCCGGGCTCTCCTGCCCGGCGAGGTCGTTCATCACAAAAATGGCGACAGAGGCGATAATCTGCCTTCAAATCTTAAACTGATGGAGGGCGGAGAACACGTCTCTTTCCATCGCCACGAGGAGTTCAATGCTGGCTTCCAGCATTTTGTTGGCGCTGCAGAGCATTCTTTCCCTCGGCCCTTTGAGGAGACATGGGAAGAACCACTTGAGGTGGCTCTAAGCGGGTGAGTCGTCAGGCAGGTCTGGTGGAACCGCCTTCGGCTTTTGCGCCTCTTCACCCTTCTCCCTCAACTCCTCAATCGTGCCGAAGTAGAGCTTGAATTTCAGCGGTCCCTTCTTGTAGAAGCCTGGCTTTCGGTCCAGGTAAACCACGTTGTCATCGTCAGTCTTGTCAGACATCCAGCCTCCTTGGCGCGGGGTCGAAAAGTTTACCACAGAGCAGGTGGGCAGTCTATGAGCAGCCTGGCCGAGATCATCTCACACAAGCAGCCAGCCACTTTTGCGGTGCTTGCTGCAATGGCTGGGCGGCAGTACGCATCAGGCTGGAAGCAGGGAAGAGTGGCTGTTTTTGTACCCAGAAAGCAACAGCCCAAACCTGTTAAAGGCGAACTGGCCGCAGCATTCAGCTGATCACTCCCGCTCAGGCAAGTGCGCTCCGGCTACTGGATTTTCTTCGATGAGGCCGCTCTCAATCAGGTAGTCGTAGAAATTCCTGATAACCTCGATGTGGCGCTTCATGCAGTCGATACTGGCATCACGAACGGCCATCCCGACGATGTATCCCTGGATGACTGAGGCGTCAGCCTCGTCGATCTCATTGAGCCAGACACGCTGGCTGAGATAAGCTTCGAAGTTTCGTAGGACCTCGGTAACGAAGTGAGACCTGGTCCTACCAGCGTTCAGTTCCCATAGGTAATCGTCAACAAGCCTTTGCGCCGGAACGTCCGGATGCTCATCCCGAAACGGATTCATTCCCCACCCCCTGAGAGTGGGGGACTCATCGGCGGCTGATCAGCCAGCCTTTAGGAGAACATGCCTGAGACGCTCACAATTCCCGATATCCACTGTTCATACGATGACCTGGTCGATCTGGTGGCGCTGGTTCCGCATCCGCGCAATCCGAACACGCACCCGACCAAGCAAATAGAGCTTCTGGCCAAGATAATCGCCAGCCAAGGCTGGCGTGCGCCGATCACCGTCTCGAAGCGCAGCGGCTTCATCATCCGCGGGCATGGCCGGCTGATGGCGGCCCAGAAGCTGGGTCTGGATCAGGCGCCGGTCGACTACCAGGATTATGCGACCGAGGCTGAGGAGTGGGCCGATCTCGTCGCCGACAACCGCATCGCCGAGCTCGCCAAGATCGATGAAGACGAGCTGGCAAAGCTGATGGCCGAGCTATCCGACGGCGACCTGGACATGGAGCTCACCGGCTTCGGCGAGAAGGAACTTGACCGCATATTGGCGGCCGCTACTCCCGTTGACATTCACGACGACGGTTTCGACGCTGAGGCAGAGGCCGAGAAGATTACTGAGCCGGTTACTCAGCCCGGCGACATTTGGCTATTGGGAGAACACCGGCTGATGTGCGGCGACAGCACCAGTGCCGCCAACGTGCAAGTGCTCATGGACGGTCAGCGTGCCGCGCTCTTCTCAACAGACCCGCCTTACCTGGTCGATTACAACGGCACGAACCACCCCCAGAAGTGGAACGAGTCGGAGAAAAACCGGGCCAAGAAGAACAAGGATTGGAACGAAAGCTATCAGGACTGGGACAACTCCCAGCAGGGAGAAGGCCTTTACGAGGGCTTCATTTCCGTGGCCATTGCTCACGCCATCATCGAGAACGCCGCCTGGTATTGCTGGCACGCATCGAGGAATCAGGCCATGCTCGAGGCCGTCTGGAAAAAGTATGGCGCCTTCATGCATCAGCAGATCATCTGGGCCAAGGATCGGGCCGTGCTTACGCGCTGCTGGTACCTGTGGCAGCACGAGCCGTGCCTATTCGGGTGGGTAAAGGGCAAGAAGCCCGATCGCCTGGCATCTGATCATCCATCGACGGTCTGGAACTTCCCAACCATCGCGCCTGGTACTGCGACCGAGCATCCAACCTCGAAGCCTGTTGAGCTCTTCGCTATCCCAATCCTTCAACACACAAGCCCTGGAGATATTTGCTACGAGCCCTTCTCCGGGAGTGGCACGCAATTCATAGCTGCCGAACAAGCAGACCGGATCTGCTACGGCATGGAACGAAGCCCGATCTTCTGTGACGTGGTTGTGAAACGCTGGGAGCAGCTGACTGGTCGAAGCGCTCATGCAGTGCACAGCGAAAAGTAAGCGCTCCGGCAAGCGATGTAAGAGCCATGCGATCAAGGGCAAAGACAAATGCCGGATGCATGGAGGCTCCACTCCGATCGAGCATGGCCTGTTCAGCAAATACCCTGACGCCGTCGTCGGCGGCCACATGGAGGCGGCCAAGAAGGTCAGCGCCATGGCTTCGCTGGAGAAGTCGATTCCGGTGCTTATCGCGATCATGAGCCTGTGGGTGGAACGAGGCATCGTCTTTGCTCCCAAGAACTACCTTGCCACCTGCATGCTCATGTCGAAGATCACTGCGGCAGTTGAGACCTACGAGAGGCTGTCCAATCCGGGCAGAAGCGGCGACTCAGCCAAGGAGCAGATCGGGGAATACCTCGAGGCGCTGAAAGGCGCTGCCTCCGACGTATGGTCGGGTGAGGAAGACCAATGCGAAGAGTAGGCCCGCGCTTTCGGTTCAGGCCTTTCAGCGCTCAGCAGAAGCGGCTTCTCACTTGGTGGATGCCCCAGAGTCCTTACCGCGATTACGACATGGTCATCGCGGACGGCTCGGTGAGGTCCGGCAAAACCATCGCCATGATCGACGGGTTCCTCACCTGGGTGCTTAGCACATTCGAGAATGAAGATTTCATTCTGGCCGGCCGCTCGGTGGGTGCGCTTAAACGCAACGTGCTCAATCCGATGTTCAAGATTCTCAGGGCCAAGGGCATCGCTTATCACTACGTCAGGTCCGGCCCTGACACCAGGATCGAGATCGGCACCAACACGTTCTACTGCTTCGGAGCCAACAACGAGGCCAGCCAGGACGTGCTGCAGGGTCTGACCGCTGCCGGTGGACTTGGTGATGAGGTGGCGCTTTTCCCGTGGTCGTTTATCGAGCAGATGATCGCTCGCTGCAGCGTCGACGGCTCAAAGCTATGGTTCAACTGCAACCCCGAGGGGCCGAACCACAAGGTCAAGACTGATCTCATCGATCAGGCCGAAGAGAAGCGGATCCTGCATCTGCACTTCGTGCTGGATGACAACCTGACGCTTTCGGAAAAGATCAAATCCCGTTACAAGCGGCTATTCTCCGGGCTCTGGTACAAGCGGTACATTCTGGGCCTCTGGGTGCTGGCAGAGGGCGTCATCTACGACATGTTCGACGCCTCACCGGGCAGCAAGCACGTCACGTCCGATCTGCCCAAAATCCGCGAGTGGTACATGGGCATTGACTACGGTACCGCGGGCAGCGCATTTGTGGCTCTACTCCTTGGCATCGGTGAGGACAACCGTCTCTATTTCGCCAGGGAATGGCGCTGGGATTCTGTTAAGAAACAACGACGACTCTCAGACCTGCAGTACTCAAAGCGGCTCAAGACGTGGCTGACCAGTCTTGAGAGTCAGCTGGGTAAGGTCGAGCCGCGCCGGATTTACGTTGACCCTTCGGCGGCTTCCTTTATCGTCCAGCTCTACGACGACGGCTGGGAAGGCGTCACCAAGGCCAATAACGACGTGGTGCCGGGCATCAGGTTCTTCGGCAATCTCATCAGCGCTGACCGCTGGCGCATTCACGAACTCTGCAGCGGCACGATTACTGAGATGCAGGAGTACGTCTGGGACCCGAAAGCACAGGATCGTGGTGAGGACAAGCCGCTCAAACAGAAGGACCACGGGCCGGATGCGGGCCGGTACGGCGTGATGGGAACCCGCAGGATCACCAGGCACTGGATAAACGAAGAGCTCGATCAAGCAGCTTAAAGGAGAGAATTGCCGCTCCCAACAAACACCACCAAGATGCCGTGGCCGCCGCCGGACTTTACTGCCATTGTTCAGGACATGCAGATGGCCGATGCCTGGTACTCCGGCGACCCGGACAAGCTCATGGCCTACTATGGTGGCGCTCCGAGTGCGGCTTTGGGGAAACAGGACAACAGCTTTGAGCGCAGCTTCGGCGTCTCATTCCGTGGTGGCATTTCTTTCTGGAGCCGGCGCTCCAATGACCCGGGCAACCGGGGCGTGCCGCGCATCCACGTGCCGGTCGCCGCCGACATCGCCTCGCGCTCAACGGACTTTCTCTTTGGCGAGTCTCCAACTATTCAGATTCCCGAGGCCCACGAGCAGAAGGCTGTGGAGGGCGCGGTCGATACCGAGGCCCGGCTGCAGGAACTCATGGAGCTGTTGCAGATAGAGGCACTGCTAACCGAGGCGGCGGATTTCGCCTCCGGCATCGGTGGGGTCTACCTGGTCCCGGGCTGGGACCAGGAGATCGGGCAGCACCCCATCCTCAGGGTGGTTTCTGGCGACTGCGCAATACCAGAATTTCGCTACGGCTATCTCTCGGCTGTCACCTTTTACCGGACAGTCAAAACCGATAAGCGTAAGGTCTGGCGGCACCTGGAAAAGCACGAGCCCGGCCATATTTACCATGGTCTCTACGAGGGCGACAAGGATGTGCTCGGCGACCTCGTGATGCTCGATACCCTCAAGGAGACTGCTGGTTTTAGTGAGGACGTGAAGCTGCCCGACGGCATCACCGGTCTGATGGTCTCCTACATCCCGAACGCCCTGCCCAACCGCAAGCGCAGGATGAGAGTGGGCCGCTCCGACACCGCCGGCGCGGAGAGCATGATGGATGCGCTCGACGAGACCTGGACTTCGTGGATGCGTGATATCCGGCTGGGTCAGGCAAAGGTTTTCGTTCCCAACGACTGGCTCAAGCGCACCGAACGGGGCGGCGGGGCGCAGTTCGACCACGATCAGGACGTATTTGTCAGGCTCGATGTCGATCCGCTTTCCAAAGAGGCGATGAATATCACGCCCAACCAGTTTGCCATCAGGTACGAGGAGCACAGGGGCACGTACCTAGAGCTATTTGAGCAGATCATCCATGCCGCCGGGTACAGCCCGCAGAGCTTCGGCCTCCACATCGAGGGGCAGGCGGAAAGCGGTACTGCCCTTAAGCTCCGGGAGGGCGCAAGCTACAGGACCACGATGAAGAAGCGCCGTTTCTTCGAGCCCGCGGTGGCTGCCGCCCTGGAGAAGATGCTCATCATCGACCAGCAGGTCTTCGGAAGCAGCATCGTTCCGTTTCGCCCGCGGGTGGTTTGCAATGAGGCTGAGTCCGACCAGATGCAGACGGCCCAAACTGTCCAGCTGCTCAGAACTGCCGGCGCGATGTCTATCCGTAACCTCGTCAAGATGGCCCAGCCTCACCTCGAGGGCGAGGAGCTAGACGCAGAGGTCCAACGCTGCATGCAGGAGCAGGGAATGTTGCTGCCCGATCCCACCGCGAACGTCTGATGACTATTTCCAGATGCACGGCGACAAAATCCAGCGGTTGGCGTTGTCCCAGGCGTGCGATCAAGGGCAAAGACAAATGTCGGCTTCACGGCGGGTTGATGGTCGGAATAAATGTGACAACTCGTGTGCACGCCCGTTTTGTCCTGATCATTGCGAAACTTGAGAATGGACCGAAGATCAAGGGCTTTCTTCTGTTTGAAACCGGCGAGCTGAAGTGGCTGTCCTGAGATGTCTGGAAGCGGAGACGCCCGCGAAGATTTAGCCAGCCGCATAGCTGAAGAAATCATGATGATGTATCAAGAGGCGGAGGTGGCAATCAAGAAAGAGATTGCCCGAAAGTTCGCCAAGGGTCTGGACGCCACCGATTGGGCGGCTCAGAAAAGGGTGGGTATCGGCGCGCTGCGAAGGGCTGCTGAAATCGAGGTCAGGAAACTCGACAAGGGTATCTCCACGGTTCCCGGTCATATGGAAGACGCGTACAGAGCCGGAGCTGAAAGCGCCAAGGTCAACATTGAAGTTGGCTTTTATGGCACGAATACTCCGGCAATCAAGGTTCTAGCTAACGAGCTTGTATCCGGGATTCGCACAGCCCATTTTCAGATTCTGCGCAGGGTCAACGATGAGTACCGGCGCGCCATAACCGACACCCTCCATCTATCGGCCTCAGGCGTTTACACTCGTAGGCAGGCCGCGATGAAGGCCATGGACGAGCTGGTGAAAAGCGGCTTCGGGCGCTTCGTGGACAAGTCCGGACGCGCCTGGTCACTCCAAAGTTACGTCGAGATGTCTACCAGAACGGGCTTGAGCCGCACCATGCTGCAGGGCAGGCTTGACGCATACCAAGCAGCCGGCCATGACCTGGTTATCATCTCCGATGCTCCTGAGGAGTGCTCAGTCTGCAGGCCCTGGGAGGGACGCATCCTCTCGATCTCGGGTCAGGATAAAAGCCATGCTTCTCTGGCAACGGCGAGAGCGGCGGGGCTGTTTCATCCCAACTGTCGACACAGCGCCAACCGCTGGATAAAGGGCCTCACCAAGCCGCTCTACAACACCAAGACCGCTGACCCCAAAGGTGATGAGCTCCGCCAGCAGCAGCGCTACCTCGAGCGCCAGGTACGCAAGAAGAAGGAAAAGGTCGCGGTCAATAAGGCATGGCTTGAGAATGACAAGAATTTCGAGGCCCGGCGGGCCTTGGTCAAATCCGAGGAACAACTGAAGACGGCTAAATCGAAACTCGACACTTTTATCACTGAGAACGATCGTAAGCGTCGACGCGATCGTGAGCAGATCAAATCAGCTTATTAACGGCACGCCAGGAGCGCGCCTGGAACGGAGGTATGTCTTGATGGCAGACCAAAGCAATGAGAATGTACGTGGTTTCTGGCTGAACGGACGGTTCTATCCGATCATTGCCGGTGGATCCGGCGATGAGGGCGGAGACGACGATGGTACTGAGGGAGGCGATGAGGGAACCACCGGTGACGAGGATCATGGCTCGGACTCTGGCAGTCCTGGTGATGAAGGCGACACCGGTGACGACTCGTCGGATGATGTCGAGGCGCTCCGGAAGGAGATCGCCAAGCTCCGCAAGGAGAATGCGAAGCGTCGCACGGATTCACGCGATGCCAAGCAAGCGAAGGACGCCACCGAGGGCAAACTGAAGGCCATCGCCAAGGCGCTGGGCGTTGATAGCGATGACGAGCCCGACGTGGACGCTCTCAAATCGCAGCTGGAAAAGACTTCAAGCGAAATGAAATCGCTTAAGATCGAGAAGGCGATCAGCCGCGCTGCCAAAAAGCATGGCGCGGACGCGGAGGCGCTGACCGACTCCCGCAGTTTCATGAAGGATGCTGACGCCCTCGATCTCGATGATGACGACTTCGCCGACGCTCTGGGAACGCTGGTCGAGACCGCCGTCAAGAACAATCCGAAGCTCAAGGCCAGTCAGGCACCGGGCAAGAGTGGAGGGGAGTTCAACACCCCGTCCGACGACGGGAAGAAGGTGTCCCTGGATACCGCGATTCAGAAGGGCGACAGGGACGCAATCAACAAGGCCATGGATGCTGAACTGAAGGCAGGCCGCAAGTAACCGTACCAAACATAGGCATTAGAGCAAGGCCGCTTCGAGCGGCTTTTTTGATGCCCAAGAACTGGAGGAAACGCATGTTTAACGAACTGCGAAAGGGCGGTTTTTACCTGGGCGGTAAATACTATCCGCCGATTATGGGTGGTGCCGGTCCGGGTGTTCCCCTGGCGTCCGAACCGACCATCTGGTCGTCGCGGATTCTGGAATATCTGGACAAGAGTTTCATGTACGTGCAGGCGCTCACCAACAACAACTACGAGGGTGAGGCCAAAAAGGGCGGCACGGTCAAGGCGTTCTACGTCAGCGACGTGGTCGTGACCGACTACACGGGCGCGTGGCTTGACGCCGACTGGGGCACGCTCGGTGACAACGCCGTCACCATCCAGATCGACAAACAGAAGAAGGTACTGATCAAGGTGCCGAAGGTGCGCGAGCACTTCTCGGAACTCCAGCTGATCGATCAGGGCTCCCAACGTGCCGCTGTTGCCATCGGTGACGTGATCGACCAGGCCATCGCCGCCAACTACTCGTCCATCGCCGTGGCTAATGCCTACGGCGACGACGTCACGCCGATCACCGTGGGTCTGGGCGCGGGTCAGGTTGCCCCAAGCGTGGCGCTAGCCATCCTGCGCGAGAAGCTGGTGGCCGCCAAGGCGCCGCACACCAACCCGCGCGTGGTCCTGCCGGAATGGTTCGGCACAATGCTTTACATCGAACTCTCGGGCCGCAACACCAGTCTTGGTGACGCGGCGACCCGGGGCCAGTTCGCGGTAGACGCTGGCAAGATGGACCCGGTCAGCGGCCTGATTCCGTACGTCTCGCCCAACGTGCCCAACACCACGGCCACAAAATACAAGGTCATGGCAGGCGATCCCATGATCACCTTCGCCTCGGCGATTGATGAGATGGACACGGTCCAGCTGATCAACGACTTCGCCACTGGCGTGCGCGGTCTGTGGGTCTGGGGCTCGATGCTGCCGCGCGCCGAGTACATGGCGCTGGGCACCTTCAACAAGGGTGCCTACGGCGCGTAAAACCTGATACCCCATCCCTGAGGAACGGGGCTTTACGCCCCCCTTGAGCCCGGTCCCTGGTCTGCCATACGTCAGGGGCCGGGCCACCTAAAAGGAGTGAATTAGATGGCAAAGACAACATGGTTCCACAACCCCGAGTCGGGTCAGACCTTCGAGGTTGAGCTCGGCACCGTCTGGGAGGAGGAAGCCAGATCCCGCGGCTATGAAGAGATCGACGGGCCCGAAGGTGCGCCGCCGGCGAAAGCCGACGACACCGATGGCCAGGTCACTGGCGATCAGAAGGGCGAGGAAGAGGGCACGACCGACGAGAACGCCGAAGCCGACTCTGAGTCTTCTTCGTCTGCAAACGATGCCGAGGTCGAGACGCCGGCGAAAGCCGACGCCAAAGCCAAGGGCGGGAAGGAGAAGAAGTAAATGGCACGTGGTAACGTAACACCATTCATTTCCACGCCCGCCGGAACAACTCTCATATACGTCACCCCCACGGTGGACGGCATCATGATTCCCGGTGATGGCCAGACCAAGTTGATTGTCAGAAACGCCAATGCCGCCGCCTGCACCGTCACCATTCAGACCCCGGAGCAGCGGGCCGGGCTCGACGTGGCAGAGCAGACGGTGACCATTCCCGCGACCACCGGCGAGAAGATCATCGGGCCGTTCCCTCAGAGTACGTTCAACCGGCCCTCGGGCGGCACCGATCCGGGCAAGGTCTACATCGATTTCTCAATCCAGGCGAGCGTCTCCTACGCCGCGATTAAATGAGGAGGATGACATGCCTTGGTATCTCCTGAAAAGCGGCACCCCGTTCTTCTCAGAAACTCCCCGGACTGACCTGGGGCCGGAGATCCCCGAGCCCGGGAGTGAGCTGGAATCGATGGCGCCGGCACCGAAAGAAACTCCCCCGAAGGAGAGCAAAAAGAAGTGAAGGCCTACGCCACCAGCGCAGAATACACGACGTTCAGTGGCCAGGTAGCACCGGCCGATGTCGACCGGCTTCTCGATCGGGCGACTGAGCTGATTGACAATACAGTTACTTCGATTTTCGATATCGATGCCACCGACGGATTGCCCACGGGCACCCTCGTTGTTCAGGGCATTAACGTAACCGTGGCGTCCGTAATGCGCGACGCCTGTTGTGCTCAGGTGGAATTCTGGGCGGAGGTGGGCGAGGAGAATGATATCGACGGCCTCGCCGGCTCACAGGTGAGCGTTTTGGGCTATTCCGGCCGCCGGCCGCCCAAGCTATCGCCGAGGGCCTGGCGCATCCTGCAGAACGCGGGGTTGGTGTGATACCGCTGGCCCTGCTGACCGAGACCGTCACGGTTGATGCCTACGAGGGCGTGAACGGCCACGGCGCGGCGATCTACGGCTCGCCTGTGGATCTCCGAGCCCGCTTCGAGGGTAAACGGCGCATGGTCAAGAGGGCTGATGGCCAGGAGGTCATTACCTCCGGGACCGTGCTGCTCAGGCCTGACGTTAGCTGTCCCATGAAAAGCCGCCTTACCCGTGACGGCCGAGCTTACAAGGTGGTGGAAGTCCTTCCCGTCTTGGAGCTAAACCGGCCACATCATCTTGAGGTCCTTGTTTCGTGAGCTTCTCGCTGAAATGGAAAGTCGACAGGAGGGCAATCGTGACCGCGGCGGAGCATGAGGCCGCGCGCCAGGCCGTAGTTGACGTAATAGACTACACACTTGAGACGGCAAACAGGACAGTGCCGATTGAGAACCATGACCTGGAAAACAGTGGAGGGACCAGTCTGGACGGGCTAAATGCCACCGTCTTCTATGATGAAATCTACGGACCGCGACAACACGAGGAGCTGGATTATCAGCATGACCCAGGTCGCCGCGCTAAGTGGCTGGAAAAGACCTTGCAGGAAGAGGAGAGCGTGATTCACGAAAGACTGGCAAAGGGACTCGGGAAGGCCTTCAAATGATCTCGGTAGCCGTAGCCAGATTTCTGGATAATTTAGGCGTGCTGATCTATGACGAAGCAGGGATCGAGGGTTACTGCTTCACGGGACCTCTGCCGCCCGAGCCGGACCTGGCAATCAGCATCAGGCAATATGGCGGCACGGGGGATTTCCAGCACGGCTATGATACACCTCGGGTACAGGTCCTGGTACGTGCAGCCACGAACGATGAGGCTCTCACAAAGGCCACTGAGATCTACACCGTCCTGCATGCTCTCAGGTATACCACACTCGACTCTGGCGGGGACGCGGAAGCTTACATGGTCTTCTGCAAGGCACTTGACCTTCCCAGCGACATTGGCATAGATGAAAACGGCAGACATCAGTTCACCACGAATTACGAGATAGAACACACGGTAGTTTCGACCAACCGAGAGTAAGGAGGAAAATCATGGGAGTAGTTTTTATCCTGGCGCGCGATCTCCAGTGGGAGATCAACACCGGCACCGAAGCCGTGCCCAGCTGGGTACGGATCAAGGGGCTGGACGGTTCAGCGTGGCCGAATCCGGACATCGACAGTGTTGACACCGATGACAGCGACAGCGGCGGTATCGCCTCAAGCGTGCCGGTGCGGATCAAGCGCAAAGTGACTCTGAAGGGCAACACGCTCGAAGACGAGGCCACCGGCGCCCGCGACCCCGGACAGGAAGCGTGTGAGGCAGCCACCACCGTGGGCTATACCGCCATCAAGCAGTTCCGCTACACCACTTCGGGCGGTACGGTAGTGGTCCGGAAGGGCTGGTGCCGCGCTGGAAGCACCGATGGCGGCAAGGACGACAAGCTCGGCTGGGAATGTGAGATCAACTTCAACGAATAGGGTGGCCTGTGACAGAGCGATACAAAAACTTCGACGCAGCCTGGCAGGAACACAAGGGTAAACCCCTGATCGCGACCGTCCTCGGCGCCGACTATGAGCTCCCCCCGAAGTTGCCGGCGTCGGTTGTCCTGCGAGTGATCCGGCTGAAAAACAAGGGCAGGAATTATTCTGACCTCACCCGCGAGGAGATAATCGAATTCGCGGTCGACATGATCCCCAAGGCCGTGCTTGATGAATGGCTCGGAAAGGGGATGGACACGGATCAGATCGCGGACATCATCCTGTGGGCTTTCCATCAGTACCAGGGAGGCGGCGGCGACCAGGGGGAAGTTCCGGCCCCCACGACGGGGGCAGATCAAACGAGCGAGCACTCAACCTTATCCTAGAGCGCTGGGGACTGATCGAGTCGGATTTCCAGCGGGAGTATGGAATTGATCTGGTCCGATCTCTCTCGCGGATTACCTGGCGTCGGTTCTGCGCCTTGGTGGCCGGATTTAGTCCGGATTCGCGCTGGCAGTTGGCTCTGAAGGATGATGGGGAGCAACCGCGGGTCATCGAAGATCCCAAGGAGGCAGAGCGGTTCGTTCTCCGGGCGTTTTAATCCCGTCTGATTTGTGGTAATGTCAGCACTATGGTTGAAACAATACATTGCCCGGCATGCGAAAAGACGCGCGGCTACAAACGCCAGATAGGTGTGGGAACGCTCATTGCCGTGGTATGCACTGGCGGCCTTTGGCTTCTCGCCCTGCCCTTGTATGAAAAAAGATGCGTCGTCTGTGGCTATCCCTGGACATATGCAACTGGTAAAAGGGAAGACCCGGGCATGTAAATAGTTAGAAACATAGCAGTGCCAAACAAGCGCCCCGCCGAGGGCGTTTTTTGTTTCCCTAATTGAGGTGTGATGGCCCTTAAAGTCGGAGAACTATACGCAATTCTCGGCCTCGATGATAAGCCGTTTCAGCAGGGCATGGCGGGCATCGGCGGGGCCTTGGGCAATCTTACAAAGATAGGTGCCGCTGCCGCCGTTGGGATTGGTGCGGCTCTTGCCGGCGCCGCCGTGGTCGGCGTCAAGGAGTTTGCCAAGTTTCAGCAGGGCATGAACGAGGTCTTCACCCTGCTGCCAGGCATTTCCCAGCAGGGCATGGATCAGATGTCTGGTCAGGTGAAGAAGCTCGCCACCGACTTCGGCATCATGCCTGAGAAAGTCATTCCAGCACTCTATCAAGCTATCTCCGCTGGCGTCCCCCCAGAGAACGTTTTTGACTTTCTCCGCACTTCAGCCAAGGCATCCATCGGTGGCGTCACCGATCTTGAAACCGCTGTGGATGGCATTAGCTCGGCGGTTAATGCCTATGGGAAAGAGACGCTCTCTGCCTCAGATGCGTCGGACATCATGTTCACGGCTGTCCGAATAGGCAAAACGACATTTACTGAGCTGTCAAAATCTCTATTCAACGTTGACCCGATTGCTGCAGCTTTAGGGGTTACTTTTGGCCAGGTGGCAGCAGCTCTGGCATCGATGACCGCTCAGGGTGTCCCCACCGAAGTTGCTACGACTCAAATCAGGCAAATGTTCGCCGAGCTCTCGAAGTCCGGCCAGCAGGCATCAGACACATTCCAGCAGCTCTCCGGCAAGAGCTTCAGAGACTTTGTTGCTGGTGGCGGTACTTTGCAGCAGGCCCTTCAGATAATGGAACAACATGCCAAGGACACCGGGGTCGGCATCAACGATCTATTCCAGTCTGTGGAAGCAGGCTCAGCGGCCCTTACGTTAACCGGCAAAGGCACTGAAACCTTCACCAACAACCTGGCCGCGATGGCTGGTGCCGCCGGTGCCACTGATCAGGCTTTTGACAAGATGAAAGACGGCGTTCTGCAGAAGTGGAACAAGCTCAAAGCTGATCTGGAAGTCATCGCCATCAACATCGGGGCCGTATTGCTGCCGCCGATCCAGTCTGCCGCTGACGGTATCCTCGGCGCTTTCGACACAATCAAGAAGTGGTGGGACGACCACGAGTTTGAGATTGAGTCGAAGATACAGGCCCTGATCGACAAGCTGAAAGATTTAGGGGACCACGCCAAGGAAGGTTGGGACAAGCTCGGCGGAGAGGAGCAGAAACCTAAAATCTCTGATCAGATAGGTGGACCGCCAACGCCTGGACCGAACAAGGTGAGCGGTGCCGAGTTGACCGCGGGTATGTTCAGCATGGGCGCTGAGCAGGGGGCTGAGGCAGGCGGCAAACTGGCCCGCGTTTGGACGGAAGTCCTTGTGCCAGCTGCCAAGGCTCTTGGGGCGGTTCTTATGCTCCTCGCCTCTGGTGCGTTCATGATTCTCACGACCGCGCTGAATGGCGTGATCGATATTCTCTATGGTATCGGGCAAGCCATAGGCGACGTAATCGTTTGGTTCGCCGCAACACCGCAGCATCTCCAAACTTTAGGTAGCTGGTTCACAAATATCTTTACAAGCATTGATAACGCTCTCACCTCATTCGAGAACACAGTTAACGGCGTTTTCTCCTCGATCGGCTCCACCATCGCAGGAGTGGCAAGCGGCGCATGGGGCGCGGTGGATGGGGCCTTTTGGGGCATGGTGAACTCGGCTTCGGGTGCTTTGGGAGGCCTGCTCGGCGTTGTCTCCAGCATTGGTGGCCAGATCCTCGGAGCTTTGGGCGATGTTGGTGGGCTGCTTTATGGCGCCGGCGTTTCGATCATCCAGGGACTCTACGACGGCATCGCAAGCAAGGTAGGCGAAGTCTACGATTTCGTCTCCGGCATTGGTGGCCAGATCAAGGACCTTAAAGGCCCGATAGAGAAGGACCGAATTCTTCTGGTCCCTGAGGCCAACGCGATCATGGACGGCCTTATCAATACCATCACTGGCCGCGCCTCCGATCTCACAAGCACCATGAAGAACATCACCGGCATGATCCAGGTTGGCGCAGGCGGTGGAGTGCCTGCGCTGGCAGGAGCAGGGCCGGGCGCATCAAATCAGCCGGTCAATGTCGCCGTCTATGTCCCTGAATCCATGTCGCAGATCAAGCAGCTGATTCGTGTGGAAGTCAACAGCATCGCCCAAACTGCGAAGGTCTCATCAGAAAGCCAGGTGAAGAGCAGATAATGGCAAACCGAAAACTCATACTCGGTGAAGGCGATACCTATGAATTCAACTTCAACGACAAGATCGCGGCTCGGCTGCTGGATGGATTTGGCATCCCCCCTGCGGAGCTTAACCAACAGGGACAGATTCGTCGCAGCCGGGGCATGACGCTGGGCGAGGAGCATTTTGATCGACTGGTTCTCCCTATCCCATTCGAGCTGTTAGGTGGCACCACGAGAGACATACTCTCGAATCAAAGCAGATTATTAAAGGCCCTGCAGAAGTCGCGCAATAAGCTCACATGGAACCCCGACCCTGCCCAAAACAGCGACCTCTATTTCGACACGTACTCGAGCCCGCTGGAAATGCCGCTAAATACACTTAGGCTCGGTTTTTCTCACGCGAACTTGGGCCTGCTCTGCGACCCGCACCCCTACGGCTCGCCAGCGACGATATTTGACAAGACGGTGGTTCTTGGTCAGATGGACGGGGAGGCGGGTCAGTGGACCGGCAACAATTTCTCCGAGGATGCGACCCGCTGTGTTCAGGGCTCGAAGAGCGCACGCACCGAAGCGGCGATCACGACGACGTGGCTGAAACATGATACCTCGTTTGTTTACCTGTCCCAGCTTGGTCCCACCTGCTGGCTGAGCGCGTGGCTCTGGCTCGACATCGTCCCCGACGGCATGACCTTCAAGGCCGTAGTCTTGGATGGGGACAACGTCACTTTTGACGTACCGATAGCGCACCCGCTCGGCATGACCGGGTTCGTCGTCGGCTGGCAGCCTATCTTCTTCGACCTCGGGGCCACGGGCTTCAGCTGGCAGATCGTCTCCCTAGAGTTTCGGGCGACGGTGGCGAGCGGCAACGCACCGGCCTTCAACATCGACAATGTACACGCGGTGAACGGCAAGGTTTTCAACGTCCGGGGCCAGACGCCGCTACCTACCGTCGTCTACGATGTCCCGGGTGAGTACGATCCGGGCTTTCTGCTGGATCTGATGGCTGGCGATAGCAAGACGCTCGCCAACGGCGAGAACAGCGAAGGGTCATGGAGCGCGGGGGTATCCCTCGTGTCTAACTGCCCCAGGTACAACGACACGCAGGGGCCGCACAGCGGCAGCAAGTTCGTCTGCCTCGACGGTCGCACCGCGACCTCGATGGTCAGGACCATATCCCCAACAATCGACTGTTCGTCTCTCGCCTCCGGCAAAGTGTCGTGCTGGCTCAAGGCATGGCCACATCCAACCGTCGCGCTTGAAGTACAGATAGGCCAGAACTCAAGTAACTATTTCAAAAAGACCGTGAACATCGACGCGCTGGCGTGGGGCAGTAATTGGTCTCAGTTCTCATTCGACGTAAGCTCCATGATCACCCAGGGCGCGCCGGTATGGACCTCGGGCATCGGCTACTTCGCCATCACCGGCTTCGCCGGGGGCAGCTACGATTACGGCCTCGATGACTTCGTGATATTCGAACCGGGCTCGGCCATCGACTCAATCTGGCTGACCAAGGGCCAGGACGGCGTGGAGGCCCCGCTGGGCGTGCTCTGGCCTGAGTCTTCACCGGCTGCGCCAGCGGGTAACTCGTGGGCGGCTACCCCAACCCCTACGACCGCGACCTCCCCGACAAGTCCCAACGCTGACGGTCAATTCATGCACTCGTACTGGACGTGGACCATTGGCACGACCGAGCTGCTCGTCTACCCGGTCAAGCTGCCTGCGGACAAGTACCAGGGCGAGCACCGGCTACTGGCAAGAATACGAACGGGGGACTCGACCGGCGGCTCCGTGCGGATGATCGGCTACGACGAGAACTCCGACACTTACGCAGTCAGTGATCCGGTGAGGGTAGGCAACTCGGCCAACTGGCAGAGCATCGACATTACGAGCCTAAGCCTGCCCTTCGATGGATTTCACCGCGACGCGGTTCTCTCGCAGACTTTCAGCATCGTAGGGCTGGGCATCACCAGCGACCACGCGACCCAGGCGTGGGACATCAACATCATGGAAGTGGCTCCCACGGAAGGCGGCGCACGCAACTTCACACCCGCCGCCGGTAAGCGGTTCTCCTGCTGGGACTCCCGCTACCGCGACAGCGCGGGGTACTCGCAGGGTTCAGCGGCTGGTGCTACTGCTCAGAGCGTCCACAGGAAGCGAACCACCGGCGAACTGATGACCCTCTCGGTGGGGGTGAACAATCTGCTGACGATATGCCGCGACTCGTCTACGCCGAACACGGTTTCGAGCATTGATCTGACACGGCTGGTCATCGTCCCCCGCTACAAGAACGGCAGGGGCTAATGCCTGACGTGAGCATCAAGTTCAGAAAGGGCGGCGTGCGCGGTGCCACCTCGCCTGGGGAATGTATCAATCTCGCCTCTCCGCTGAACCCCGGAGGGCACCGGGGCCTGAAGTTCACCACCAACAGGCAGGGCGGCGACGGCTCGATTGAGTTCTCCATTGCGGATCGTGGCCCTGACGGCAACTGGCCAGCCAGGAAGAACGACGCGGCTGAGGTCTATTACGGCCTTGAGCGCGTTACTCAGCACGCTATCTCCAGCGTCAAGCGAAACGAGATGGAGGGAGCACTTTCGTTTCTAGGGCAGGGTCACGACCCGCACTATGAGAAGCGTCAGAACATCTGGCTTTCCTCCATCAACCCCGGCTGGGATGTGTGGGGCTGGATCTATTATGCGACGATCGCTGGCGCCGGTTCTTGGGTTGGCTTGGGGCTCCCCTGGATAAACAATTCTCAGCGCTATTGCCAGGCCATGCAGGCAGCGGAGAACCCCGTGGTGGACAGGAAGCAGGACGTGTCGGAGACCTACGAGAAAATCATTGGCGACTGCCTGGCCTACTGCGATTTCGAGCGCGGGATATTCCCCGGGCGCGAGAGCGACCCGAACGCGCTGGGCTGCTACTTCTACTGGCGGCACCGCACCAGAGGCAAGACGGTCAAGTGGTACGTTGAAAAGGAGGACATGGCCAGCATCTCCGGCGGGGGATTTCGCATCGAGCTGGACTGGTCCCGGTACCAGAACTGGGTCGCTGTCCACTACAAGGACACGACCGGTGCAGACGCGGTTGTGACGCGAGCGGATAACGCATCATTGGCGAAGTACGGCATGGAGCGCGGCGACGTTCTCGATCTACGCAGTAGCAACCTTAAGCTGACCGTGGCTCAAGCGCAGCAGGTGGGGGACACCTACCTGTCAATATACACGCAGCCGATACCGCGCGGCTCAATCGTCCTGCCCCTGCAGAACGTCCGCAGCACCTCGGGGATGCGCTGGGCCGGGCTGATACGCGCCGGTGATGTCGTGAAGGTCGAGCGCGATGAGTACCGAGCCTTTGATGAGAGTAACCCGATCGACAACTTCAATGGCTTTCTGATTGAGGAAACCATCGTGGACTACGAGGCAGGCACCGTCGAGCTGAAAACATCAGACCAGCCCGATGATATGGAAAGTCTGCTGCGCCGCATCCTGTAACGTGAATGGAGGATTGATTAATGCCCGAAACTATCGAGGAGCGTGTCGCAGTGCTTGAGCGTGGCA
Organism: Actinomycetota bacterium; assembly: GCA_023382335.1. Classification (GTDB taxonomy): domain Bacteria; phylum Actinomycetota; class Thermoleophilia; order BMS3ABIN01; family BMS3ABIN01; genus JACRMB01. Next base: position 217,224 of record JAMCPM010000011.1, read on the forward strand.
TGGAGGCGGTTCAATCGGAGCTGGGTGATTGCAAAAACACCTGTGCTCGTTGGCAGGATGACTGGAAAACCGAGTTTTCCAGTTTCCGAGTCGATCTGAAAAAGGATTTCCGGGGTATTTACGAGCGGTTCAATACCTATCTGCCGCGCTACATCACCATTGCTGGCGTCGGTGCAGGCATGGTTATCGGCGGCTGCCTGACCATCATCGGCGTGCTGATTAAACTCTAGTAAGGCACATCTAATCCGTCATAAAAAGGGTGGAACCATGCTAGGACTCGATTTCAGCTTCTCTCGCCCCGACCCGGGCTACATCAAATCACAGGGTTTTGACTTCATTTGCCGCTACCTGTCGCACTCGCCGGGTAAAAATTTAAGCCGTCCGGAGGCAGACGCGGCGCTTGCCGCCGGCATCTCCATCGTGCTGGTCTGGGAGACCTATTCCAACCGCGCTCTCTCGGGATTCGCCGGAGGGCGGGAGGACGCCGGGGCGGCCTATGCGCAGGCCCAGGCTCTGGGACAGCCCCTCGACCGGCCCATCTTCTTCGCCGTAGACTGGGACGCCTCAGAGGGTGAGCAGGCCGCAATCGATGATTACCTGCGCGGCGCGGCATCCGTTATCGGCCCCGAGCGGGTCGGCGTCTACGGCAGCTACTACGTTGTGAAACGCTGCCATGAGAACGGTTCGGCTCGCTGGCTCTGGCAGACCTACGCCTGGTCTGGCGGCCTCGTTTACAACCCCGCTCACCTCTATCAGTATTCCAACGGCGAGTGGGGTGGCACCGTCGATTTCAACGAGGCCAAAACTGACGATTTCGGTCAATGGCCTTTTTCCGGAACTTCAAATCACGGAACTTCAAATCAAGGAGATGACGACATGGGATTGGGATGGCGTGCAAGCAGAATGGAATCAACTGATGGCGACGGCAGGGAGTGGGACGCTCACTTCGACACGTCCATTTACAAAGAGTCGCAGGTGGCAATCATCGTTCACGCAGAGAAAGACCCCGGAATAGCATTTCCGTTCGATCACGTTCACGCCACCATCCTGTTCGATCCAACTCATACAGGTACAGGCTGGCGCGAGGCGTGGCAGGGTGACATCCCCGTTGGTACTGATTTCGGTTGGCCGATCAAGGATTACACTGGGCAAGTCCGGGTCATTCTCGACCAGGCCAACGCCGCCTATTGCGAGCGGCGCGAACTGTCTTGAGACGCCGCCGCCCTTCAACAGGTGAAGCCGGGGAGGCGGCTGCCGCCGCCTTTTTTGATGGGCTCGGCTGGAAGATGCATAAGACCCCACCGCCGTTCAAGGTCATGGGAAACTTCGGCAAATACCTTTATGGCTTCTTTCGCTCCAAGGGCGCTCCGGACTTCCAGGGCTATGTGATGAGCAACCAGGGCTTGCCGATCCATCACGCCGTTGAGGTCAAGGAAGCTGACGGCGACACCTTCCCGGCGTCGGGCCTCAAGCCGGAGCAGCGCCGGCGCCTGGAGGATCTGGAGGCCGACGCACCTGGGCACGCGCTCGTCGGGATCTACTGGCGCGACTTCGGAACCTTCGAGCTTTTCAGATACCGCTCCGGACGTGGCTCATACATCCGGGGTGAAGGTCTCAACTTTCCGGCGCGGCCGCTGGTAGCAGCCGCGGTTCCTGATGGCGGCCGCCGGGATCCGCGCGAGGATCTACGCCCTCGACGCCGTGCCGGAAGACTCAGAGTCGTCAAAGGCTGATCTCAAAATGAACTGGAGGAATTATGGCTGACCATTACGATGAACAGGGCAATCTATTGGTTAACACGGCGGGGAGTCTCCCGATCCTTGCATCTGCCGTGGGCTCAAAGGTTTCAACCGCGCACAGCCCTACGAATTATGCAGGGACTTTCGAGGACACGGTAGGCGTGAATGCCGCCTTTGGCCGCAAATCCGCTGGCGGCTGGATTGCCAATGACGGGCCGGGCAATCTGCTCATCGGCCTTTCCGCCGACGGTGCAGCCACAGGCATTACAACGGACGGCTCGACCTCAACGGTCCTCGTCCTGGCCGCCGGGGAGACAGTAGACCTCCCGGCAGGCATCCATACCATGAAGATCGACGCTGACCAGAACAACACGGCATATCGGTTCGAGGTGGTATAGATGTCACTTCGTCGAACCGGAAATGTCACAATCAACCAGATGGCCCCGGGTCTTGAAACTACCGTTGCCGAATTCCCCAAATCACCTCCCAATCCAGCAATAGATGGCGGCCATTTCGAGCGGTTCGCCGGACCCATCATCCCCCTGCCGACCACAGGCAAGGTCTGCACGGTCAATCAGGCGACAGGGATTGACACAGGCACCGACGTTTTCACCTTCTCGGGTGATTCTCCGACCAATGGCAACGCCTACAAGCTCTCCTCGACAGTGACACTTCCGACCGGCCCGATCGCCGGGGGAATCGTCTACGCCCGCGATGTTGTCGGCGGCACCTGCAAGTTCGCAGCCACTCCCGGCGGGGTGGCAATCGACATCACCGCAGCGGGGACAGGAACGCTTACCATCACCGAGTATGCTTTCGACCGGCTGTATGTGAATTGCATCGTCGAAGACCCTGCCCGCAGCCGCCTTGTCGCACTCGTCCACGGTCGCACACCGCAGGCGGGTGAATTAAATGCCGCAACGGGCCGCGCAGTCTACATGGTTTCCGCTCCTTGGGGCCATCCCGAAGGTCCGTTTACATGGCTCAACGTTCCGGCGACTCCGCTTATTCCGATGGGCGTCGGCGGCAAATGGAATGATGGCAACTCCTACATGTCGGCGGCCATGATAACCGGCAACCAGATGCTCATCGCCCACGGCGGCACGAGTGTAGCCGATGGAGTCGGGAAAGTGAGGACAGGTCTGGTAACTGTAGACCTGACCGCCGCGACCCCGGCCATCACCACGAACCTGACGGCAAATGCGCCGCTCTCTCTCGGCACCACGCCTTATCAGTCGGTCCCCTGCGGCCTTTATGAGCGCGACGGCAGGATTAATCTGCGGGTGTTCGTCCAGTTGGCAGATGGCACGGTCTCGCTCGTCCCTCGCCATTACCGCAATATCAGCTTCACGGCATCTGGTTGGACCATTCATCCCTCGATGGTCGAGTACGGTTCTTATGCGGGAGCCACAGGCTCAGACACGGGCTACCCGGTAGGACAGGTCATGCACGACGGCTCATTCGTCGGCACCTACCACAACGATTACAACCTGGCGCAGATCAACCAGTACAGTTATGTCGGCTCTACGGTAGTCAAGAGCGAAAAGGCATACATCCTGACCCCTGCTGCGTCGGGCTGGGACAACTATCAGTGCGATAATGTTGTCCTTTTTTACCACGTCGGCAACTGGTACGCCTTCTGGGGCGGTAATACCAATGCTGGATTCCTCGCGGGCGACGCCAACACGCGGGCGCAAGGTTCACAGCCGGGATGCGCCAAGTATATATATACCGGCACCGCTCAGGATCAGACCGGATTTACCCCGGCGGTCAATGAATATCCCACCGAATGGGTTACAGCGGCAACCGCGACCGTCGATAAAGTCATTCCCACAGGAACAGTCACGGCAGACCTCGGCGGCGGAATCAGTGGCAATACGATTGACCTGAGCGTCCGGGGCAAGGTGACGATTGATGCCACACCGCAGGCAGACTTAACCGCCAATCCCGGCTTCAAGTCAATCAGTGGTGCATTCCCTCAGTCGGCCAACGGCGGCGGGTACATCATAGGTTGTTTCTCTCCTTCGGGCGGCACGTTCAAGATGAATCTCCGTTATCCGGTCAACGGCACCCATACGCATACGGAGAACACGGCGGCGGCTTATGTGCAGAACGCAACATCGGGAGCGCTTAATTCTGCGGTCGGTTCACAGGTAGGGGCGCATCCCGCAATCGGCATTTCGTCAGTTAATGTCTTCATCCTAATCAAGGGCAAAACCATATGATCTCCGTCGAATGGCCAAAGGCACGAAATGGTCGGATACGTTTCTAATCGAACTATTCTAAGGAGTGATGCCATAGCACGACAGGCAACGTGCAGCATGTCCTGACAGCGAATTCAAACCGCCAGTGTGCGGGGAGAGGACGGCATCAGATATCTTGGAGAAAAAAAGACCCATCTAGCAATTATCGCAAGCGCCGTGGCGCTTTTTTTATTGGTCGGAATCGCCCTCACTTCATCATTGGAGGCCCGGCATGAACAGCAAAAGCAACGAGGACTGGAAGCAATTCGGGGAGCCGTTACCACCTCGGAGCGTTCTCTTGAGTTCAGTTTCAAGATCGTTCTGGCAGCGGCTCAAAAGAACGCGGGCGAGGCGGCAGCAGAGGCTGAGAGAGTACGACAGGCCCAGGTAGCGGCGGAGGAAAAGGCCAAGGCAGATTACCTGGCGACCCTGAAAAAAGCTGAGGCGGCGGCTCACGAGCCGATTGACTACGTGATCGAGCAAGATGCCGCGACAGGTACATCACAGCCAACTGGAAATTACTGGGCTGATCGAATCCGGCAAGTGGCTATTGAGAGCGGTCATGCTGGCTGGGCCGACCATCTTGTTGCGGTGGCCCTGTGTGAATCGACCTTCAATCCCTACGCCGACAACGGTATCTGCAAGGGCTTGTTTCAGTTCGATCCTGGCACCTGGGCGGGAACGCCTGAGGGAGCCGCAGGAGCATCCATTTGGGACGGTGAGGCGCAGATTCGCATGACCATCTGGATGTGGGAACAAGGCCGGCAGGGAGAATGGGCGTGCCTGTAATGGCTACCAGTGCGGCTGCCCGTTAAATTTCGAGGAGGTGATCTTTTGTCTTCACAATTTCAGATCAACTGGCTGGATCTCCGCAATGCGGTGGTCCATGCCTTAATCGCCAGCGCCGTGCTTGTGCTGCTGGCTGTTGTCGGAGTGCTGCAGACGGCCGATTTCGGCGTCTACCAGGGAGCGGTGACAGCCGTCCTCGTTTTCGTGGCAACGGCTGCGAAGCGGTTCCTGCAGGACAATACAACTTCCACTTCTTAATTTCAGATTAACCTTGTCGCCGAGGCGTCCCTACCCCCGCCAAACGGTGACAGCCAAGCCCCGTCAGAAATGGCGGGGCTTTTTTGCACCCCTACATCCTGGTGAACTTTTCCAGCGGATCTCCGAAACCATCTTTGAGCATCCGGGCCGAGGTGTGAACGTAGATCTGCGTGGTCTGGATGCTCGAGTGGCCTAAGATATCACGAAGCTGCCAGATATTGCCCGGGTGCTCTTTCCCGCAGCCGGCCGCAAACCGGGTGGCGAATGTATGTCTGAGCACGTGCGGGCTGATTGGTGGGTCGATGCCGGTCTTCTTGCACATCCTGATCATATTGCGGTGGACACAGACCCGGCAAGGCTTGGTTCCGCGCAGGCTGGCGAAGAGATATTCGGAGGCTAGGTCCCGCGTTGTCAGGTGATTACTGCGAATCTCCAGCCAGGAAAATAGTTCGGAAACCAGGGTCTCACCTATGGGGATCGCCCGGTCCTTGCTGCCTTTGCCCGAGACCTTGAGCACCCCCGCGTCCAGGTCGAGGTCGGCGATTGTAATGCCGCAAAGTTCATCTATCCTGATGCCGGTGCCCAGCAGCGTCAGTGTGATCGCCCGCATCCGCTGGCCAGTAAAAGATGTGGTGTAGGCTGCCAACAGCCCCCTGATCGCCTCATCATTTAAGTACCGCGGCAGGCGCTTCTCTGTTTTTGGCGACTTCATCGCCTGAACCGGGTTAGATTCCAGGTAGCCTTCCGTCACAAGCCAGTCGAAAAGGCCCGAGCAAATCTCATACCGCTGCAGGATCGTGGCTCGTTTGTAGTCTCGTTCGAGGATTTCGGCGAAGTACTGTCTGAAAAGACGGGTATCAACGGTGCCCACCGGCGGGTCACGGAGGACCGCTGAAAGATCGGTAAGCGCGTTCCGGTACGCGCGGAGGGAGGACTCGGCAAGATCAAGCCGCCGAGCCTCCAGATAGACTCTCGCGGCTCCTGAGACCGTCAATATTTCGACCGCCGGATTCACCCCGGCGGTCCAGGTTATTGTGTCCTGCATACCCCTCACCCCTTCCCAAAGGATAGAAACTGTACCATAAAACAGGAATAATTTACATAGCTGAAATCAACCTGCGGAGTAATCGGCGAGAGGGCGAATATTCTTGAATGATGGCGGGGAATGTCGCAAATAGCGTGATTTATGTGGCAGGAAAACACTTGCATCTTATAGTATCTGATATATAATGACCGATAATCTGCTAAACAATTTAAGGAGGCTTTGATGCAAAGCATTGATGAAGGGAGGTGTGAAAGCATGACTCAGATCGGAGATGCAATTAAACACGAACGGGAGAATCTTAAATGGAGTCAGGAACGTCTAGCTCGTGAGGCCAGTAAGTTTTCCGAGAAGTCGATTCCGACCATCACGGTTGGCAATATTGAACGAGGAACAATTGTTAATCCTGGAATTGATAAGGTTGGGCCGATAGCCGACGCTTTAGGCGTAACCGTAGATCACCTGCGACACTTTGAATCCAGTCACGATAAGTCCACCACTGGTGCACGATAATATATCTTATGTAACAATACATTTAATTGGCGCGATTCTCCCTCAAAGCACTTAATAAACCTCCCCTACATGTACTAAACTCTCTTCGGTCCGTGTCGATAGATGCCACGTGCTGTTTCAAACCCGGCATTTTTGTTCAGACTTCCTGAAAAAAAGGAACCGGCGATTTGACCAAGACAAAAACTATTTGGGCCTCGACCAAATCATTGAAATTGATCGCTGCCGCGACTGCGGCTGTGCTCGGCGTTTTGCTTGTTCTCGCGTCTACAGCCGCTGGCGAAAGCTCCTCATCGGACCTCGCCACGCAGATCGAGAATCAGCGGCGCGAGGTCGACGCCAATCGCCAGGAGATCGCCGATCTGAATGCGAGGATCGCCGGGGCCCAGCAGTATCTCGACCAGAGGCGCCTGGAGCTCGCGGACGCCTCTTCCATGCTCAGGAGCTCAGAGGACCGCTATAACGAGACCCTGAGGCTCTACGAGGGCCGGATTTCGGCTATATACAAGCTAGGTGACGCCAGCATGTACGCCGTGGTCCTCTCCAGCGAGGATTTCTCGGACGGGCTGGCGCGGATCTCCTACCTGAGCAGGGTTTCGGAAAACGATCAACGGCTGGTAGCGCAGGTCAAGGCCGAAGCCGATGAGGTGCGGTTGATGCACGAAAAAGTCGACACCTTGAAACAGGCCCAGGCTGAAGATGTCAACGTACTGAACGCCAGAAAACAGCAGCTGGAGGGAAAGATAGCCACCGGGACCGTCAGCATCGAAAAGCAGACGCAGGAGCTGGCCCAGGTTCGACAGAAGGAAGAGCTCGACAGGCTTGCCCAGGAGACCGCCAATGATTCCGGCAACATATTCCTGGGGAATATGGGCGCCCCGCTTATCGTCAGCAATACCCCGCCTGCGGGGTTGCAACCGACCGGCATAACCCTTAACGGCATGGCCAGCTGGTATGGCCCGGGATTCCAGGGAAACACAACGGCAAACGGCGAGATCTACAATATGTACGGATATACCGCCGCTCACAAGTCTCTGCCGTTCAACACATGGCTAAAAGTTACGCATGGCGGTCGTTCCGTATTCGTTCGCATCAATGACCGTGGGCCGTACGTTGGTGGACGCATTCTCGATCTGTCATTCTCGAGTGCCCAGGCCATCGGCATCAGCGGCGTAGGCTACGTCAACGCCGAGATATACCGCTAGGAACAGCTAAGAAAAGACGCCCCGGCGGGCGCCTCGCACTTTTCCAGGTTTGCGGCTCTTCCCCGCCTTGTTCTCGATCTACTCGGCATCAACCTTGATCAGGCTCATGATGTCATATTCCTTGAGCTTGTCGCGCCCATTGAGGAATGAAAGCTCGACTATGAAGCAGACCCCTACGACCTCTCCGCCAAGTTTTTCCACCAGGTCGCATTTAGCCCTGGCCGTCCCCCCCGTCGCCAGCAGATCGTCATGCACCAGCACCCTTGTGCCGGGCACGATGGCGTCATTATGGACCTCAAGGCTATCGGTGCCGTATTCGAGATCGTATTCCGCAGCCACGGTCAGAAAAGGCAGCTTGCCGGGTTTTCTCGCCGGCACAAAGCCGGCGCCCAGGGTGTAGGCCAGCGCCGCCCCCAGGATGAAACCGCGTGCTTCAGCGCCGACGACGACATCGATCTTCTTCCCCACTCCGAATTCAGCCATCTGGTCGACAGCGAAACGTAACGATTCGGCGTCCTGCAGCAGTGGCGTAATATCCTTGAAAACTATCCCCTCTTTGGGAAAATCGGGGATGTCGCGAATCTTGGCTTCCAGATCCATCAGCGCATTCTCCTTTTCCTTGGTTTACGTGGTGTAATTTCTCAGGTCTTTGATAAGCAGCAGATGCTTGAGATACGAAGAGACGGTGGCAAGATTTTCGAGCGCGGCGATACCATCCTTGCGGGTCTGTGGATTCTTGGATCGCAGAGTCGGTGACAGGATCTGAAGGAGCAGCGCCGACTCGCGATCGACGGAGCTCTTGAGGGTCCGCAGGTTACGCGCCCCGACACCATACTGCGCCAGGTCGGACGCCGCCGCCATCACTTCGACGTCTGTCTGGTCGTAGCGGCGGGTGCCGCCGCTTGAGACGCCACTGATGAGCCCGTACTCCTCCAGCTCACGCACAAGGTCGCCTTCAGCCCCTGAGGCTTCCAGGGCTTCCTCCAGGGTGTAGCTTTTGGATCCCGATGCCGCCGGCGCTTTCAGGCTGACCTTCTTGAAACGCCTGCCGCTTGCCGGCCGCACGGCCACGGTTCCTTTTCGCGACAGCTCCTGGCGGATGATCTTAAGCGGCAAAAACTCGTCGCGCTGAAGGGCAAGGATGGTGCGAAGACGCTCCACGTCTGCCTTGGAGAACAGGCGGTAGCCACCGGTGGTGCGCTTGGGGGAAATCAGTTTCTCGTCTTCAAGATAACGGATCTTGCTGATGCTGATGTCGGAAAATTCGGGCTTAAGAAGCTCGACCACGGCGCCGATCGTCAACGCTTTGGCTGAGGCGCCTGCACCCTCTTCCTCTTTCATCGTTCCATGTAGGTTAGCTTGTACTTGCCGATCTGCACCTGGTCACCGTCTGAAAGTTTGCGAGTCTCCACCCTGACCCGGTTGACATAAGTGCCGTTCAGGCTGCCATGGTCCTGAACATAAAAACCGTCCGGCTTGTGGATGAGAAGCGCATGATTGCGTGACACGGTGATATCGTCAAGAAAGATGTCGCTGTCGGGGTGCCGTCCAATGGAAGTCTTCTCGCCCTTGGGCGCAAAGACTTCTCCGGCAAGGCCTCCCCCACTCCGCACAACCAGCGATACGCCCTCGCTGGCAACTTCCGAAAGAGAACCGATTTCCGGTTCCCTCTCCTCCGCATCGGGCGAATAGCGGATAGTCGACTGGGCGCCGGCGCCTTCATCCGGCAGCAGGGCGCCGCATTTACTGCAATACTTCCCGTCTTCCGTATTCCGGAAGCCGCATTCCTGGCAATATACCTTGCTCACTAGTCACAATCACCCTTGTGTCCTTGAAATGTTTTCTCCACCTCTTCCTCCACGGCATTGATCACTTCAGGGCGCTCCAGAATCTCGCGCCGCCATGCAGGTGTTGTATTGTTGACCACGTAGGGTTCATCCAATGCATCTTCGAGGGTCTTTCCACAGTGGATTTCCTGCAGCAAAAAACGCAGGACTCTTTCCTCAACTACGTCGACATCCATGTCCTCAAAGAGGTGCTGGACGGCATTAACAAGCTTCGCAAAACGTTCTGGCACTCTTGCTCCTCCCCTTGATGAACAAATCGGTTACTTATAACCGGCGGGCGGGTTCCCGAAACCGGCTACTACTTTTCGGAGGGTTGACCACCGATGGAAAAACGCTCGCCTTTTGCGAGGATGTCGGTAAGCTTGCTGACATCATCGGCAGAAATCAGTGTTTCTCCAGAATCCCTCTTACCCGACAATCTCTGAACCAGTTCGGCCCGCAAAATGTCGATTTTTCCATGCAGGATGCGGCGTTGATAGCTCAGTTCCTGCTCCTGGGTGACAAGCTCCCGGATCAGGGATTTCAGTTCCTGGTCAGACAGGCTGGAAAGCTCAGGAAGTTTCTCCACTTTGACCTCCACGGACTAGGTTTTAAACATTATATTCCCTGCACAACCAAGGTTCAACTAAAGCTTGAGAATTGAAAATCGTGGGGAAAAACTCTTTGCCGATAAGCATTATTGGAGGTATCTTCGGGCAGATGAGGCGATGAGCAAAAATCTGAAAGTCCTGAAATCACAGCTGGACGCGGTAAAACCGGTCATGGAGCGCCTTCAGGCCGCCATTTCCCCCGAGTACCTGGGGCTTATTTCCTCCGCTGGGCAGCCCATCACCGTGATATCATCGACCAGGCGGATGGACCCCGACGCGATGGCGGTTCTGGTCTCCAGCTCCTTTGGCGCCGCCCGCCAGCTTGGAAGCATCCTTGAAAACTCGGGTTTCACCGTCATGCTCCATGAGGGTTCTGAGCTAAACATTCAGGTTTCACAGGTAACCGATGATATCCTGCTGGTGATATGCTTCCGCGGTTTTGGGGAACTGGGCCGCGTGCGTCTGATAACAAAAAGGGCCGCTCGAGCCCTGGCGACGGCTTTGAATGGAGGAAATACCCGTGGCACTGATTAATCTGGCTGCCGGAGAGATCAATTACAAGATCGTTTATTATGGATGCGCTCTGGGCGGCAAGACCACGAGTATCCAATATGTCTACCGTAAAGTTAACCCTCAGGTGAAGGGCAAGCTCGTGTCAATCGCCACCGAAGAGGAACGAACGCTATATTTCGACTTCCTGCCGCTCGATCTGGGCAAGGTCCGGGGCCTGAAGACACGCTTTCATCTTTACACGGTTCCGGGACAGCGCCAGTACAACGCCAGCCGCAAGCTGGTGATCCAGGGCGTAGACGGCATCGTCTTCGTGGCCGATTCGCAGCTGAACCGGCTTGACGACAACGTCGAGGCGTATCTGAATATGTGGGATAACCTCGAAGACCAGGGCGACAGCCCGCTTGACCTGGGAATGGTCATGCAGTACAACAAACGCGATCTCAGCGACATCTTCACTTCGGACGACCTCGACGACCTGCTCAACCAGACGAACTCTCCGGCGGTGGAATCATGCGCCCTCACCGGTGAGGGAGTCTTCGAGGCGCTGAGGAATGTCAGCAAACAGGTCATGGCACGGACGGAGATGGAATAAAAGTTTAGCGGGATGGGATTTTCCCGTCTCCATTCAGGTCTTCGACAATCATTCCAGCGGAAAAATCCCATCCCGTTTACCCGTTCTTTTTCACGTTCAGCTGTGCTACGGTCGTCCCTACAGCTTTTTCGCCCCCGTTTTTCTCTCGAGGATGGCTTCTATGAAATTCTCAGCGCTGTGTAATTCCTTTCCTACTTCGGTCCAGCAACGCATCAGCTGTTCGATGCTGTGAGCGTCGCTGCCGCCTAGCTGAGCCAGCCCGAATTCAGCGGCGATTCTGCGTGCCAGGGCGCTGGCGGCCTCATCAAACCAGTTGCCGTTGTAGACTTCGATGCCATCCACCTGGGACGCCACCTGCCCCAGATAATCTTCTGACGCGTCCGCGCCACCCGGGTTCCCGGCGAAGGGATGAGCCCAGACGACCGCCGTGGACTCAGGCCGCCGGTCACGCTCCGGCAGGGACTGAACAGCCTCGAGGCCGCGCAGAAAACCAAGATCTGCAGAATAAATGAGGAAGTCTCCGGCGGGCGAGGAGATCTCCACGCCCGGGATCAAGCGAAGGGCGGACGGCGCCTCTCGGGCCATGTCTTCGTAATCAGTGAGGTTGCCATGATTGGTAATGCAGGCGGCCTCGATTCCCAGGCGGGCGGATTCGAGAAAAAAAGCTTTCCCGGTCATGCTCGAGCAGCGGCTTCCCGGAGATGTGTGGACATGTGTATCTATTCGCATGTCATCGACGGATACTGAAGGTTCACTGGGACCAGGCCGACAGCTGAGGCTTACGCTTCCTGCTGCTCGTGGGTTTCGATGATCTCGTCGAGCTTGGCGGAGTAGCGCTCCAGCAGCTCCTGAGTATCCTCGATGGAATCGCCCTCTGCGTAGATCTCAAAGAGCGGTTCATCGGGAGAAGGCAGCACCTGTGCCCAGCCGTTGTCGTGGAAGACCTTGATGCCGTCGAGGCGGCTGACGTTCTCTTCATCCTGGATGCTCTCCGAGATCTCCCTCATGGCCACGCCCTTGAGCGACCAGGGACAGCTCTTTGTTTCACTCATGAGCGTGGTGTCAGGTATCTGGGCCACGAGCTCCGAGAGGGGCTTCTCCGAGACCGCCAGCAGCTCCAGGACCTTGCCCATGCTCATGAGAGCGTCGTGTGCCGGCAGGAAACCCGGGAAGATAAAATCGCCGCCGACGGCGCCGGCGAAGATCACTCCCGGTTGGGCCGCAGCTTCGGTGAGCGCCGCCTGGGAAACTTTGGTCCTCAGTATCTCGCAACCGGTCCCCTCGACCAGCTGCTCGGCCAGGCGCGATACCGTTAGCGGCAGCGCGATCTGTCCGCTTCCTTCCGAGTTGGCCATCAGCTTGAGCAGCAGGAACAGGGTTTTTTCCGGGGAGATCTCAGCGCCGTTCTCGTCTATGAGGAAAATCTTCTCGGCCGCGTTATCAATCGTTATGCCGAGATCGGCTCCGGCAGAGACGACCAGCTTCTGGGCGCGGATGGTTTCAGCCCCAAGGCTTGTTGACGTGATTGATGTCTTGTCTTCATCAAGGAATGCATTTAGCGCGATAATCTCGGCTCCCAGCTTGGAGAGCAGCCGGCTGGCGATCAGCGAGGCGCTGGAATAACTGTGGTCGAGAACGAAGCGGAAGCGCCGCGCCCGTATTTTTTCCACATCCCAGGTATCGATCAGGCCCTGTACGTACTCCTCGGTGGTGCGCGCCGGATACATGATCCTGCCGATCTCGGTGTAGAAGGCGCGCCGGTAGTCATGCCGGTTGTAATATTTTTCTATATCGCGCTCGGTGGCACCGCCGATGGGACTGCCGGGAGGCTCGAAGAAAAGGATCTGCATGACCTCGGGATGCCAGGCCGACACCCTCACGTGGATGCCGCCGGCGGCGTTGCCGCATTTGAGGTCGAAGCGGTTGACCGATGCCGGCGTCACCCGGAGGTCTCGCACATTGACACCAGTGGAATTGAGGCCCGCGACGATGGCGCGTTTGATCATGCGCGAGGCTGGGTGCTCGTCGCGGCTGCAGCTGACTTGGGCACCCTTGTCCAGGGTGGTGCCGTAAGCCATGGCGAGCTTGAGGGCCAGCTCGGTGGTGATGTCGACGTTCACCAGGCCGGCGACGCCGTCCTTGCCGAACAGCGTCGACAGGGCCCGCCATTCCCAGATGATACTGGAATATACGTGCGCGCCGGCCTCGATCACCTTGAAGGGGTAGATCTTGACGTTGCTGGCGACCATGCTGTGGTCGCCGATGCTGCACTCGTCCCCCAGGGCCGCGTTGGCGTGTATCGTCGCCGCCGGCTTGATGTCGCAGTTCTTGCCGATAATCGAACCGCTGACCTTGGCTCCTGACCCGATATAGGTGTTGGAGTCAACGACACAGTGGTCGGTCTCGGCGTTATCCTTGACGACCACATTGTTGCCCAGGATCGTATATGGCTGGATCTTGGCGTCTGTGTCTATTTTTGCGTAATTACCGATGAGCGCCGGGCCGCGGATGTTGTCGAGGCTGTCGAGGTTGAGCTTCTCGCCGATGTAGATGTTCTCGCGCAACCTGATGCCCGGGATGTTAACGCTCACCTTGCCGTCGAGGGCGTCGTGGTTGGCCCTGAGGAACTGGTTGATGTTGCCTATGTCCTGCCAGTATCCCTCACAGGAGTAGCCGTACATCGGCTTGCCGCGGGCCAGCATCTTGGGAAACAGCTCCTGACTGAAATCATACTTGGTGTTCTCGGGGATATAATCGAAGATCTCCGGCTCCAGCACGTAGATGCCTGTGTTGACATAATCACTGAATACCTGCCCCCAGCTGGGCTTTTCCAGAAACTGCTTGATGTGGTTGTCCTCATCGACGATGACCACGCCGAACTCCAGGGGATTCTCGACGCTCTTCAAAGCCAGGGTGATCATCGAGCCCTTGCTCTTGTGGAAGTCGATGACCTCGGTCAGGTTGAAGTCGGTGAGGGCGTCGCCGCTGATGACTATGAAGGTATCATCGAGATGTTCGAAAGCGTTGCGGACAGACCCGGCTGTGCCCAGCGGGCTTTCTTCCACGGAATACTCTATGTTGACGCCGAGCGAAGAGCCGTCGCCGAAGTAACCGCGTACGCTCTGGGGCAGGAAGGCGAGTGTCACGATGATGTCGGTAAGGCCGTGCTGGGCCAGCAGCTCGATGATATGCTCCATGCACGGCTTATTGACGATGGGAACCATGGGCTTGGGCTGGTTGCTTGTCAGCGGACGCAGCCTCGTTCCCTCTCCCCCGGCCATCACTACTGCCTTCATCTGGCCCCTTTCGTTGCGATAAACCAAACTGGTGTTTTTCTGTCTATAACTGTGAATCAATATTGTCAACCGGTCCAACGGCTCCCGATGACATTACCGGCCGGACAGCGCCCGTGTCGCCGGTCACGGGGCGGTGTTGACCCGGGTCAGCCTGGTCAGCCCTTTGAGCGTATAAAGCAGCCCGGTGAACAGGGAGCCGGCGACCGCTACCCAGAAAAGGAATTCCCAGGGTCCCCGTCCCAGCATCGCCAGGACGATCGCCAGCATGAAGATCGCGGTGTAAGTCTTTCCCAGAAAGGTAACCCGTAGCTTCATTCCACGGCTGCTTAAGAACTTATACCCAAGAATCATGAAAATATCCCGGCCGACGACCAGGGCCACGCCAATAATCGGCAGCACGCCGGCAATCGTGAGGGCGGCGATCGTGCTGCTGATGAAGATCCTGTCCGCCAGCGGATCGAAGATACGGCCGAATTCCGTGACCGTGCCGGTCGATCGAGCGATACGCCCGTCGAGAAAATCCGTGAATGCGGCGGCAGCGAATATGATCGTGGCCGCCGTGCTGGAGCCGTCCTCTGAATGGAGCACAAGGATGACTATGGCTGGAACAGCAAGAATACGCAGCAGCGTAAGCAGGTTGGCAAGCGTCGCCAAGGGCGTCCTTTCGGCTTCAAGACACTTATCTGGCTAAAGCATTGCCATAAAATATCATATCCGGGGTGTTGCAGGCGCACCGCTACCCATGGTTCCGCAAACTGCCTGCCGTCAGGCTTTGTGCTAGGCGCCTCCGCCCTGAGCCGTGCCTGACAGCCTGGCGACAAATCCCTGATACTGGATTCCTGTGGATGATGCCGTTCCCGCGATCTGGGCCAGATAGGTCTCCCCCAGCCTGACGATGTGCTCGCGGACGCTGTCGAAATAGTTGAAGTGGATCTGCTCGTCATCGATGATGGCTTCAAACAGCTTGACGCTGATGCTGTCACCGTTGTCGCGGCAAGTCTGCTGAAAGGTGTTGTAAGCTTCGATGGCGCCATCCTCGAGCATGGTGTCGGACTCGAATATGAAGACGACTTCACCGTCCTGTTTCGGTTTTGCCGCCGCCTGGGTCGTGGGCTCCCCGCCCAGTTCCTTGACGCGCTCGGCGAACATCTCGGCGTGGCGCATCTCGTCGATGGCGATCAGTTTCATCTTGGCGGCCATATCGCCGTAATCCATATTGGCGAGGTTGTAGTGATGGTTCATGTACTGGGTGATGGCGTTGAGCTCCATGCCTCTGGCCCGGTTGAGGGCATCGATGACACTTTTCTTCTTCTTGTCGCGCGTGGTCTTTTCAGCCATGGCGGTTCTCCTTTTTCCAAGGGCGGGATGTCAGCTGCGCTGGCGGCTTTTGAATATATGCCGGCGGCAGCCCTTGTCTTTCTTTATATCCGTCAGGAAGGATCGTAAAACAGCGCCGGGGAGAAGCCGCCGTTGAGGCTAGGTGCGGGTGACCTCGATGACGCTGAAGGTGCCGCCTGGTGAGGTAACGTAGGCAAAATGCCCAGCCGTGATGACGTAGAGCGCGCTAGAGAGATTGACGAGGTCCTGAAGGGAGCTGACGATCTGCGGCAGACTTGCGTCGCTGATATCCACGACAGTGACCCTGCTGTTGTTCGCGGAGGTCATGAATGCGAGCCTGTCAGCGACGTCGACGAAACAGGACTGGCCGATATAGGCGTCACTGGTGATGTGGCTGACGATGCTCATTGAAAGCGGGCTGGAGACGTCGACGATGGTGAAGGTATGGTCCAGATTGCCGGGGACGTACAGATAGTTGCCAACTATCGCCATCTGGTCGCCACCACGGAAGTAGGATGAATTGAGGGAATCGGCAAGGATCGGATTGGCGGGGTCGGAGATATCGACAGAGTTAAGGTAGGACTTGTCAGAACCCCCGTCGATCTGGTGCGATACGACATAGGCATGGCTGCCGCTGACGGAGATGCCGTCGGCCCGGTAGAGCCTGACGTCGTCCTTGATGGAACCCACCAGGTGCGGCCCCTGGGGTGACGAGATGTCTACGATCGTCATCCTGTTGTCGAAAGGCGCGGTGATGTATGCATACTGGCCCTGGACGTCGATGTGCAGCGCCCCGTCCAGATTGACGTAATCCTGCAGCGAGCCCACGATGTAAGGATTGGCCTGATTGGAGATGTCGACGACGGTCAGGCGGTCGCTTGTTCCGGAAAAGCCGGTGACGACGAAGGCGTAGCTGCCGGAGACATGCACGCCCCAAGCCCGGTCAAGCCGTCCCGATGGATCGGTAAGCGAGCTTACCATGACCGGCGCAAGGGGATCGGTGATGTCGATTATGCTCAGGCTGTTGGATCCGCCCGAGGCGATGTAGGCGTAATTACCCTCGATGTAGAGTCCGTCGGCGCCGCTCAGATGATCTGTATCCCTGATGGTCGCGACGAGCTTCATCGTCACCGGCTGGGCCGGTGCGGGATAAGCGTAGATATTTCCGCAACCATCCTCCACATTGGCCATGACCAAACTCCTGAAAGTGCTGACTCCCAAAGGAATATTGTACTGCAATGTGAAAGAAGCGCTGGCGCCGGCTGCAATCGTGCCGATCTCGACGGGCAAGGGTGAGGCGCTTGTGATCCCGTCGGAAGCCCGCGCACCGATAATGGATACTCCCGCCGCGTCGCCGGAGGCACGATTGGAGACGTTGTGCTCGACGGACAGGATCCGGTTGACATAATCATAATAGCTGGCCCAATGGATCCTGTTGGCGTTAAGTGAAAGGTCGGGCCTTACCCCGCATAGGTTTTCAGCAAGCGCGGTTCCAGTAAAGATGAAGAACAAGCAGGTCGAAGCAATGAGACTTGCAATGATGGCTCTTTTGGTCGTCACTTGGCCCCCCAAGGTCGGTCCCTGTTACCATGACATTACTATTTGATTGTCAACTCCTGGTGCTCGTTTCCGTAGCAGGATGTTACGGCATCCTTCGAAGCATATTTATTTTATTCAAGCCTGCTAATCTCCGTATATAGGGGAATTCCCTACGATGATTTCTATTATTTAAACTGAAATGGTTTTATCTGAATCGCTTGATTCAGGGGGAATGCGTGGTCGGACTGCGGCGGCAGGGCAAAGATGGAAGAGAAGGTTGCTGCTGTATCTAGGTATGTTGAGGTTATAAGGGGTATTGCCTGTCTTTAGATGGCGGCATGCTCCACGAGCTCGATGACGCTAAACGTCCCCCCTGGCGAGGTGACGTAGGCATATTTGCCCGATACCAGAACGTATAGTGCGCTGTAGAGAAAATAGTTGTCTTTTAATGAACCGATGATTTGTGGCGTTTCTATGTCTGCCACATCTATCACCGTGAGCCTGTTGGCGCTGGCTGAGGTCAAGTATGCAAGCTTGCCCGAGACGTCGACGAAACAGGACTGGCCTATGTAGTCACTGTTGGTTATATGGCTGACGACACTCATCGCGGCCGGGTTGGCGATGTCGACGATACTGAATGTGTGATCGCGATTGCCTGGGATGTAGAGATAGTTGCCGATGACAGCCATCTGGTCTCCACCGCGGAAATGCTCTGAATTCAAGGAGCCGGCAATCTTCGGATTCAGCGGATCCGAGATGTCGATGGCGTTAAGATATGATTTTTCGGAACCGCCGTCCAGTTGATGCGAGACTGCATAAACGTAATTGCCGGCGACGTGAATGCCGTCGACGCGGAAGAGTTTGACGTCATCCTTAAGTGAAGCCACGATACGCGGATCCAGCGGCGCCGAGATGTCAACGATAGTCACCCGATTTTGATTCGGCGACGTGATATACGCATAATTTCCGGCTATCTCGATGTGAAGGGCGCCGTCCAACTTATCGTGATCCTGGATCGAGGCCACGATGATGGGTGCATGCGGATCGGCCACGTCGACCACAGTGAGGCGGTCGCTCGCTCCGGAAAAACCTGTCACTACGAATGCATAATTTCCAGAGACGTGTACTCCCCAGGCGCTTTCCAGCCTGTGCCCGGCAGGATCGTTGAGTGACGAGGCGACGAAGGGCGATTTGGGGTTGCTGATATCGATGATCGATAGACGGTTGGATCCACCGGACGCGATATAGGCATAGTTGCCGTTGATATGAAGGCCGTCGGCGCCATCGAGGATCATGGTGTTATGGATAGTTGCAACGATCCTGGGCTCGACCAGAGGCGACGGCTCGGGGTAGGCATAGATATTTCCGCAGCCGTCTTCCGAGTTAGCCTTGACCAGGTTGTGGAAGCTGGTGATTCCCTCCGGGATCCTGTACATGATCCTGAAGGAAAAATTGCCGCCTCCCGCGACGGGGCCGATCTTGATCGGCATCGGCGTGAGATTGGTTACGCTTCTCGATCCGGTGGAACCGACTATCTCCACACCGGTCGCTTCTGACACGGTCATATTGGTGACGCTGTAATCGATGGATAGATGCCGGTTGATGTAATCGGCATAGCTGCTCCAGTGGATGCTGGAGGCGTTGAGGGAAAGATCGGGTTTGACTCCACAATTGACTGCCGCCAAGCCCTTGTCAGTGAAGAGGAATAAGGAGGCGACGATGAGGATCGAAGTGAAGGCGAAGGCCGCGGCTGCCCGCGTTCTCACACCGCCGCCATAACGATCCGGCGATCGCCTGGCGCAACGCTCAATTTCCATGGAATCGATCCATGGTCCGGTTGCGTGCAGATTCCCCAAAACCCCAAACCCCTTACCCAAGTCAGCTTTCCCCGAGCTGGCCGATGCCGTTCTTTTGCAGGTCGCCTGCTTCCTGCATGCGATGCCCCGGCATTTCCCTAGTGGTCAGTTATTTTACATGATTGACAAAATATGTCAATCGTTACATTGCTGGAGAAGGGTGGCGAGGGACATCGGGTCTGGCGCCGGACCTCAGGAAGATCTCTCCTACGCTGGGAAGCAGCTTTTGATCGCAAGCTCGCGCTCGGAAAGATTCGCCGCGGTCCCGCGAGTGTGACTTCCGGGCCGTCAATAGTGGAGCCACGCTTTTAAAAATTCCGAGTAAGACCTGACACCCTTGACCGATGCCGGGAGCTCGAAGAGGCTCTCCGGAACCTCACTCAACTGGAGGTATTCGAAAGTCTCGGTTGTCTGATCACGGTATTCGAAAGTCTGGGGCGTCTGCTCGCCGTGATTCCAAATGACTTTTGAAGGCAGTCCTTCCGGCCCGTTGAACTCTACCCTGGTGTTCATCTCCCCCCTTGTCCTTGCTTGACCAGGCAAGGCGCTCATTCCCATGGGTAGGCCCTGCGGCTCAGCTATCGTCCAGTGAAATTCCCAAGCGACCAACCGGCCTGTTTCGTCCGTCTGAGTCGAAAAAGAAAAATTGCTGCCACCATCAGGCATGAAACTTGTCATGGCTGGTATGCTGAACGGATTTATTCGCTCCGTAAAGAACATGCCACCAAAGAGCTTATCACTGCTCAATCCGTTATCCTGGCTGGTTTCTTCGTAGGCGATGTCGTTAAAAACGAGCCAGGCTTTCCCCTGAGAGGCGTTGAAAATCACTTGGCTCTGTGTCTCTTTGTACGGCGGGCCGTGCGCGATGTCAACGTCTGAGACCGAATCCAGTCTGAAACTGCCCTTGCCATCCTGCGACCAGGTCTGTTGATAAGGAGGCAGGTCGGGCCCTGGTGGACTCTGAATCACTTTCACCACCAACGCCTTGGCAGCCAATTCTTCGAGCTTCTTTTGGGTCACCTCTTTGGCGAGGTCGGCATCGCTGAAGGTGGAAACGGTGACAGCAGCGGTCTGGCTCGGCTCGACCGCTGCGTCATCTCCCCTGGCGGGGCTGCCGCAGCCTGACGGGATAGCTAGCAACAAGAGCAGGCAGACGCAGGCTGCGAATATTTTGATACACCTTCCCATTTGCAAAATACTGTCACTCTTCTAGAGAAAAGTAAACGGACTGCCGGACCTCACGCCTGATATCGGTTAGCGCCGTCGCTGACCGCTTATAATCGAGGCCTGACTGAAGCATAAGGTCGGGTCGCCTTTTTCTTGCCGTTTTCTGATACCCGCCCCAGTCCCAGGGTTTCCCCTGGGCGAAAAATTTGGGGTCGTGCATTCGCCTTCCAATTGCTCGAAATTAGCCTGGCATGTTTGGAATAGCGTTTGGAAAGAAGGAAAAGGGAAATCGGCGACGCCGGGAATGTCAGGAATAAACAGTCTATTTGCAGAGATAAAGTAGTGGTCGAGCTGTTCGGACGTTATCTGAACAGCAACAGCCATATGATACAACAGGTGGCAACGCTTGCGAAGAAGATTACCTGACGCGGAGCAACCAACTTCTGTTCTGATCAAATTTTTCTTGACACGGGCAAAGGATAATATATTATTTGAATATGCGCTCAACTATTCACCAAAAAGACGTTTGTGATGTCGCCTGCATTCACCCCGAAGCTGTAGAGCAGGCCAGGAAAAGGGCCTTGGACAGCCTGGCCGCTGCCGATCTTTCGCGTATCTTTCAGGTAATGTCAGACCCCACCCGCCTGCGCATCATCTCCATCCTTGCTGATGGAGAGCTTTGTGTCTGCGATATCGCCTCAGCACTGTCCATGACTGTATCCGCTGTTTCCCATCAGCTACGGACCATGCGCATGGCGCAGCTGGTCAAGTACCGCAAGGAAGGGCGGATCGCCTTTTATTCCCTGGATGATGACCATGTGCTGAAACTCTTTACCCAGGGCCTGGATCATCTCAGCCACTCACAAGCTCCGCGTACAACTATTAACAAGAGGAAACGTTAGGATGGCAGCAGATAATGATCGCAATCTAAACAAACACTTCTTTCTCAGACGCGCCGTTAGGCTCGAATATTTCACCGTCGGATACAACATTATCGAGGCCGGAGTTGCCGTTGGCGCGGGTATCGCTGCTGGCAGCATCGCCCTCATCGGTTTTGGACTGGACAGCATCATTGAGGTCACGGCCGCCGGAGCTCTTATATGGCGGCTGAAAAAAGAGCTCCGCACAGGTGAGAGCTTCTCCAGTGATGACCATTCAGCCGTGGAACGAAAAGCCCTTCTTGTCGTCGGGTTCACTTTTTTTGCCCTGGCTATCTACATCCTTACGGAAGCCATATATAACCTGGCTTCGGGCAAACAGGCCCAAGAGAGCATCTTGGGTATCGTTGTCGCCATCCTATCCCTGTTGATCATGCCGACCCTGGCCTTTTTCAAACAAAGAACCGCGCGGGCGCTAGGCAGCAAGGCGTTGGCCTCGGATGCGATGGAAACCTGGGTCTGCTCATACCTGTCGCTGGTGTTGCTTGTGGGCCTGGCCCTCAATGCATTGTTTGGTTGGTCCTGGGCGGACCCCATAGCCGCGCTCGCCATGCTGCCGCTTGTGATCAAGGAAGGGTTTGAAGCAATCGAGGAAGCGAGGGAAGATGAAGAAGACTAGCCACGACCACGGCTTGGAGCATTCAACCCAGGGGCAGGGCATGACGCGGGGCCTCATCCTCGGCATCGCCCTTAATCTGCTTATCGTGGTTGTGGAGGTTGTCATTGGCCTCATGGCAAACAGTCTAGGTCTCCTGAGCGACGCGGTTCACAATTTTACCGATATCGCCGCCCTTGCCATAGTCTGGTTTGCTTTCACTCAGGCAAAGAAACCGCCTACGGCCGTCAAGACTTTTGGTTATCACCGCACCGGCATCCTCACCGCCCTAATCAACGCCCTGGTCATGGTTCTGGTCACTGTCTGGATTTTTTACGAGGCCTATCAGCGCTTCATCAATCCGCAGCCTGTTGGCGGTGCGCTGGTTATGATCACAGCCGGAGTAGCCCTAATCGCCAACCTGGCCGTAGTCGCCATCCTGAGAAGCCGGGGATCGGGCGACCTTAACATCCGCAGCGCGATGCTTCATCTTCTGAGTGACGCCGCTACCTCCGCTGCCGTGGTTGTTGCGGGTCTTATCATAATTGCCACTGGCTGGTATCCAATCGATCCGCTGGTGAGCGTCATGCTCGGACTAGCCATCCTATGGGGCGCCTGGAAGATTATCGAAGAAACTCTTGAAATCTTCCTGGAGGAGGCACCGCGTGCAGTGGATGTAAACCGCGTCGTAGCTGAAATGAAGGGTGAGGATGGCGTCATCGACGTCCACGACATTCATGTCTGGACCATTGGTTCGCAGCTGTATGCTCTGAGCGCCCATGTGCTGGTGGAAGATATCAAGGTCAGTGAAAGTAATAAGATAATGAACGACTTAAGGGAAATGCTCTCCCATGATTTTGGGATTGTGCATTCTACCCTGGAAGTCGAGTCGTCCCCCTGTGAAAATGGTGGTCCTTACTGCGATATCAACAATCACACGGTGCGAGTGTCTGGTTCAAAGCACCGCCATTGAATATACTTAAGAACCCAATCTTATTGAGGAGGTGATTTATGGGCAAGAAGAAAAGCAACAAGAATAGAGGCAAGACAAAACCGGCCGCCTCATCCGCCTTCCCTGTGGCCAAGGTACTCATCATCGTCGCCGCAACCACATTGAGCCTTGTCGCCGGTGTCTTTGTCTGGTTTCTGACACGGGACGGCTCATCGGACATCGTGGCGAAAACGTCCGCCAAATTACCGAGCTTCGCATATGATCAATCAGCTCCCAAGAACGCACCCAAAGCGTATCAGTTTGCCATCGATCGGCCAGACCTTCTCTCGCAGGTCCCGTGCTACTGCGGCTGCGGACAGGATGCCGGTCACAAAAGCAATCTTGATTGCTTTATAAAAGAGCGCAATGGTGACAAGGTGCTGTTTGACCGCCATGGAGCTGGCTGAGACTTATGAGTAGAAATCGCACTGGACGTGCTCCAGTGGAATGAAGATGGAATGGCCATTAAGGACATAAGGCAAAAAATCGACTCCGAATACGGCGGCGGCAAATATGGGATTCCGACGCCCACACCACCGGTGGTTTAAATGTGATTGCGACGCTTTCTGTTTTTAAAAAGGGGAATTAAGCGACCACAGGGAGCCGTCGTCTGGGCGTAGCCCAGACTTCCCACCGTTTCGCCGAGAGACAACGGAACGAGGGAAACCGCAGGTCGAAATGGTGGGAAGTCGGGGCTTATTTTGACCAACAAAATGAGACCAGACGACGCTGGATTGGAGCGGGCTAAATGCCCCGGAAATCCAGTTAATTCCCCTTTGGTTTTTGCTTTGTTTTCAGGGGTTTTGCCTCTTACAATTGGGTCTTACTACTGATTGTAAGTACCAGTGTAAGACCCTGCCGATCTGGAATCTGCTCCTTGTAATCGGGTGTTGCATCTGATTGCAACAGGCAATACAACACCCTGGAGCCTGAATCCTGGGTATTGATTCCGGGTCTTGATCCGAGATCAACAGGCAAATCAAGACCCCGGCGTTAATAGGTCAGCATCTTAATACGTAATTAATAGGCGGATTAAGTGGCGGTCCGCGGGTTTTCCACTGGAGCGTCATATGATTGGAAAGAAAACTATTGACAGCTAGCTGAAATAGGTCTAAATTAAAGACATACTCAGTAAGACCGAGTAATATTAGTAATATCAGGAGGTGATTATGTTGGGAAGAACAACTAAAACGATGACCGTCTCTTTGCCACCGGAAATGGTGAAAGAAGTCGAAAAACTGGCGGCCGTTGAAAAAAAGAGCAAGAGTCAGCTCTTTCGGGATATGTTTACCGTCTATGAAGAGATGCAGCGGGAGAAGCGCTGGCAGAACGCAAGAGCCGCTGGCAAGCGGGCATTCAAACGATTAAACATTACCTCGGAAGAAGATATTGACCGTCTAATCCACGAGGTAAGGGGTGTATAAGGTCGTTTTTGATACGAACGTTTATGTTTCAGCTGCCGTATACGGCGGTAACCTAGAAATCCTCTTCCGCCTCTCTTGGGGCTACGATCGCCGGTTCAGGCTTTATACCTCAAACGAAATCCTCAAAGAAACCGTCAGGGTTCTGATTTCCGACAAGTTCCGCTTCACCAGGGAGGAAGTCTTTGACACCATCGCCATCATCGTCGATGCCGCTGATGTTGTCGAGCCCAAAACCAAAATTACCGTCCTCTCCGATGATCCTGACAACCGCATCCTCGAATGCGCCGTCAAAGCCAAGGCGGACTTCATCGTCTCCGGCGATAAGCACCTGCTGGGCCTCAAGAAATACAAGGGCATTCCTATCCTGAAACCCGCTCAGTTCCTCGCCCTGCTCGAAAAAGAGCGATAAAACTATTGCAACATTTCCAATGACGTGAAATGATAGCTTCAATTACTCTGTAAATATACGAAGGCAAAATGAGCGTTAAAGAAATTCTTGGAAATCGGCTCCGGCAGATCAGAACCGAAAAGGGTCTCCCCCAGTCTGCCATCAGTGACGTATTAGGCTACAAGACTTCCAGCTATGTCAGTGACGTGGAAAAAGGCAAGTTCATTCCTCAACCTGAGAAGCTATACGTCTGGGGCAAAGTTATGGGAATGACGAAAAGCCAGGTTGATGATCTTGTCGTCGATGTGAAAATGGAAGACATCGGCCTGTCTGATCCGGGCTTCACACTCATGTTCAAAGAAGTACCGAACATGACAGCCGATGAAAAGGAATCGGTAATCAACGCCTATGAAGCTGTAATCAAGGCGCGAAGCGCCAAAGGAAAGAAAAAGTCATGAGATGTGTCATTTATCTTAGAGTCTCTACACGAGAACAGGCTGAGGGTGGATATTCCATCCCCGCCCAAAGAGAAGCCTGCATGAAGCTCATCCGAGAAAATGACTGGATGCTCGTCGATGAATACGCCGACAGGGGCGAATCGGCAAGATCAACTGCCCGTCCCCAGCTTCAGGAAATGCTTTCCCGTCTCAAGAAAAAAGACGTGGACGCGGTCATCGTTCACAAGATAGACCGCCTCGCTCGGAATATGGCGGACCATGTGGCCATCAAAGCCGTTTTAACGCGCACCGGGGCGCAGCTGGTCTCAGTGGTTGAGAACATCGAAGACAGCGCCTCTGGTCGCTTTGTGGAAGGTATCCACGCATTAATGGCTGAGTTCTACTCCGCCAATCTCTCCGCTGAGGTGAAAAAGGGTCTGCTTCAGAAAGCGAAAACCGGCGGCATGGTCACACGTGCCCCGGTGGGCTACAAGAACGTCAGAGATACCATCGAGGGCAAGAGCATCGCCAAGGTGATACAGGATAAGGAGATGGCACCGCTGGTTAAGGAATGCTTCGACCTCTACGCTACCGGCAATTACTCACTGGCGGAGATTCAGAAGATCATGGCCAAGAAGGGACTTAGGAATAACTTCTCCAAGAAGCGGCCATACCCCGAGTTCTGTAAATCTTCAATCGCTTTGCTTCTGCAAAACAGGTTCTATATGGGGATAGTCAGATACCGGGGCGTTGAGTATCCGGGGCTGCATGAGCCGATCGTGGAACCGGCTCAGTTTGAAAGAGTCCGGCAGATGTTGAAAAGCAGAGACCAAGCCGGAGAGCGAAAGCGAAAGCATCCTCATTATCTGAAAGGCACAATCTTCTGCGCCGAATGCGGTTCGCGGCTCTCATTCCTGCTAGCCAAGGGTAAGTATCCATATTTCTACTGCCTGGGACAAAAGAAACATAACGGCTGCTCCCAGAAATATATTGACGCCGAGTGGCTAGAGACGGAGATCGAAAAACTGTACAAGGACATTCAGCTGCCGCCCGAGACAGTCAAGAAACTCAAGAAGATCATGGAGACAGAGATCGTTAATCATCAGGCATCCTCGATTCTTCAAAGAAAACGTCTCATCAAGAAAATCGAAGATTTAAACGACAAGAGGTACAAGCTGGTTGAAGCATATTACGCCGGAGCGATTGCTATAGATATCCTGAAAGGCGAGCAGGAAAGACTGGTCAATGAAATTGGGATTGCGGACGATCAGTTAAAAGCCATAGCCGGCAGGCAAGATAACGTTCAGGAACTCCTGGAGCTTGCGATCAAGCTGGCCGGAAACTGCCACAGGGCTTATCTAAAGGCCAAAGACGACAACCGTCGGCTAATGAATCAGTCCTTCTTTAAAAAAATCCTCGTTGGAGACAGGCAACTGAAAGAAATTCATTACACCGATCTCTTTCAGGACATCTTTTCAGGCGATGGTTTGAATAAGTCTTCATTGGTCGGGACGGCCGGATTTGAACCGGCGACCCCTTGACCCCCAGTCAAGTGCGCTACCAGACTGCGCCACGTCCCGAATCAAAGGGAAGTATATCACATGGTCCCGACCACGAGCCGTTGAAAGGCCGTCAACTTTTTATCAGTAGCCTCAGCCTTCGTTTTCCATTTCCGCGGCCTTGATAATCGAGAATACTGCGCCCTGCGGATCCTGCAGGGTTGCGAACCGTCCGATCCCTTCGATGTCCATCGGCGGTTGCAGGATCTTGCCTCCCATGGTCTCGACCCTGGCGGCAACAGCATCGGCGTCATCCACAGAGATATACGCGCCCCACATCGGCTGCGCGCCCATCTGCGCAGCCTCATCCGGTAGCTTCATGAGCCCGGCGACCTGCTCTCCGTTCACCTTGAAGATAGTGTAGGTGCCGCCCGGGCTGGGCATGTCCTCTGCCGTCCAGCCGATCACTTCGGTGTAGAACTTCTTGGCTGCTTCCGGATCTTTGGTGAGCAGCTCGTTCCAGCTGAATACTCCCTGTGTCTTTAAGTCCAACATCTTTCCTCCCCTGCATAGAAGATTGTCTGTCATCCGCCAAAAAACGGATTACCTCTATATGCCCAGGGAGAAATATTATATTCATGGGGCCGGACATGGGGCCGAACGCGAGGGATTCGCGCCGGAAGGCTACGTGCCGGAGCTGCCGAAGCCGCCTTCGCCGCGGCCGGATCCGGGCAGTTCGCCGACCGCCTCGAAATCAACCTCTGCGACCGGCATGACAACGAGCTGGGCGATGCGGTCGCCCTTCCTGATCTCGAAGTCCGTGCGGCTGGTGTTCTGGAGAATGACCTTGATCTCGCCCCGGTAATTGCTGTCGATGAGGCCGGGTGAATTAGTCAGCGTGATGCCGAATTTGGCCGCAAGCCCGGAGCGCGGCTGCACAAAACCGCCGTAGCCGCCGGGTATGGCGATGGCTATTCCCGTGCGTACCAGCGCCCTCTCCCCCGCCCCCAGAACCAGATCGGCGACACTGGTCAGATCGACGCCGGCGTCGCCGTCATCATAAGCGTGCAGGGGCACGGTCGCGGCCGGGTCCAGGATTTTTATCGGGATTCGCACGCGGTAATACTATCAGAGGGACGCGGGCGTTTCCGCCAGAACTACCGAGGCCTCGATCTGTCGTTCGGAGATCGACCAGTACTTGCGCAGCAGCCGCGCGCTCTCTTCCGCGGACAACCGCTTGAATCCATGCTTCTCATAAAAACGGATGGCCCAGACCGCGTCGATCCAGGTTCCCATGAGGATCGGTTTGGAGGTCTTCTGCCGCAGCTCCTTCAGCAGCTGGCTGCCGATGCCGCGATTGCGGCTGCGGGCGCGGACGTAGGCATGCCGGATGAGAGTAACGTCGCCGGCGTCCTGGATACCCATGACGCCCACCAGCTCCCCTTCTTCCTCATAACCCCAGAAGACGACGTGGCTGGCGATCTCGTCGCGGAGCTCTTCCAGCGGCATAAAGGGACTCTGCCAGCAATCCTCGGGAATGACTCCTTCGTAAGCGCGGGCGGAATCGTTGATGATCGAATAAATCGAGTCGAAATCGATGTCGCTGCAAAGACGGATCAAACTACTGCCGGCCTTCAGGAGGCCACCAGCCCGGCTACAGCCGGGCTTGCGACCTTGCGGGTGGCTGCGATAGGCGCCGAAATTCCCCACGACGGCGACAAGGGTGATGACGATGGTGCCGCATCCGAACAGCACCAGAATGAACGTTCCGATGAGCTCGGCTGCGTATTTCCGCAAATGATGTCCCTGACTGTCTCTTGGCTCCCGTTTGTCTCAGCTCAAGCTTCGAGGCTGAAAGGTGGATACTTGTCGGTTATCAACAGCAGGGCGTAAGCCTGCACCCTGAGGCCCCAGCGCATGAAGCCGACCACGAATCCGAAGGCCCCCTGCGGATATCTTCCCGTGAACAGGATGTAAAACCAGGCGAAGATGCTCACTAAGAACACCGCGATCGCCAGGAAGTAGAGGACGATGATATGAGGGATCGCCAGCAGCCATTTCACCAGCGGCAGGCCGCGGCTGAGCTCGCTGGCGGCGTCCGGATAACGCAGTTCCAGATGGACGGCCTGCTCCTCGTCGGTTGACGGATATTCGTGCGTGAGCAGAAACGCATAGGCAAATACGCGGTTCTGAAACCTGGTCAACTGCAAATTCCATTCAAACCACCAGCGGGGATACTTCTTACGGAAAAGAAGCAGGAGCAGGACGGGGAAAAACAGTACCGAGTTGAGCAGGTTCAAGATGAACAGTATCGGAATGATCACGATAAACCGAAAAAACGTCGTCAGCCTGTTTGCCGCCTCGGGATAATCGATATCGAGACTAGCGGGATATGCAACCAGTTCCTGATTCATTCTCTCCTCCTGAGGTTCGATCGATCAGGCACGTGCTTTCTCCATTGGCTTGCCTTGCTTGGTTATTTCCACATGGATAGATCAGAAACCTGCACGCCCGTTCCCGGGCAGGATTTCAGCAGTAAGGAATCAGCGCCGGAAGCGGGCGAAGCGGCCGGCGTACTCCTGGGGAAGCCGGGCGCGCACGATCACGCCCTCAGGGGTGTTTTCGAGGTCGACGTCGGCGCCGACCTTGTAGATTTCCCCGATGGCGCGGCCGTCGCCATAAGGAAAAAATAGCTCTACTCTCACCAGGAGGGCGTCAAAGAATCCCTTGACCCGCACCTGAAGCTCGTTGAGGCCCTGGCCGGTGCGGGCCGACACGAAAACAGCTTCGGGATAGGTGCGGCGCAGGAAGGCCTCCTGATCGGCGTCGATCAGATCGATCTTGTTGAGGACCATCAGCCTGGGGATCGAAAGCGCCTCGATCTCCTCCATGACGGCTTCAACCGCCTTGATCGTAGCCTCGAGTTCCTCATCAGGCATCGAGGCGTCGGCCACATGAAGTATAAGGTGGGCCACCAGGGTTTCTTCCAGAGTCGAATGAAAAGCCTCGACCAGTTGATGAGGCAGCTTGCGGATGAAACCGACGGTATCGGTCAGCAGGAAGGTCTGGTTCTCGAACTCATACGCCCTCGTGGTCGGGTCGAGGGTCTCGAAAAGCCGGTCGTTGACGGAAGTGTTGGCAGCGGTGAGCGCATTAAGCAGGGTTGACTTGCCAGTATTTGTGTAACCCGCCAGGGCTATAAGAGGCAGTCGCGAGGCCAGACGCGAGCGGCGCATCACTTCCCTGGAAGACGAGACAGCCTTGAGGCGTTGCTTGAGACTGGTGATGCGTTTACGGGCAACCCTCTGGTCAACCTCCAGCTTGGTTTCGCCCGGGCCCCTGGTGCCGATGCCGCCACCCAGCCGTGACAGCTCGATGCCCTTGCCGCGCATGCGGGTGAGGTTGAATTCCAGCTGGGCCAGCTCCACCTGCAGCTTGCCCTCGGCAGAGTGCGCGTGCTGGGCGAAGATGTCGAGGATGAGGGCGGCGCGATCGATCACCCTCAAGCCCAGGTAGTCCTCAAGATTACGGTTCTGGGTCGGAGTGAGCTCGTCCTCGACTATGACCAGATCGGGCTTAAGGCGGCCGATTTCCTGCTTCAACTCCGCCAGCTTGCCCTTGCCCAGATAGGTCGGAGCGACGGGATGATCACGGCGCTGGGTCATCTCGCCTGCATACTCCGCGCCAGCTGTTTTCAGCAGCTCCTTGAGCTCGGCCAGGGGGTCGCCGCCCTCCCCTTCGCGAGAAGGCCCTGAAAGCACGGCTATGAGAAAAGCGCGTTCACTCACAAATTATCTTTTATCCGGTCGAGCGCTTCTCGAATCCGCTCGTCGGGCGCGGTTAGGGATATACGCACAAAGCCCTCGCCGCTGGGACCGTAACCGGAGCCGGGTGGAACCACGACGGCGCACTTCTCCAGGAACATGTCCGCAAAGGAAGCGGATGTGTAGCCATCAGGGACCGGCACCCAGATATAGATCGTGCCCTTGGGCGGCGTCACCTCGATGCCGAGCTCCCTCAGCGTCCCGACAACCAGGTCGCGGCGGCGCTGATACAGGGAACACATCTCCTTGACGCTCTGCTGCGAGCCGGTCATCGCCGTGACCGCGGTCCGCTGCAGCGCCTGAAACATCCCCGAGTCGATGTTGGTCTTGAGCCTCCAGAGCGCCTCGATGATATCGGCGTTGCCAACGGCGGCGCCGATGCGCCAGCCGGTCATGTTGTAAGTCTTCGAGAGGGAATAAAACTCGACGCCCACTTCCTTGGCGCCCGGCGTCTCCAGGAAGCTGGGCGCCACGTAGCCGTCGTAGGTGATCTCCGAATATGCGTTGTCGTGAATGACGGCTATCTCGTGCTTGCGGCCGAACTCGGTCAGACGAGCGAAGAAATCGTCCTCGATGACAGCGCCGGTGGGGTTGTTGGGGTAGTTGACAAACAGCATCTTTGTGCGGGCGAGCGTCCCGGCGTCGATGGCGTCGAGGTCGGGCTGAAAGCCCAGCCCGGGCACGAGCGGCAACGGCACGGCTTCTCCGCCTGCCAGGATGGGGCCGCCGGCATAGACCGGATAGCCCGGGTCAGCGCCCAGGCAGACATCGCCGGCATCGAGAAAGCTCATGCAGATATGGGCGATGCCTTCCTTGGCCCCGAGCAGCGGCATGATCTCAGTCTCCGGATCGAGATCGACGCCGAAGCGGCTTCTGTAAAAATCAGCGACCCCCTCGCGGAACTCATCGAGCCCGCGATTGTTGGGATATTGATGATTGGCCGGGTCGGCGACCTGCCGCTGCATCTCCTCGACGATATGAGCTGGCGTGGGCATGTCGGGATCGCCGATGCCGAGACTGATGACGTCGACGCCCTGCCTGCGCTTCTCGGCGACCTTGCGCTCGATCTCGGCAAACAGGTACGGGGGCATTCCATCCATGCGCCGCGAAAACCTCATCTCTTACAGCTCCTTAAGTCGGTTGATTAACTGCTCGGACATGATGCCGGAATAGACTTCCTCGGCCGGACCGGTCATGATGACTTCCATCCCCGGGCCGACTTCGATGACAAGGTCGCCGCCGGGAAGATGCACGGTGACCGGGCTGACGGCGCCGTGGGTCAGATGCGCGGCCACAGCGACGGCGCAGGCTCCCGTGCCGCAAGCGTTGGTCTCCCCCACGCCGCGTTCCCAGACGCGCATCGCGACCTCGGAATCGCCCAGGACCTTCATGAACTCGACATTGGTGCGGTTGGGAAAGAGTTCGTGATTCTCGATCGCCGGCCCCAAGATGCCGAGCTCGACGGCTTTCGGGTCATCGGTCTCGATGACACAGTGCGGATTGCCCATGTCGATGAAGGTGAATTCAAATTCGCTGCCGGCGGCCTCGAGCTTTGCCCTTGGGCCGGCGCCGGTGACCTGCGCGCTTTCGACCGCCGCGACCCCATGGCCGTCGAGTCTTGCCGTTCCCATCCTGACGGTGACCATCCCGTCGGCAGCCACTGTGGGCGCGATCACGCCGGCGCCGGTAGTCACGGCGAGGGTTCGTTCATTGGTGACGCCCCGATCCACCAGATAGCGCGCCAGCATGCGGATGCCGTTGCCGCACATCTCCGCGGTGCTGCCGTCGGTGTTAAAGATCTCGAGGCTGAAGCCTGATGATTCAGTGCCGCTCCAGAGGAGGATGCCATCCGAACCGATGCCGAAGTGGCGGTCACAGATAGCGGCGGCGCGTGCCGGCGTCATAACGAAGGCAAGGTCGTGCACGGCAATGATCACATAGTCATTGCCGATTCCCTGCCACTTGGAGAATTCAATCGGTTCGGTCATCGATGCGGTCGATAATGGCCTGCGCCACCGAGGCGGTGGAGCTTCCGGCCACGTCGATTCTAACAATATCAGGCATCTTCCGCATCCAGGTGAGTTGGCGTTTGGCGTAGCGGCGGCTCTTCTGCTTTATGGCAGCCGCGACATCCTCGAGGCTGATGAGCCCGTCGAGATACTTGCAGATCTCACGGAAGCCGATAGCCTGGGACGCCGTCCGCGAGACTTTCGCCCGGCGTGCGGCGCGCACTTCTTCAACGGCGCCGGCGGCGAGCATGGCGTCGACCCGATCTTCGATGAGCCTGTAGATGTCGTCCCTGGGAGCGGTGAGGCCGAAGGATCTGACCCGGTAAGGGGAAGCTGAAGACCAGAGCCGCTGCCGCTCTTCCGACACGGATCGGCCGCGGCCGGAGGCCGCGGCCTCGGCGCCTTCCAGCGCCCGTAGCAGACGCCGGGGGTTTTCACGGTCGATGGAGGCTGCGGCTTCCTGATCGAGCTGCTGGAGTTCCATGAACGCCTTATCCAGGCCTTCGGTACGGATGAATTCCTGCCACCTGTAGCGGGCCTCAGGGTCTGACGGTCCGGCAAAACTAAATCCACCCAGAAGTGAGCGGATATAGAGGCCGGTGCCGCCGACAAGCAGCGGCAGCTTGCCGCGCTCGCTTATCTCTTCGATGAGCGCGTCCGCCTCGCTGGCAAATCTGGCGGCGCTGTAATCCTCATCGATGCCGACAGAGCCGATAAAGTGATGCGGAACGGCTGACAGCATCGCCTCATCGGGCTGATCGGTCAGAATCGGCAACCCGCGGTATACCTGCATGGAATCAGCGGATACGATCTCACCGCCACAAATCCGCGCCAACTCAACGGCGACGCGGCTTTTACCCACGGCCGTAGGGCCGAACAGGGCGACGACAAGCGGTTTTCTTCCAGAGGATTCAGTCATATCGAATATGGATGCCTGGCCGGAGGACCGGTCTGCGGCTGCGTGCCGGCGGGCCGGGTCCGGATCTACCCTTCGGAGGCCTGAGGATCTTTCCCCGGTTTCCATTCTTCCGTGTACCTGGAAACCGTAAAACGCTGCACCGAGAATTCCTCCGCCGGCTCGATGCCGGCTTTCTGACAGGCGATGCCCAGCTGTTGCTCTACCGACTCCACACCCTCGAGGTCGGGCAGCAGAACGCCCCGGCGGTAGTCGCAGCCGACGATCACGCCATAGCGTTTGCAGTCGAGCTGCTCGTGCGAGCTGACCCCCTCAGGGGCGCTGAGGACATCGACGCTAAAATGAAGCCCATCGTACTCTGCAGCCGTGACCGGAGGGAAACGGGGATCGCCAAAAGCTGCCGATTGCGCGTTGCGGACGATCTCGCGGCCCAGGTCTTCCTCGGCCGGCTCCAGGGTGCCGATGCAGCCGCGCAGATCCTTGCCTTTCTTGATGCTGACGAAGCAGGCGGCCGGCTGGCGATAGAAATCCTCATCGGGCGGATCGGGAATGGCCCGGAAATCGAGAGCCGCTTTCACGACTTCGCGGGCAAAGGCGGCGGGATTGGTTTCCGGAAGTGATGTCATGGGACTATTTGCATGAGGATAATACGTCGGTCATGGGACTAAATTGTTTGCCGAGCCGATAAATCCTGCCCGCGCTCAGCTCACGATGACGCCGGCATAGCCCACAACCTGGGTGTAATCTCCGGTGACATCGCCGGATGTCTCGTATTTTGCCAGCCTGGCGTCACTGGCCCCGAGCTCGCGGCAGGCGTAGAGCATCGCCGCCGCCGGCGCCACGCCACACATGGAGATGTGGTTCTCCATCACCGTCCTCAAGAGGCCTTCGGGATCGAGCGCCAGTAGTTTTTCGATCGCCATCTGATCTTTTTCCTGAGCCGTGACCTGGCTCTCGTAATGGCTCATGTCCGAGCTGGCTACAACCAGCACCGGTTCCGGCGCCGCCTTGATCGCCGCGGCTATCGCCAGGCCGATGTCTCGGCAGGTGTCATTGCTGGTTGTCATCAGGGAAATGGGCACTAACTCGAT
This sequence comes from Actinomycetota bacterium, assembly GCA_023382335.1. Classification (GTDB taxonomy): domain Bacteria; phylum Actinomycetota; class Thermoleophilia; order BMS3ABIN01; family BMS3ABIN01; genus JACRMB01. The sequence continues at coordinate 251,860 of JAMCPM010000011.1, forward strand.
ATCGCCGACCAGATACTGCAGAAACGGTATCTGGACCTCGATGGAGTGTTCGAACAGATGGGCCCGTTCATCGGGGGCCAGCACCTGGCTGTGGGACTCGATTGCCTCCGCCAGCCCGTGGGCAATCCGCACGTCTCCTGTGGGCAGACGCCAGACTCCGGCGCTCATGATCGAGGCGGCAGGCCCCAGCCCGGTATGATTGGGGCCGAGGATAACAAAAGTATTAGGAAGGTCAACGGAGCCGAAGACCTCGCCGGCGACTCTGCCGGAATACATGTAGCCCGCATGCGGAACCATGACTCCCAGGGCATGATGTTTGGGCCCTGGACCGATCAGGTCCTTGACAGCTCTCTCAAGCTTGGCACGGGATCCGGGGTAAAACTGGCCGGCGACGGCGGCTTCTCTTACGGGTGAAATCAATGGATCCATGGACACCACCTCCGCTACCTTTCTTCCCGTTTGCCTGAATATCAATCTCCGGCTGCGGAGCGAGGCGTCTGAACTCCTTTCAGCGTAGTCGAGGTGGCTGAATCGATCTTCACGTCGGTAAAATCGCCGGCGCCGAGCCCGGCTGACAGAGGCTTAAAATTCACTATCTTGTTTCGGCGCGTCCGTCCGCGCCAGAGACCTTCTCCGTGGCGGCTCGGCCCCTCGATCAGCACTTCCTCGACAGAGCCCGCCAGTGCTTCGTTTTTGGCCAGGGCCATCGACTGGGTCAGCCCGACCAGCTCGTTCATCCTGCGTTTTTTGGTCGTATCGGGGATACGGCCGGGAAAATCGGCGGCCTCGGTGCCCGGACGCGGAGAATAAAGGAAGGTGAAGGCGCCGTCATAGCGGCACTCTGCCGCCAGCGTCATGGTCCGGTAGAAATCTTCCTCTTTCTCTCCCGGAAAACCAATAATTATGTCTGTGGTCAGCGCCAGGCCTGGAATCTGGCGATAAAGGCCGGCTACCAGCTCGAGATAATGCTCGCGGGTATAGCCGCGGTTCATGCGGCTGAGGATGCGATTGGAGCCTGACTGCACCGGCAGGTGCAGGTGTTCGCAGACAGACGGCAGGTCACGCATGGCTTCGACGAGATCGTCCCCGAGGTCCTTGGGATGGGAAGTAGTGAAGCGGATCCGCCTCAGGCCCTTGACGTCATCTAGCCTGCCCAGCAGCGAGGCGAAACAATGGCCGCCCGGCTGCGAATCACAGCCGGCTCCTCCATTGTCCGAGGTGTTGCGGTCCAGGCCGTAGCTGTTTACATTCTGTCCTAAAAGTGTTATTTCGACGACGCCCTCGTCGACCAGCCGCTCGACTTCCCCTATTATTTCCGGGGCCGGCCGGCTACGTTCGGGGCCGCGCACGCTGGGCACGACACAGTAGCTGCAGAAATTGGTGCAACCTGTCATCACCTGGACCCAGGCCCGGTATGGATCGATCCTGCGCGCAGGCAAGCCGCCACTGGGAGCAGACTCGATGGAAAAGGAGCTTACGGGGGTGGATTGGGCGGCGGCGGCCTCGGCCAGCGCCGCCAGTTCGCCGATATCGCCAGGCCCGATGGCGATGTCGAGAAACGGCAGGTCGCGGAAGATATCTTCGCGGCGGCTCTGGGCAAAACAGCCGGCGATGGCTATCAGCCTGTCGGGTCGCTCGTTCTTCAGGCGCCTGGCGTCACCCAGCCGCCCCAGCAGCCTTGATTCGGCGCTCTCACGGACCGAGCAGGTGTTGAACAGCAGCAGGTCGGCTTCCTCGGGGTCGGCGGCAGGAGACCAGCCGTTGGCTTCCAGTACCCCCCGCATGCGCTCCGAATCGTGCTCGTTCATCTGGCAGCCGAAAGTGGTCAGGTGATAACGCCGCCCGGGGAGAGACACTTCGAGACCTTCCCTTAATTATTTCGCGTACTCGGTGGCTCGGCTCTCGCGGATCACCGTGACCTTGATCTGCCCCGGATAATCGAGCTGTTTTTCGATCTCCTTGGCGATCTCGCGCGACAGCAGCGCCGCTTCAGAATCGTCGATCTCGCCGGGCTTGACCATGACACGTATCTCGCGGCCGGCCTGCATCACATAGCATTTCTCGACGCCCTTCTTGCTGACGGCGATGTCCTCCAGCGATTCCAGCCTCTTGATATAGCTCTCGAGGCTGTCGCGGCGGGCTCCGGGACGAGCGGCGCTGACAGCGTCGGCGGCCTGCACCAGGACCGCTTCGACGGTCTGGGGCTCGATGTCGGAATGATGGGCTTCGATGGCATGCGAGATGGCCTGGGATTCGCGGTTCTTTTTGGCCAGGTTGGCGCCGATGTCGGCGTGCGTGCCCTCGACCTGATGGTCGACCGCCTTGCCGATGTCGTGCAGCAGGCCCGCGCGCTTGACGATCTTGGTGTTGGCGCCCAACTCGGCGGCCATGATCCCGGCGAGGTGGCTCACCTCCAGGGAATGAGCCAGCACGTTCTGGCCATAACTTGTTCGGTACTTGAGGCGTCCCAGTAACTTCACCAGGTTTTCGGGAACGCCGTGGACATTGGCCTCGAGCGTCGCCTGTTCCCCTGCCTCGAGAATGGCTTTCTCGACCTCAGCCTTAGCCTGCTTGTAAGTGTCCTCGATCCTGGCAGGATGGATACGGCCGTCGGAGAGGAGCTTGGTCAGGGTGAGCCGGGCGATTTCGCGCTTGACGCCGTCGAAGCCGCTTAGAACGACCGCTTCGGGCGTGTCGTCGATGATGACGTCGATGCCGCTGATGTTCTCCAGGGCGCGGATGTTGCGCCCTTCCCGGCCGATGATGCGGCCCTTCATCTCGTCGGAGGGCAGCGGCACCACAGATACCGTCGTCTCGGCGGCGTGATTGGCGGCCGTCCGCTGGATGCTCAGGGAAAGGATGTTGCGTGCCCGCCGCTCTGATTCCCGGCGGGTCTCCTCCTCGATGCTGCGGATGATCTTGGCCATGTCATACCGGGCCTCTTCTTCCACCTGCTTCATCAGGAGCTCTTTGGCTTGCGTGCTGGAGAGGCCGGAGATCCGTTCCAGCTGCCGGCGCTGGTCGTCGAGCGCCTGCTGCAGATCTTCCCCCAGCTTCTTGGTGTTCTGCTCGCGGTCGGCGATCGATTGCTCGCGGCGCTGGATGTCTTTTTCGCGGTCGGCGGTTACCTTTTCCTTGTCCTCCAGCCGCTGCTCGCCCTTGAGGATCTCGGCGCGGCGCTCCTTAAGCTCCGCTTCAACTTCCTCGCGAAGGCGGTGGGCGTCTTCCCTGGCCTCCACCTGCGCCGTGCGCTGCATCGTCTCGATCTCTTTGGCCGCATCAGCTCGCAGCTTTTCAACGTCGCTCTCAGCCGAGGATATGCGTGCTTCCGTCATCATCTTTCTGAGGAAGAAGCCCGCGGCGAGAGCGATGACCGCGACAATAATCGCAATCAAGGCTGTAATGATCATTTCCTCTCCAATCTCTTCATGAGCCAGCCGGCGCGATCCCGCCTGCGCCCTCCGGCAATTAAGTTGCCTGCACCCACGCCCGGAAACGCAAAAAGCCGAGCATCTGCTCGGCTTGAAGGTTCCTTTTTAGAATGCGACGCTCGCGCCCGTTTCTGAAAACGCCCCGTCGCCGGGTTATGAAAAAGTAGTGAAATTACAAGATCTCTATGAAAATGATCAGATCTGTTTCACTAAGCCCGATGGCTAGTTGCTGGTTGCCAATTCCTGATAAACAAAGAAACCGAAAATTTCGATTTAACGAATATGAGCAGATGGTTGTGGAACATTTTCATTCTACCGCCGCCGCGATGGCAGTGTCAATGAAATGCGGGGCTCCGTCCGGGTGACAAACAGGAGGGGCGCGGCTTCGCCGCGCCCCTCCGAACATTCTTTAAATCCCTGATTATGCAGGTATTTAGCTGGTCTTCACCTTACCTGACTCTTTCGCGGCTTCCTTTGCAGGCTCCTTTACCGCCTCCGCTGTCATCTCTTCGATGTTCTGCGGAACGGCGATGCCGACAGCCGCCAGGACCTCGGCGAGTATGGCCTCCGCGAGCTGCGGGTTTTCCTTCAGGTAGGACTTGACGTTGTTGCGTCCCTGCCCAAGCCGCTCGTCACCGTAAGAGAAGTAGGCGCCGCTCTTGTCGACGATGCCGTGGGCCACGCCCATGTCGAGGATGTTGCCCTCGCGGGAGATGCCCTCGCCGTACATGACGTCGAACTCCGCCTGGCGGAACGGCGGCGCCATCTTGTTCTTGACCACCTTGGCCCTCACCCTGTTGCCGATGGCCTGGGTTCCTTCCTTCAGGGTCTCGATGCGCCTCAGGTCGAGTCTGACCGAAGCGTAGAACTTAAGAGCCTTGCCGCCGGGCGTAACCTCAGGATTGCCGAACATGACGCCAATCTTTTCACGCAACTGATTGGTGAAAATAGCTACGGTGCCGGTCTTGTTAAGGGTTCCGGCCAGTTTCCTCAGGGCCTGTGACATCAAACGGGCCTGAAGGCCCACATGAGAGTCTCCCATCTCACCCTCAATCTCAGCCTTAGGTGTTAGGGCTGCGACTGAGTCGATGGCGACGATGTCGAGGGCGCCGCTGCGGATAAGCATCTCGGCGATCTCCAGCGCCTGCTCGCCGTAATCCGGCTGGGAAACCAGCAGATCGTCGACGTTGACGCCGATCTTGCGCGCATACGGCGGATCCATGGCATGCTCGGCATCGATGAAGGCGCAGATACCGCCTCGTTTCTGCGCTTCGGCGATGATGTGATAAACCATGGTCGTCTTGCCCGAGGCCTCGGGGCCGAATATCTCGATGACGCGGCCTCTAGGCACGCCGCCAATCCCCAGGGCGATATCCAGGGCCAGGGCGCCTGTGGGGATGAACCCCACCTGCACACCGGCGCAGTCATCCCCCAGCCTCATTATGGATCCTTTGCCGAACTGACGTTCGATCTGGCCCACTGCAGCTTCCAACGCTTTGTCTTTCTCCACCTCTGCCTCCTATTGATTCAGTTGGACCGTTTTCAGGGCCTCGTGCAAGGCCCCGCTGGACTGTAGAACGCTATTATACAGCGTCACTCGGACGGCTGTAAATTTCACCGCCTCAGGAGCTGTTTCAGCCGGATCGAAGCTGGTGCGGCCACGGGAACGGGCTATGGTCACGTGCGGGAAATACGGTCTTTTTTCCTTCTGATAGAGTCCCTCGGCGACCAGGGCAGCCACCAGCTCGCCATGAAGCCCCGCCAGCCGCCCCGAGAGCTCCTCACACGCCGCGGCTATGACTCTGGGGCTACGATTACGAGGCAGACCCACCAGGCCGGTGACCGTCACCTCAAAACTTTCCCTCATGGCCAACCGCTCCAGCAGCGAGATCGCCAGATCGCGCTCAGCCTCATTCTTTTGTCCCAGGAAGACAAGGGTCACATGCAACTGCTCTTGAGGAGTCAGACGCAGGGAACGGTCGGAGGACAGATATTCCTGCTGCCAGCGCAACAGGTCGTGAATGGCTTCCGCGGGGATCTCAAGGGCGACAAACAGCCGGAACGACGGTTCCTGCCGCTGCCCGCCGCTTCCCCTGCCGGACTGCCTGCGGCCTTCAGCGTAGCGCTCTCCCCTGCCCTGCCGGCGGGATGATCTGGCTGGGTAGTCTCTGTTCATCGCTATCTATTCTGAATGATGGCCGGGGCAATGTGAAGGGACGGCCGGCCGACTCGGCCGGTCACGTAAAAAGGACGCCGCGGGGCGCCCTTCTTTGGAATTCTTGATCTGGCGGCAGATCAGGCTGCCGTGGCTGGCGGATCAGGCTGCCGGGACCAGCAGTTCCCGGATGATCTTCAGCAGGTCAGGCATGACATATGGCTTTTGCATGAAACGGTATCCGCGGGACTGCACGGTCTGCCAGTCAATGGCGGTGTCCGAGTAGCCGCTGCCGAGCAGCACCGCGAGCTCGGGTTTGTGCTCTCTCAGATTTTCCACGAGGTGAATCCCATCTTCCCCGGGAAGCACCACATCGCTGAATACCAGCTGGATGTCGCCTCTTTCGCTGGCAAATCTGGCGAACGCTTCAGCTGCATCGTGGGCGCCGATGACCTCGTAACCGTTCTCCCGAAGCATCTTTCCGGTTATCTCGCGGACGGCGTCATCGTCTTCCACCAGCAGGATCCTCTCTCCGGCGCTCTCAGGTAGATCCTCGAGGTCCGTTTCATAATCCTCAACCACCGCCAGCTTCTCTACTGATGGGAGGAAGACTGTGAAGGTTGTTCCCATGCCAGGAATGCTGTCAACGTCGATCCAGCCGTCGTGCTGCATGACTACGCCGTAGACCATGGACAATCCCAGGCCGCTGTTTTTTTCCCTGGGCTGAGAGAACGGCTCGAAGATGTGAGCTATTTCCTCATCCGATAGACCCTGGCTCGAGTCTGTCACGGAGATGGTAGAGAATTCTCCGGTCCGGGCTTCTGGATGGGACTCGACGTACCGCTCCTCGACTTTGCCGTTGCAGGTGGTGATATTGATTTCGCCGCCGCCAGGCATATAGATGTTGGCGTTGAGAGCAAGGTTGACCAGCACCTGGCTCAGATTGCCGATGTCTCCCTTGACCGCTCGAAGATCGGGGGCCAGGTTCAGATTGATTTTGGTATCGGGACCCACAAGGCGCTCTATCATATGGCTTAGGCCTTCGATCGACCGGTTTAAGTCGACAGGCCTCATATCAACGGGTTGGTGAGGGCTGAAAAGGAGCAACTGGGAAGTGAGCTCGGATGCGGCCTCGGCAGCCTTGCGGGCCTCCAGGAGATTTTCCTTGGCAAGGCTTCCTTCCGGCAGCTCCATGAGAACGAGATCGGTGTAGCCCTGGATCGAAGTGAGAAAGTTGTTGAAATCGTGGGCGACACCGCCGGCGAGCCGTCCCACGCTTTCCATCTTCTGTGATTGCAGCAGCTGCTGGGCCATGCGCCTCTCCGAGGTGACGTCGTGCATTGTTCCACGATAGACGATTTCCTTGGTTACCGGATCCTTGGCCCTGCGGACTGACATCAGGATGCTGGCGTCGCGACCGTTCCTCCGCCTCATCTGGAGTTCGTGATTCTTGACATAACCGCGCTGCTTGAGCAGCTGCCTTAGATCGTTCCAGTCCTTGTGGTCGACGAACAGGTCCGCGATGTTTTCGTCGAGCATTTCCTTCCGGGAAGGATAACCGAAGGTGATCGCTCCGGCGGGATTGATATCCTTGAACTCTCCGCCCGGGCTGACGATGAAGACGACATCTCCTGTTTCTTCCAACAGATCGCGATACTTTTTCTCGCTCTCGACAGCTTCGAGCTTCGCCGCCCTGTGTCTTTTTACGGTATTCTCAAGCTTCATTGTGTAGAGGGCTACCGCCCCGAAGAGGACGGCGGTGACCAGTCCGGTCACGCCGCCGACGATCAGGTGCTCGCTGTCGAAGTATTTGATGTCGTCGTGAAGGAAAGAATCGACTAGAGCGCCAAGATTGGCCATGAGAGTAACAAGCAATACGTAGACCGCGATCTTCATGACCATCCCATCGAGACGCGGCCCAAACACTTTCATGCTGCTCTTATGTTGCTTTTCTTTCTCCATGTCAGAATCAGGCCCTCCTCAGCCGTTCCCGTGCTCGGGACTGAAAGAAGTAGCTGGGACTCGCCCGCAGAGAACCTCCCTCTCAAGCCGGCGCCCTTGCCTTAGTCCGCCCCGCACCGGCAGATGATGAAACATGCCTTAAGTGCAGTACATCTAGTCGGCCAAAGCCGCTTTTTACTGTATAGAAGGGTTAGATAAGTAAGGGGATTCCCTGAGCCGCGCAATCAGCCAGCCAGCTTGGCGGCTATCTCGGCCACGTGGCGCCCCTGGAATCGGGCCCCTTCAAGCTCGTTCTCGCTGGGCATGCGCTCGCCTTTGCCGCCGACGATGGTGGAGGCGCCGTAGGGAGAGCAGCCGGTGATCTCGTCGATGCGCATCTGTCCCTGGAATGAGTAGGGAAGGCCGACGATGACCATGCCGTGATGCAGCAGCGAGATATAAAGGCTGAGGATCGTCGACTCCTGGCCGCCATGCTGGGTGGCGCTGCTGGTGAAGGCGCTGCCCACTTTTCCAACCAGTTTGCCTTCGCTCCAGAGGCCGCCGGTGGAATCGAGGAACTGGCGCATCTGGCCGCAGACGTTGCCGAACCGTGTCGGCGACCCGAAGATGACGGCGTCGGACGCGGCGAGCTCATCGAGCTCATTTACGGTGCAGCAGCGGATATCTGTCTGTATCTTCTGCGCCTCCAGGGCGCCCATCTTCTCCAGGACTTCCTCGGGCAGGGTCTCAGGAACGCGCCACAGGTCGACCTCGGCGCCGGCGACCTGGCTGGCCCCTTCTATGACCGCCTGGGCCAGTTTGTATATGTGGCCGTACATCGAGTAATAGACAATCGATATCTTCATGCTCGTCTCCTTCCATGTCATGGGAACCTCCGGACCGGCTTCACTCTTGTTAAGTAAAGCCATGAGGGGGATATACCTCTGGAAGAAGGAAAGGAAACAGGCCGTCAGGTGACGGTGACGGGGTCGTGAGCCGCCCTGACCTTGTGCAGCTCACCGATGAGGAAATCAGTCTGGTCGTCGGACCTCTGTAATTCGCTGGCGCGATCGCGGGCCCGATGGCGGCGGTTGCGGTCGGGATAGAGGCAGTCCAGGACCTGGCAGGCGCGCAGCAGGGAGATCAGCATCACCTGTCGCCTGTCGGCTTGCGCCTGCTGAAACAGCGACTGGTCGATGCGCTCTCGCAGCTGCTGCCTGACAGTGGGATCCATCAGCTTGAAACGCGGCGAGCTGATCAGGCCCATCGTTTTGTGTTCCATCTTGAGGATGACGCCCTGGGTGGCGAGCCGCGACAGGAAACGGCTGCCCTTTGAGGACCAGTCGATCAAGCCTGAATGCTCGGCCACGGTCACCGGCCCCAGTTTGTCGATCCAGTAAAATGGCCCTTTGACCTTTTCGTGTTGCTGAATGCGCTTGAGGGCGTCGTCGGCGATCTCGTCACCGGTGAGTGTGGGGTCGGCGACGGTGATCTTGCCGTGCGGAAATCTTATGACCAGGAACTTGTGCGGCGGCCGTTTCACCTTGATGCGGGCGGCAAGAAGCAGCTCCATGATGATCGCGGTCGTGAGACCGTAGGTAATCCTCTCCTTGGTCGTCGCCGAGCTGCCGGCCGTGCCCTTCTCGTCGTCGAGTGCCAGCAGGATCAGTTCTTCCGGCATCGTGAACATGGTTTGATTCACTCCGAGTCCAGTTTTTGATCGAGCATGTGCAGGGCAGCGACGACGGCGGCGCGGCGGATCTCGTCACGGCCGCCGGGAAAGTTGAAGCCGCGCACCAGGTCACCTTCCCGGGAAGATACGCAGATGAAGACGAGGCCGACCGGCTTTTCGGGCGTGCCTCCTGTGGGTCCGGCGATGCCGGTGACGCCGATGCCGTAGTCGGCGCCGCATTCTTCGCGGGCGCCGATCGCCATCTGCTGGGCGACCGCCTCGGAAACGGCGCCGACAGCGTCGAGGGTCTGCTGTCTGACTTTGAGCAATGCTTTTTTCACGAGGTTGTCGTAGGCGATGACACCGCCGAGGAAGAATTGCGAGGCTCCCCCGACGCCGGTGATAGCGGCCCCCAGCATGCCGCCGGTGCATGACTCGCCGATCGCCAGCGTCTGCTTCCGTTCCTTGAGCTTGTTGCCGGCGATCTCCTCGATGCTTTCCCCGTAGGAATAGATCTGGCCGGCGAAGCGCTGCTCGATGGACTTCATCAGTTCGCTGACGCGGCCTTCCCGCTCAGGCGGGCAGGCGGCCTCGAGGACGATCTCGGCGTAACGGGCGCAGATGCTGATCTCGATGCCGGCGGTATCGTCTCCGAGAAATTCCTCGACCGCCAGCGCGATCGCAGGCTCGCCGGTCTGGTAAAAACAGAGCGCGCGCCGTGAGGGCGCCTGCGCGGCTTCAAGGACCGCGGCGAGCTCTGGGGAGCCGATGGCGGATTCCCACATCGTGGCCAGTTCCCAGGGAACACCGGGCAGGACCACGATGAAGGCCGCGAAGGCTCCGCCTTCCGGAGGTGTAGCGTCGGGGGCCTCGCCATCTGATGGTGAAACGTCGGCGGCCAGGATGAATCCCGGCGCCGAGCCTGCCGGGGACAGCGGCCGCGAGCCGGCCGGTAGAGTCGCCTGTTTGAGCTGATGGGGAAGCAGGTCTTCGGATGAAGAGCCGACCGCGGCGGCGACCATGGCCGCGGCGCCAGCGTCGAGCCTGACCTGGCGACCAAGCGCGCGGGCTACCGCGGGCGCGGTGATGTCGTCCTGAGTCGGGCCCAGTCCTCCAGCGATGATGACTATCTTCACGCCACGTCCCAGCGCGTGCAAAAGCCCGTCGCTGATGGCCGCCTCTTTGTCCGGCACCGTCAGAGCCGCTTCCACCCTTATGCCGCGCAGTTCCAGTTCCGTGGCGATGAAGCCGGTGTTGATGTCGACGATGCGGCCGTCTGTCAGCTCCGTTCCTACGGTGATGATGGCTGCGCGCATAGCGTGGCGTGTCCCCCTAATGGTTAATTAAGTAACGTGTCCCTTTAATTGGCAATTAAGTAATGTGTCCCTCTAATTTCCCCTCTAATTTCTAATGTGTCCCTCTAATTTGTCTAGCTTTGTTGGGGGGCTCTTACCCATTCGCGCGCCCTCATAAAATAATTTATGCCTGAGATGATCGTGAGCAGGGCGGCGATATAGATAAGATACCAGCTGAGCGGCTTGCCGAGGATGTAGCCGAATGGCGGCAGGATCAGGGCCACCACGGCGATGATCTGGCTGAATGTCTTGACCTTTCCCAGCGGGCTCGCCGGGATGACCACGTTCTCGGCGGCGGCCACCAGCCTGAGCCCGGAAACGGCGAATTCGCGGGCGATGATCACCATTGCCAGCCAGGCAGAGATGCGGTCAAGGGAAACCAGTGACACCAGGGCCGCCGAGATCAGCAGCTTGTCGGCCAGGGGATCGAGGAATTGCCCCAGGACGGTGACGGCGTTGCGGGAGCGGGCGAAGTAACCATCGAGGGTGTCGGTCACGGCGGCAACGGCGAAGACAGCCACGGCTCCGGCATCCCGGACATCAGATGGAATCTGCTCGAGCCCCAGCAGGAATGCCATGAAAACGGGGATCAGCAGGATTCGAAATATCGTCAGGCCATTGGCGAGGTTGACGGGAAGACGCAGGCGTACCATGCGCACCTTCGGCCCGCCGGCCTAGGCCTGCCTGGTCATGCCGGCCGCGGTGATCAGGTAGGAGTCGTGGACGTTCTGGCTCAGCTGCTGCGGCTTGTCGTTGACGCTGACCTGAAGCCCGGTGAGATTCCCCGTCGTGAACCAGAGGGTCGTCAAGCCCGCGAAGTCTTCCGCCTTCAGGGTCTTGCTGTCGCCGGATGAAAGCGTGCCGGCCCAGACAACATCGCCGTTGGCGTTGTTGCCGCGCACCTCGATCCAGTTGCTTGTGCTGGTTGCGGTAAAGGTCACGCTCTGGAGCTGCGCCAGGACCGTCTGGGTAGGCGTCGGCGATGGAGCCGGCGGCGCGGCCGCGGGCGTCGTCTCCGTCGCCGTCTGCACCGTGTTCCCGGTATCGGCAGTAGTCACCAGGCTGGGCTTCTGGCTGGAGGAGTTGCCCCAGCCGAGATAGGCCAGGACCGCGATGATCACGACCGCGAGTACGGCGACCAGGATGTAGTTGGTCTGATGCTTGCGATGAGCCTTGGGAGCCGTCTCGGTCTTGGCGGTCCGCGGCGGCTGGATGAGGTGCTCACGATGCTCGCCGGAACCGAACCGGTCGTTATACTCATCGATCAGCAACTGTGCGTCGAGATCGAGATATTCCGCATAGGTGCGAAGGAAGCCCTTGACGTACGTGCCGGCCGGCAGAACGTCGAAATCCTCGTTTTCCATCGCCTGGATATATTTTACGCGTATTTTGGTTTCATCTTCCGCCTGTTGCAGGGAGATATCCCTGCGGACACGCGCATCCCTCAGAGTTGTGCCGATCTCGAACATCCATTCTCCTGAAAAAAATAATTGCTGCCAGAACTAAAAAATCTAGCACTTTGCATAAAGCTAATCAATTATAAGAGGGCCGGCCGCAGACAGATACAACGGCATTCATTGACAATCGCGGGGGTGCTGATAGTATCAGTTGCAGTACAGCTTCGAGGAAATATTACCCGGCGATTTTTGTTTGGAAAAGCCTGCAATTGGGGAAAAACAGTAATTCTGACCCCGATGTGGATCCCACGCCGCAGATAACCGGGAAGGTGCGCCCTGCACGAGTATGCCATAACCGAAAGCATTCTGGAAATCGTCGAAGGTGAGGCGAACCGGACCCGCGCCTCGCGGGTGGACGAGATAACCGTCGTTATGGGCGAACTATCCACGTTCGTAGCCGATTCCATTGAGTTCTACTTTTCCGAACTTGCTCGCGGCACCATCGCCGAGGGGGCGGTATTCCGGTTCCAGAAACTGGAGGCGCGGGCGGTCTGCTCCAACTGCGGCTTCCAGTTCCGTCCCCAAAACGCTATTTTCACCTGCCCCGACTGCAGCTCGCCGTTCTTCGAGCTGAAACAGGGCCGGGAGCTGTTTATTGAAAGCATCGATGTTTCCGGAGCCCAATTTCCCCGGTCCGAGGGGGTCGAACTGCAGTGAAGATAGAGGTCAGGAAGAATATCCTCGCCACCAACGCCGCCATGGCGGCTGAGAACCGCCAGCGGCTCGAGGATAACGGCGTATGCATGATCAACGTCATGGCCTCCCCCGGCGCCGGCAAGACGAGCGTCATCACCAGGGCCATCGAGGGCACCAGGGACAGGCTGAACCTGGCTGTCATCGAAGGCGATATTGCTTCCGAGATCGATTCCCTGGCGATCGAGGCCATGGATATTCCGGCCATCCAGATTAACACCGGCGGCTCCTGCCACCTGACGGCCGCCATGATCTCTTCCGCGCTCGATCACCTCGGCCTTGACCGGCTCGATCTGATCTTCATCGAAAACGTGGGCAACCTGGTCTGCCCGGCAGAGTTCGACCTCGGTGAGACCGGCAGGCTGGTTATCGCCAGCGTGGCAGAAGGGGACGACAAGCCCTACAAGTATCCGCTGATCTTTCGCGCCGTGGACGCCATCCTGGTCAATAAGATCGACCTGGTGGACCATTGCGATTTTGATCTCGACCAGTTCCGCGAGGTCGTCGGCGGACTAAATCCAGAGGCGCCGGTTATCGAGCTTTCCTGCCGGGAGGGCGCCGGCCTGGAAGACTGGTGTGGCTGGCTGGAGACAACCGCGAGAAGCATTCCCTGTGACTGAAGACGGGACAAGGTCTGGAGAGACCACCCGAGCACTTATCAGTGTCACCGGCATCGTGCAGGGTGTTGGTTTCCGCCCGTTCGTATATCAGCAGGCGACCCGCCTCGGCCTTTGCGGCAACGTGGCCAATACCTCCGACGGCGTGGAGATCGACGTCGAGGGATCGCTGGCAAGCATCGAGGCGCTGATGCAGGCGCTGGCGGAAGAGGCGCCGCCGCGGTCGCGCATCACCAGGCTCAACCGCGTGCATGTCCGGCCCGCCGGCAGGACCGGTTTCGAGATCTCCCGATCGCGCGCGGACAAGGGCGATTACCAGCTTGTCAGCCCCGACACCTGTATCTGTGATGAATGTTTAAGTGAACTTTTCGATCCGTCGGATCGCCGTTTCCGTTATCCCTTCGTGAACTGCACCAATTGCGGCCCGCGTTTCACCATTATCGAAGGGCTTCCCTACGACCGCATCCTGACGACGATGAAGACATTCCCCATGTGCCCGGAATGCCAGGCGGAATATGAGGATCCGGGCGATCGCAGGTTTCATGCCGAGCCCAACGCCTGCCATACCTGCGGTCCGTCTCTCTGGCTCGAAGGCCCGGGGGGGAAAGCGCTGCCCGAGACCGATCCAGTCAGGGCCGCGGCGGACAGACTGCGTGAGGGCAGGATCGTCGCCCTCAAAGGGCTGGGCGGATTTCAGCTGGCATGCCTGGCCACCGATAGGACCGCGGTTTCCCGCTTGCGCGACAGAAAGCGCCGGCCGCACAAGCCCTTCGCGGTCATGGTAGAGAACCTCGATGACGCCGCCCTGCACTGCCGAATGACCGCGCCCGATCGCGAGCTGCTTGCTTCCACTGAAAGACCGATCGTTTTAATGGAGTGGCTTGAAGACAGCGACATCGCCCGTGAGGTGGCGCCGGCGCTGCGGCAGCTCGGAGCGATGCTGCCCTGCTCCCCGCTTCATTACCTGCTGGCCGCCGAGGTCGGCCAACCCCTGGTGATGACCAGCGGCAATCTTTCCGAGGAACCGATCTGCCGCACCAATTCCGAGGCGCGCGAGCGCCTTGGCGGCATCGCTGATTTCTACCTGTGCCACAACCGTCCGATCATCTCCACCTATGACGACAGCGTGGCGATGGTCGTGGCCGGCGAGCCGGCGATTATCCGCCGCGCCCGCGGCTATGCACCGTTGCCAATCGAGCTGCCGGTGAGTTCCCGGACCATCCTGGCGGTCGGCGGCGAACTCAAGAGCACTTTCTGCCTCACTCGCGGCAACGATGCCATCCTCTCCCAGCACCTGGGCGACCTTAAGGATGCCGGGACCCTGATGCATTTCGAGCGGACTGAAGCGCTCTACGAGAGAATGTTCCGCGCCCGCCCGGATTATTTTGTCCACGACGCGCACCCGGACTATCTTTCTACCGCCTACAGCCGCGAGCGCGATGTCTCGGCGATCAAGGTTCAGCACCATAAAGCCCATGTCGCCGCCTGCCTGGCTGAGAACCGGTTTACCGGGACCGCAGTGGGAGTGGCGCTGGACGGCACCGGTTTCGGCGATGACGGCGCCATCTGGGGAGGCGAGTTCTTTGTCGGCAGCATGTCTCGTGGTTTCACGCGGGAGGCACACTTCGAGTACATCCCGCTGCTGGGAGGCGAAGCGGCCATCCGCGAACCCTGGCGCATGTCACTGGCGGCGGCCTGGGAGTATTGCCCGGAGGACGTCGATTTCGTGGCCGACCTGATGGAGGTCCCGGCAAGTAAGCGCGAGCTGCTTTTGAGACAGCTCGAAGCCGGGCTGAACTGCCCGGGAACATCCAGCTGCGGCCGGCTCTTCGACGCCGTGGCGGCGGTGACGCTTGGTCGCCTGGCGGTGAGCTACGAGGCGCAGGCGGCGATCGAGTTCGAAGCCGCGGCACAAGCCCTGGTGGGTGCGGCGGCGGCCAAGATCGGTGCGGGCACAGCCGCTACTGCTTCCGCAGGGCGCTTCGAACGCCGCGTCTTCCGTGACGCGGCCGGCGGCTCGCTGTACGAATCAGACATTTTTTGGCCGGCAAGCCGTCCCTCTGCCCTCGGCCCGGTCTCCTATTTCTTCGCCCTGGAGCAGAATGTGACACCGTGGGTTATCTCGCCGGCCAGGGTCATCAAGGGCGTGATCAGGAATCTCTCCCAGGGAGAACCGGCGGCGAGAATATCGCGCCGCTTCCACGTGGGCCTGGCAAAGGTTATAGTTCGGACTAGCCTGGAGCTGGCAGACAGATATAAACTGAACGCCGTGGCGCTGAGTGGCGGCGTCTTCCAGAACCGGCTGCTGCTCGAGCTCGTCAGGGCGAAGCTCGATGGCGAGGGCGTCAAAGTCCTTTTCCACAAGCAGGTGCCCACCAATGACGGAGGCATCTCCCTGGGACAGGCGGCCATTGCCGCTCATCACTACCGCCGCAATGAGACTTCCCGTATGAAAGGATAGTCCGTCGGCGCGGCAATCCATGCTTCGCCCTTAGAAGGGTCAACGAAATGTGTCTGGCGATCCCAGCAAAAATAATCAGCATTGACAACCAGCGGGCAACCGTCGAGGTCGGCGGCCTGACGCGGGAGGCTTCCGTGGTCCTGCTTCCCGATGCCGGGCTGGGCGATTACGTGCTGATGCACGCGGGGTTTGCCATCTCACTCGTGGATGAAGAGGAGGCGCTGGAGACGATACGCCTCTTCGAGCAGCTCGCCGGGGGGTCTTTCTCAGGGGAAGATTTCGCGGACGCCGATCCTGGCGGGCCGGGCCCGGCTGCATAGGGCCATGCCTCTTTCCTTCCTCGATGATTTCCGCCGCGGCGAACACGTCCGCGCCCTCATGGAACGGCTCGAGGAAAGCGCCTCGCGACTTGAACGCCCCGTGCGCATCATGGAGGTCTGCGGCACCCACACCATGGCGATCTCCAGGCATGGCATCCGACAGGCGCTGCCACCGAATCTCAAGCTCATCTCCGGGCCCGGATGCCCGGTCTGCGTCACCGCCAACAGCGATATTGACACCTTCATCGAGATGGCGCAGTTGCCGGGCGTCATCGCCACCACTTTCGGCGACATGCTGCGGGTGCCGGGAACAAGGATGGGACTCGCCGAGGCCCGCAGCCGCGGGGCCAGTGTCCAGATAGTCTATTCGACCCTGGACGCGCTCAAGCTGGCGCGCGATAACCCTGATTCAAAGATAATCTTCTTCGGCATCGGTTTTGAGACCACGGCTCCGACCATTGCCGCCGCTATCGCCGAAGCCAGCGGCTCCGGCATCGATAATTTCCTGGTGCTGTCGGCTCACAAGACCGTGCCGCGCGCTTTGGCGGCTCTTTGCAGCACTCCGGAGCTGGCTGTCGACGCTTTTCTCTGCCCCGGGCACGTGACCGCCATGATCGGCCCTCGCGCTTACGATCCGGTGGTGGAAGATTACGGGATACCCTGCGTCATCGGCGGCTTCGAGCCCGCTGACGTGCTGCAGTCGCTGATAATGCTTTGCGAGCAGCTGGCCGGAGGCCGGGCCGAAGTCGCGCTGCAGTATACCCGCGGCGTGCGAGCCGACGGGAATCCCACGGCCATGGCGATGCTGGACAGGGTCTTTTCGCCCTGTGACGCCGAATGGCGCGGCCTCGGCGTGATTCCAGGGAGCGGCCTGGCGATACGCGATGATTTCGCCGCGCATGACGCCGCCAGGCACTTTCACGTCGACGCCAGCTACTCGCGCGAACCCAAGGGCTGCCTCTGCGGCGCCATCCTCACCGGGCTCAAGACTCCCGATGAATGCGGTCTTTTCGGCAAGGCCTGCAATCCCGACCATCCCGTCGGCCCCTGCATGGTCTCCTCGGAAGGAACCTGCGCGGCGTATTTTCTCTATGAGACCCACGATAATTTATGAGGTTTTGTGACTATGAATTATCTTTATTGTCTTAAGACCACAATTATTATACGTAGTCATCGGACCAGAGTTAAGTTTCATGGTGCCTGATTCCCACAAGGACAAGCGGATACTACTGGCCCACGGCAGCGGCGGGCGCATGACCCAGGAGCTGATCGAAGACGTTTTCGGCCGCGCCTTCGCCAACCCCTTCCTCGACCGCATGGACGATGCCGCCTCGCTTGAGCTCGACGGCAGGATCGCCTTCACGGTCGACAGCCATGTGGTCTCCCCCATCTTCTTTCCCGGCGGCGACATCGGCCGGCTGTCGCTCACCGGCACGGTGAACGACCTGGCGATGATGGGCGCTCGCCCCCTGTTTATATCCGCCGGCTTCATCATCGAGGAAGGGCTGCCCTTCCGTGACCTGCAGACGATTGTGGACTCGATGCAGCAGGCAGCCGCGGAGGCCGGTGTTGAGGTCGTTGCCGGCGACACCAAAGTAGTCGAGCGCGGCGCCGCCGACGGCATCTTCATCACCACCAGCGGCATTGGTTCCATTCCTGCGGGGGTTCAGACATCAGCCTCGGGCGCCCGCCCTGGAGATGCCGTGATCGTCAGCGGCACCATCGGCGATCACGGCGCGGCGATCCTGAGCTGCAGGGGGGGCATGGATTTCAGCGTCGAGCTGACAAGCGATTGCGCTCCCCTGGGCGGACTGGTGGCCGACATGCTGGCGGCCTCAAGCGAGATACATGCGCTGCGCGACCCCACCCGGGGCGGCGTGGCTGCAACCCTCAACGAGATCGCGGCCGCCTCCTGCGTGGATATCGAGATCGGGGAAGAGCTGATTCCTTTCCAGAGCGATGTGCGTGCCGCCTGCGAGCTTCTGGGGCTCGACCCCCTCATGCTTGCCAACGAGGGCAAGCTGGTAGCTTTCGTGGCCGAGGCCGATTCCGCCCGGATCCTGGCTGCCATGAGGAACAACCCGCTGGGAGCTGATGCCTGTATCATTGGTTCCGTCGCAGCCTCCGGTTCTGGCCGCTGCCGGGTTTTTGCCCGTACTGCCCTTGGCAGCCGCCGCATCCTTTCGATGCCATCGGGGGAGCAGCTGCCCCGGATCTGCTAGGCTGCAGAGCGCCGGTGGCAGGCATGAGTAGCTGCCTGGTACGGCCGCCTGCAGCAACCGGTTGCATTCCCCGATTCCGGAGGACTAGAATCCCTAGAACCGTCATTGGGGCCCGGCAATATACCTCGCAGGCAAGTGGAAGGGCATCTGGCGAAAGTCCCATTCCGCTGCTCGCTGGCGGCTATTTTTTTGCCCCGGCCGAATCTGGTTTTAACCTCAGCCGGGCTGGTATCTTCGAGATGAACAAAGGATCTGGATGTCCATAAAAAGTTTTCTCATCGGCCAGCCGCTCGAGAGTGTCAGGGAAAAACACGAGCGGCTTACAAAAACGACCGGCCTGGCAATATTCTCCTCGGATGCACTGTCCTCGGTCGCATATGCTACCGAGGAAATCCTGCTGGCGCTGGTCGTCGCCGGCACCGCCCTGATCAATTACTCCATGGCGATCGCGGTCGCTATCGCAGCGCTGATATCGATTGTCACCACTTCCTATTTTCAGACCGTCCACGCCTATCCCTCGGGGGGCGGCGCCTATATCGTCGCCAAGGATAACCTGGGTGAAAATGCCGGGCTCGTGGCCGGGGCCTCGCTGCTGATCGATTACGTGCTGACTGTCGCCGTGAGTATCACCGCCGGAGTCGCCGCCATCACCTCCGCTGTGCCATCGCTGGGCGAACACAAAGTCCTGATCTGCCTTGTCGCCATCGGCCTGCTGATGCTTGCGAATCTTCGAGGAGTGCGCGAAGCCGGGAACTTCTTTGCCATACCGACGTATACGTTTGTTTTCAGCATACTGGCCCTGATCGGCTTTGGCCTGTTCAAATACCTCACCGGTTCCGAACCGCCGCCGGCCGAACCCGTCGAAGCCGCGACCAGTTACATCGCCATCTTCGTCGTCCTTCGGGCGTTCGCCGCCGGATGCACTGCAATGACCGGAATCGAGGCGGTATCGAATGGAGTCCAGGCCTTTAAGCCGCCGGAGCCCCGCAACGCCAGCATCGTCCTCATCTGGATGGCCGCCATTCTGGGCACCATGTTCATAGGTATCTCCTTCCTGGCGGATCATTACAACATCGTACCGGTGGAAAACGAGACGGTCCTCTCACAACTGGCGGTGGCTATCTTCTCGAAGGGCCCGATCTATTACCTTATCCAGACAGCGACCGCGCTCATCCTCATCCTGGCGGCAAACACGTCCTTCCAGGGATTTCCGCGCCTCTCCTCGGTCATGGCCGCGGACGGTTTCATGCCCCGTCAGTTCGGCAGCCGCGGTGACCGTCTGGTGTTTTCCAACGGGATCCTGATCCTGGGGCTTGTGGCGGCAGGCCTGGTAGTCGTCTTCAAGGGGCAGACGCACGCGCTGATCCCCCTTTACGCCGTCGGCGTCTTTCTGTCCTTCACGCTGTCTCAGTCCGGCATGATCAGGCACTGGCTGAGGTTGCGTGGCAAGCGATGGAAGCGCAACATGCTCATCAACGGCCTGGGCGCGGTCACCACCTTCATAGTGCTTATCGTGATAGCATCGGCCAAGTTCTTAAGCGGTGCCTGGATCGTGGTCATCGCCATTCCAATCATTGTTTATGCAACCAGGAAGGTTAAAACCCACTACGATTCCGTCGCCCGGCAGCTCAGCCTCGAAGGCGCGCCGCGCACAGTCGAATACACGCATCACTCCGTGGTCGTTCCCGTCTCCGGCGCGCACCAGGCGGTCATCAACGCTATCCGCTACGCCAAGGCGCTCTCCAGGGACGTGGTCGCGGTTTACGTCTGCTTCGATCCCATGGAGACGACCAGGCTCAAACAGAAGTGGGCCCGCTATGGCATGGATGTGCCGCTGATCGTGCTGGAATCGGAATATCGTTCAGTGATCGAACCGCTGATGGAATATATCGATGGCGTTCGCGAGACTCACAGGGGTGGCGTCATCACCGTGGTCTTGCCCGAGTTCGTGCCGCAAAAATGGTGGCACCACCTGCTGCATAACCAGACCGCGTGGCTGATAAAAGGCCTGTTGCTTTTCAAGCGGGGGGTCGTCTCCACCAGCGTGCCCCTGCACCTGGAGTCATAAAGAGCGACTCGGCGGGCGTGCGGCCGGGCCTCATCAGGCGCAGCCGTTCTTAAAAAGAGCTACCGGGCTGACCGGGCGCTACTGGATCTCGAACAGCTGCACCACGTAAGGGAAAGGCTCGCCGTGGCGGACGTCCTGGTAGGTCCTGCCCTTGATGCTGACCCGGTAGCCCTCGCTTAGCTGCACCGCATGGTCTTCGGGCTCGAACCCGTAATTGTGGGAAGCCAGTATCTGCGAAGGATGCTGGCCGCGGACTTCTGCCAGATAATCGCGCCAGTTGTCCGGAGTTACGGTGATCATTTCAAGATCGGGACGCTTCCCCTCCACCGCCTGCTCGTACCTGAGCCCGCCGTAAGAAGGCCAGTCGGCCAGCACCACCGCCCCGAGCCTGGCCTTGCTGAAGACTACGCTGGCGTAATCGAGCATACTCAGATCCCCGTGATGATTGACAAATGGCCACAGTGTTGGTATGCCCAGCGACAGCACGATGACGTAGACCCCGCCGGCAATGATGACCGGCGCCTTTTGCCATCTTCCCTCTTTGATGTAAGCCTCGGCCATGAGCATTATCAGGTAGATGGAGAATCCCGCCCAGATGGAAAAATAAAGCAGCAGCGGCAGGTAGTAATGCACGTATATGCGGCTGACCGCAAAGATGATCG
The DNA here is from genome assembly GCA_023382335.1 of Actinomycetota bacterium. Lineage (GTDB taxonomy): Bacteria > Actinomycetota > Thermoleophilia > BMS3ABIN01 > BMS3ABIN01 > JACRMB01. The sequence continues at coordinate 272,914 of JAMCPM010000011.1, forward strand.
ACATGTGGACCACGGCGCCGGCCAGCAGGAAGACAAGGAACCGCCTCATCGGTTTCAGGCGTTTGTTTACCGCGGGATAGAAAAGGATCATCGCCGCCACAACGGTCAGGAAGGCATAGGATGGGAAATAGCCCTGACGGATGACCGTCGAGAGCTTGTCCTGGACCTCATCGGCTCCTGGCACCCCGGGAGCGACGGCGCCCGACCGGCGGACGTCACTGGCGCTGACAAAGCTGATGAAAGATGATACGGAATCGATCTTGCCGTAGCTGACCTCTGGGTTGGTGGCGCTGCGTACCGGCAGGTACAGAAGGATAGAAAGGCCGAGGGCCAGAAAGGCCGCGGACAGGAGGATCGTCTTTGGTTTCAGCAACTCCCGCCAGGGTCCGAGCACGAAGAACCCCGCCACCAGCACCGGTACGAAATAAAGCAGCGAGGGATGGTAGGCAAACCCGAAACCGGTTAGAAACGCCGCCCCCCAGACAAGCTTCAGATTGCCGCTGCGATGCCAGGCGAGGAGCATGATCAGCAGGAAGGCGACCACGACGGCGACGCCGTTATAAGGCTGGGCTACCGAAGCGTGAGCCCAGTACTGCCCACCAAGCCCCAGGGTCGCGGCCGCGATCAGAGCCGGCAGCCAGCGGCCGAAGAGCATGATCACCAGGGTGAACACGGCCGAAACGCCGATCGCCCCCACAAGCGCCGACAGCAGGTTCACACGCGCGGCCATATTGCTGTACGGGACCAGGTGGGCGAATATCCAGGAGATGATGGTATAGGCGGGCGATCCCGGCGAGTGGCCTATGCCCAGAGTAGCCCCGGAGGCTTGCCATTCGCCGCTATCGGAGGCCAGGACATCGGGTGCCGAGGTGTAGAAATACAGTCCAAAAAAAACAGCGCCTGACAGGACAGCGCCGATCGTGCGCGGTTTTACCAAAAAGTGCCCGGCCTTTGCCGGGAATCCTGTTACGGTCATTCGTACACGGGCGCGGCGCCCTCTTCGTCGCCGGCATCCTCCGTCAGGGAACGTTCCTGCCGCGGCGCCTTCTCCAGGATCCGCTCCAGGTCTTCCTCACCGATGAGCACCCGGCGAGGCTTGCTTCCTTCGTAACCGCTGATAACGCCGCGGCGCTCGAGCATGTCGATCAGGCGGCCGGCGCGGGTATAGCCGACGCGCAACCGGCGCTGCAGAATCGACACCGATGCCGAGCCGGCTTCCACCACCAGGCGCATGGCCTCGGGCAACAGCTCATCCTCGTCAGCGGGAAGCTTGTCGTCGCTGTCATCCACCTTCCCCTCCAGCAGCTCCATCGCAAAATCGGGCTTGAGCTGGCTCTTGCAGCGGTCGGTAAGCAGCTTTATCTCCTGCTCGGAGATATAGGCTCCCTGAACCCGCCTCAGCTGGGACGAGCCCAGCGGCCGGAAGAGCATGTCGCCCTGGCCCAGCAGGCTCTCGGCGCCGTTGGTGTCGAGTATGACCCGCGAGTCGATCTGTGATGAGACGGCGAAGGCGATACGCGAGGGAACATTGGCCTTGATCATGCCGGTGATGACGTCCACGGACGGGCGTTGCGTCGCCAGGACCAGGTGGATGCCCACCGCCCGCGATTTCTGCGCCAGACGGATAATAGCGCCCTCCACGTCGGCAGGCGCAACCATCATCAGATCGGCCAGCTCGTCAACGACCAGGATTATGTAAGGCAGCTCCTTCTGGCCGCGACGGACGCGGGTCTTGTTGAGTTCGTCCAGATGCTTGGCCTTCACCAGCTCCATCTGGCCGTAGCGCGATTCCATCTCTTCCACCAGATTGGCCAGGACGTTGGCGGCGTCTTTCATGACCGTGACCACGGGCGTCAGCAGGTGGGGAATGCCTTCAAAGTGGCTGAGTTCGACCCGCTTGGGATCGATGAGGATCATGCGCACGTCGTCCGGAGTGCAGCGCAGCAGGATCGATGAGACGATGCAGTTGATGCAGCCGCTCTTTCCCGAGCCGGTGGTGCCGGCGACCAGCAAGTGCGGCATCTGCGCCAGATCGGCGAACACGGGCTTGCCGGCGATGTCCTTGCCCAGCCAGACCGAGAGCGGCCCTGATTTCTTGGGAAAGTCCTTGTAGATGTCGCCCAGGGTGACCATGTTGGGATTGAGGTTCGGGACCTCGACGCCCACGGCGGACTTGCCCGGGATCGGCGCCAGGATCCTGATATCCGTGGTCGCCAGGGCATAGGCGATGTCATTCTTGAGAGTCGTTACTTTATTGACCTTGATCCCAGGCGCCAGTTGCAGCTCGTAACGGGTCACGCGCGGACCGGATTCGGTGCCGATGACCCGGGCCTCGATGCCGAAGCTCGAAAGCGTCTCCTCGAGCACGCGGCTGACGCGGTCAAGGTTGTCGACGGATTTCCCCTCGCGGTCGCGGCTCTTGCGAAGCAGCTCGCGCTCCGGCAGCACGTATGCGGCCGCCTGTTCGACCTCTTCATCGCTGATGGGGAAAAGCTCTTCCTGCAGCGGGGCCCGATCGGCGCCGGATTCGTCGCCGATGTCGGCAAAGGGATCGGCGCTTTCCCCGGGTTCGACCGCAACGGCGTCCGTTACCTCCGCGGCCGGGCTGTCTTCGGGATCGACCAGCGCCAGCGCTGGCTTGTCATGAAAAATGTCAGGATAGGTCTGGGCGCCGTCGAGCGGAGCGCATTCGCCGCTGATGACGGATTCTCCCAGCACCGGGCGCTCTGCTACCGCCGCCGGGTCGACGCCGAAGGGCACCGGTTGCGTGGCGTCGCCACCCGCCATGGCCATGGCGCCGGCTTCAGTCTGCATGGCCGGCTCCGCGGCGCGCCTATCGGTCAGGGTGTGTCCCAGCTGCGCGGTTGACTTCCTGGCCCTGACCGCGGCCTTCCTGGCCCCGGAACCGGTCGCCAGCAACACGATCCGCACCGAGGCGCCAGTGATCAAAAAGAGCGATGAAAGCAGCAGGAAGATAACCGACACCGAACTGCCGGCGTCGCCAAGCAGCGAACCCGTGATCCAGTAAAGGGCGTCGCCGGCAATGCCGCCATGGCCGGAGAAATATGCGCTCTGGAAGAATTCCTCATGGACAGGCTCGGAGCCCAGCACCGAAAGGGTGTTGGCGCCGAAGACCAGGAAAAGGCAGGCCAGCCCGAGGCCGACGCCAATCTGGAAGCCCCGCGGTCCCCTGGGGGCTTCGGGAAAGATAAGGTAGGCGGCGGCTATGATGCATACCGGCGGCGCCATGAAAGCCAGCACCCCGAAGAGGTACCTGAGGGCGGATTCCGCCGCCGTGCCCACCAGGCCGCCGGACCAGCCCAGGTACAGGACCAGGGCCAGAAAACATCCGGCCAGGGCAAGCGCCAGGCCGCCGATCTCCCTCAACCGGCGCAGATCAAGACTGCCGGAGCGCTGTTTACGCTTCGCCGCTTTTCTCCGCGCCGTCTTCAAAGTCGCCTGCTTTTTGGTCTTGCGAGCCATCCCGTCTCCCCGGACTTCGGTTGCCCTGCCTAGACTTCGACCACGATCACCATGATCAGCGGACGCTTCTTGGTCTTCTTGTACAGGAACTTGGCCAGCCGGCTGTGTATGTGCTCCTGCAGCAGCCCGGGATCGGTGATCGCCAGACTGGCGCTTTCGGACATTATGGCCTTTACGAGGGAGGAAACCTCTTTCATCAGCTCGCGCCGGTTGCCCATGTAGACAAAGCCCTTGGCGGTGATGTCCGGAGGCGCCACGACCGAGCCGTCCTGCTCGCGCACGGGCGCCACGACGATGAAGGTGCCGTCGCGTGAGAGCTTCTGGCGGTCGCGCAGGGTGACGTCCTGGATGTCGCCGACGTCGAGCCCGTCCACGAAGGTCATGCCGGCGTCGATCTTGTCCACTATCCTGACTTTGCCGTTGGACGCCTGCACGACATCGCCGTTGGACGCCATGATTATGTGCTTGCGGTCCATGCCCATCTCCTCCGCCAGTTCCGCGTGGAAGAAGAGATGCCGGTATTCCCCGTGGATCGGCATGAAGAATTTCGGCTGGGTCAGGTTAATGATCATCTTTAGCTCTTCACGCGAGGCGTGCCCGGAGACATGCACCGGCGCCACCGATTCATAGACGACCCGCACTCCGCGCTTGAACAGCTGGTTGATGACGGTGTGAACGCTCACCTCGTTGCCGGGAACCGGCCGCGCTGACAGGATGACCGTATCGCCCGGCGCCAGCTTCACTTTTTTGTGGTCGCCGAAGGCCATGCGGGTAAGAGCCGAGAGCGGCTCTCCCTGGCTGCCACTGGAAAGGATGACGATCTTCGAAGGCTTGTAACCATCGATCTCCCGCAGGCTGATCAGCATGTCCTCGGGAATAGTGAGGTAGCCGAGCTCGCGCGCCATCTCGGCGTTGCGCACCATCGATCGCCCGACGATCGCCAGTTTGCGGCGGTGCTTGCGGGCGATATCGACGATCTGCTGGATCCGGTGTATGTGCGAGGCGAACGAGGCGGCGATGATACGCCCCTCGGCCAGCCTGAAGGTCTGCTCGAGGGTCTTGCCGACAGATTTCTCCGGCCCGGTGACACCCTCGACCTCGGCGTTAGTCGAGTCTGAAAGCAGCAGTAGCACTCCCTGTGTTCCCAGTTCGCCGAACTTGCCCATATTCGTGCGCCGGCCGTCGATGGGATTGGGATCCAGCTTGAAATCACCCGTGTGCACGACCGTTCCCACCGGAGTAGTGATCGCCAGGGCGATGCCGTCAGGAATGCTGTGGGTGACGCTTATGAACTCACAATGGAAAGGCCCGATCTGCTTGGGCTCGTCGGCGACTATCTCGCGCAGGTCGGTGACATCGGCCAGGCCGTGCTCCTCGAGCTTGTTCCCTACCAGGCCGAGCGTCAGGCGGGTACCATACACGGGCACGTTGATCTCCCGCAGGAAGAACGGCAGCGCCCCGACGTGATCCTCGTGGCCGTGAGTCAGCAGCACCGCTTCGACCTGGTCGGCGCGGTCCCTGATATAGGAAAAATCCGGGATGATGAGGTCGATCCCCAGGAGCTCGTCCTTGGGGAAGCTGAGGCCGGCATCGATTATGAGCATGCGCCCGCCGTATTCCATCACCATCATGTTCTTGCCGATCTCGCCGAGTCCGCCGAGAGGGATGATCTTTAGTTTGTCTTTGTTAGCTATAATTGGCTCCATTTATGGAAGGGTCAGATAATGGGAATTCGAGGCAGGAATGCTCGCGGGCAGGCTCTGCCCCATATTATGGGTTTCGCTTCTGGCGGGAAAACTCCTGCCGCAGCTTCGGTCACGGGTCTTCCATGGTCCGGGCAACCCTGGCTAGGCGTGTTGCTGCAGCAGCTCCATTGACTCCAGGACCCGCCGAAGCGCGGCCTTTTCTTCATCGGTCGCGGGCACCAACGGCAGCCGTACGTCACCGACGTTGTGGCCCATCATGTTGAGCGCCGCCTTGATCATGATCGGGTTCGAGGTCAGGAAGAGGACCTCGTAGAGTGGCCTCAGCTTCTCGTCAATAGCCCTGGCCTCATCGACCTTGCCGGCTCGGTACGCCTCTACCATCTGCTTCATCTGGGGACCGACGATGTGGGAAGCAACGCAGATGCCTCCCCAGCCTCCTATCTCCAGCAGGGGAAAGACCATGTCATCGTTGCCGGCATAGATGCCCATGTCGCTGATCTCCGTCAGGCGGCGCGCTTCTGCCAGATCGGGGTTGGCCTGTTTCACCGCAACGATGTTGTCGATCTCGTCGAGTTCCGCCAGAGTCTCGGGGTCGATATTGGTCACGCAGCGGCCGGGGATGTTATAGATGATGACCGGTTTGCCCTGGGCGGCTTCGGCCAGCGCCTTGAAATGGGCAATAATGCCGGCCTTCGGCGGCTTGTTGTAATAAGGCGTCACGGCGAGGATGGCGTCGATGCCCTTTTCGCTGGCGCGATGCGTCAGCTCGACGCTATGAGCTGTATCGTTCGAGCCGGTGCCGGCGATGATGGTGGCGCGGCCGGCTACGGCGTCGCAGACGACGCGGATGAGGTCGATCTTCTCGTTGTCGGTAAGGGTCGGCGATTCGCCGGTAGTGCCGCTGACGACCAGCCCGTCTGAACCATTCTCCACCAGAAAACTTGCCAGAGCGGCCGTGCCCTCGAAGTTCACGGAACCATCCTTGTGGAAGGAGGTGACCATGGCTGTGAGTATGTCTCCAACTGATTTATTCATTTTCGTCCCTAAAAGTTAGCGTGATCATTACCGGTAAGAATTTTATTATTCCAGATTTGGAGCAGGAATAACATTATTTTCCAGGTTGGGGCCTCCATCCCTGCGGGCGGGATGTTACATGATCTTCTCCAGGCCCACGACCAGCCGCTCCTTCAGACCGGCAACCTTGCGGATCGCCATGATGACTCCCGGCATGAAAGATTCCCTCGATATTGAATCGTGGCGCAGCGAGAGCGTCTGCCCCTTGCCGCCGAAAACTATCTCCTGGTGCGCGACCAGCCCCGGCAGCCGGACGCTGTGGATCGGCACGCCCTCATGGATGAATCCGCGGGCGGCGCTGCCTTCGGGCCCTGGAATCTCCGGCTGCCGTTCGCGGCCGCCGGCGATGAGCTCGGCCGTCCTGAGCGATGTCCCGGAAGGAGCATCGAGTTTCTGGTCGTGGTGAAGTTCGATGATCTCGCAATCCGGTATGTGGCGCGCGATGGTCCGGGCGGCTTCCATCATCAGCACGGCGCCGATGGCGAAATTAGGCGCCAGGAAGCAGTTGCGGCCGGCGGCCTGGGCCCGCGACCCGATCGCCGACAGCTGCTCGGACGACAGGCCGGTGGTGCCGACAACGCAATGCACGCCGGCTTCGAGACAGGCCGTGACGCTATCGAAGACCACGGCCGGCGTGGTAAAATCCACGGCGACCTCGGGCTTCGCTGTCTCAAGAGCGGAAGCCAGGTTGTCATACAGGGATATCCCGGAGATGTCAAAAGCCTCACTGGCGCCCGCATCCGAGAAAGCAGGATCTACCGCCGCCGCCAGCTCGAGGCCGTCCGCGGCCATCACGGCGCCGCAGGTCGTCCGACCCATTTTTCCCAAAGCTCCGTTGACGAGTACGCTGATCATCGACATCCTCCCGCGCTTTACATGTGGGATAAGACTCTAACAAAACCAGTGGGTCTGGCGCTACTGTTTGCAGCGGAGAGCTGGTCATTCAGGAGGAAGAAGGACGTGCTCTTTCAGGGAAAAAAGTACTGCCGCTTCAGGCGCCGCGGTCGGCGGCGACGCGGGCGATCAGCGCCAGAGGCGCCGTATCGAGCTCACCGGCGGCCGCAGATAGAGACTCGGTAGCCATGTCAACCAGCTCCAGCGCCCGGCTGCGCGCCACTTCGAGCCCGCCGCTGTCGCGGACCCTCATGCAGATCTCATCGATAAGCGCGTCGCTCAGATTTTCCCCGAGCATGTCCGGCAGGGAGTCGTCCCGCTCGAGCGCCATCACCAGGGGCAGCGTCACCGTGCCGTCACGAAGGTCGGCGCCGGCTCGCTTGCCGATGGCGCCGGTGTCGCCGGCAAAATCGAGTATGTCGTCGGCGACCTGAAACGCCAGCCCCAGGTTCATGCCAAAGTCATGCATCGCCGTCACAACCGGCTCGGAGCATTTGCCGATCACGGCGCCCAGCATGCACGCCGTCGAAAAGAGGCTGGCGGTCTTCAAGCGGCAGCGTTCGAAATATGCCTCAGGCGCCAGGCTGAAATCGCGCGTCTGCTCCATCTGCAGCAGTTCGCCCCGGCTCAGGTCGAGGCTGGCAGCGGACAGCATGGCCACGCACCGGGCCGATCCGTTCGCGGCCAGGATCCTGAAAGCTGAGGAAAAGAGATAATCGCCGGCCGAGACGCCCATATTGCGGCCGTATTTCGCCGCCAGAGTCGGTTTCCCCCGGCGCAGATCGGCTCCATCAAGAATATCGTCATGGACGAGTGTCGCCATGTGGACCAGCTCCACGGCTGCGGCCGCGGCATGATGAGCTTCCCCGATCGGTGTTCCCCTGGCAGAGGAAAGAAAGACCAGCAGAGGCCTCAGACGCTTGCCGCCCGCTTCGAGTGTCAGCAGACAGGATTCCGCCAGCGAGCCCCCGGGTTCCCCCGTGATCGCAACCAGCCGCTGCTCGCAACCGGCCATGTCGCCGGCGAAGCTTTCCCAGTAAGCGGCCTTGAAGAGCTCCAGCGGGGCGGTGTTGTTCATGGGGCCGTCGGCGGAGCCGCCGCGGCCGTGCCCCAGTGCAGCGCGATGATGCTTCCGGCGAGCAGGCGGTAATTGACATCCTTGAGCCCCGCCTGCTGCATGATCTCGACCAGCCTGGGCGCAGGCGGAAAACGCCTTACCGACGAGGGAAGATATGTGTAAGCGGCGTTGCGTGGAGCGACCAGCCGGCCGACCGCCGGCACCATGCGGTCGAACCAGATGCTGTAAAATTGCTTGAAAGGCCTCAGTGTCGGCTGAGTGATCTCCAGGCAGACGACCCGTCCGCCGGGCTTGACGACGCGGGCCATCTCCGAAAAGACTCCCTCGATGTCCTCTATGTTGCGGACCCCAAAACCGACGGTGGCGCAATCGAAACGGCCATCGTCGAATTCGAGACGGGTGGCGTCACCCCAGCGGAAATCAACCGGCTTCCCCTTCCGCCTTGCCTTTTCCCGGGCGACATCCAGCATGCGGCGGCTGAAATCAACACCGGTCACCGATCCCATCGGACCCACGGCGTCGAGAAGACCGAAGGCAAAATCACCGGTCCCACAACAGACGTCGAGCGCCGCGCCTCCAGCGCCCGGGTCGGCCAGATCCACTCCCAGACGCCGCCAGCGATGGTGCATTCCTGCGGTCATGACCGTGTTCATGGCGTCGTAGCGCCGGGCAATGCCGCCGAACATGGCGCGCACGCGCCCGGGCTCCGGATCGGCCAGAGAAGTCTGCGGTTTTGTGTTCGTGTTCAGGCTCATCCTTCCCAGCGCTCATAAAGCCGATTGGGAATCTTCAGCTGGTCGAGCACCTTGCCGGCAACGAAATCGACCAGGTCTTCAATCGTCTGCGGATGATGGTAGAAGCCGGGCATCGCCGGCACTACCAGAGCTCCCGCCCGCCTGGCTCTCAGCATGTTCAGCAGATGGATCTCGCTCAGCGGCGTCTCGCGCGGAACCATAACCAGCGGGCGCGATTCCTTGAGCATGACATCAGCGACGCGGTGAATGAGATTACGGGTCACTCCGGCGGAGATGCTGGCGAGCGTCGACATCGAGCAGGGACAGATTACTGCGGCTTCCGCCAGCGAACTGCCGCTGGCAAAGCTGCTGGCCATGTCCGACGGTTCCACCAGCCGCAGGCCGCCGCCGCCGAGTTCATGATGTGAAAGGAAAGCTGCGGTAACCTCATCCCGCCCCGCATCTGCAGCAACGGCCAGGTCTTCTTCCTCACGGATAACCGCGACAGCGCCATCAGAAATGCAGACAGTGATCTCGTTCCCAGATTGCGAGAGAGCCTTGAGAAGCCGGCCGCCGTAGATGGAGCCGCTGGCGCCGCTGATGCCAACAAAGATCTTCATAGAATCCAAATTTTAGCTGAGCCGGGGGGCAATCGCCAGCATCCGGCCCAGCTCGCGGGCGTTCTCCAGCGCATACCCCTGCCAGTCGTTATTGAAATATATATAGGCGCCGGCAGCTTCAGCCATCAGCTCCCGGATGCGCGCGGCCCACTGCTGCAACTGTTCGCCGCTGTAGCGGCCGCCGTCTTCCCCATAATGAAAACGCAGGTAGGTCCAATCGGCGGTCAGCATCACCTCCTGGGGACGGTCGGGGTGGTCTCCTATCACCAGCGCCGCTCCCGCCCTCTCGAGGATGCCGTAGACGTCGGCGCAGAACCAGCTGGGATGGCGGAACTCGAAGGCGTGGCGCCAGCCGCCCGGGAGCGCGCTGACGAAAGCCGCCAGGCGGTCGCTGTCGAGCTTCATCTGAGGCGGCAGCTGCCAGAGGACAGGCCCGGCCTTCTCGCCGAACCTGGACATGAGGTCGAAGAACCGCTCGACCGGCTCACCGGTATCGCCCAGGTGCTTTACGTGTGTCAGATAGCGGCTGCCCTTTACCGCGAAGACGAACCCTTCCGGCACGGAAGCAGCCCAGTTGTCGACATACTCGGGCTTGGGGAGGCGGTAGAAGGTAGCGTTTATCTCGACGGTATCGAAGTTCGAGGCATAGAACGAAAGCCATTGGGCCTGTTTCACGCCATGGGGATAGAAGATCTGGCGCCAATGGCTGTAATTCCAGCCCGAGGTGCCTATGCGCAGCTCAGGCGCCGACAACATCCGCCCCGCGGGCCTTGAGCGGCGGCGCCACGACGACGCGGTCCTTGCCGCGGGCCTTGGCCTCGCGAAGGGCCCAGTTGGCGTGCTCCAGCAGCTGGCTGGCGCCGTTCGCCTGCGAGGGATACTCCGCCAGTCCGAGGCTGAATGTCATCGGCGACGCGCCCTCGGGCAGGGTGATCTCTTTCGCCAGAGCCCGGATGCGGTCGGCCACGTCCATGGCCCGCACGTTCGGTGCTGCGGCACTGACCACGCCAGTCTCGGGAAGCAGGATCGCGAATTCGTCTCCGCCTGAACGGGCAATAATATCTATCTCCCTTATCTCCTGCTTCAGCAGACCGGATATCTGATTGATCGTTCTGTCCCCCACCGGTTGGCCGTACCTGTCATTGAAAGGCTTGAAATCATCAACGTCCACGACCACGAGCGTTACCGGCCGGTTGAATATCGAGCTGCGCGCCACTTCCCTGCCGAGCGCCTCGACGAAAAACCTGTGATTGTGCAGTCCTGTGAGCGCATCGGTAACCGAATGATGCCTGGCGTCCTGGAGCATGCGCGCATTGTCGAGGACCAGCCCCAGCTGCCGCGTCACCGGCTCCAGGAGCTCTACATCCCCGACAGAAAATGCGGCCGGCTTGAAGCTTCCCAGATTCATCGTTCCCAGGACTTCCCCCTTGGACACCAGGGGGAAGAAGACCGCCGAGCGGATGCCTTCCTCGATCAGAAGCTTGTCGGTCGGGTATTCATTACCAAGGATCTCATCGCGGATCAAGGGGCTGCGGCTGTCGATGACCTTGCCGACCGGCAGCGCATCCTTGGGAAGCCTCAGGCCCTCGCCCATCCAGGAGCGGGCCGCCTCGGTCTTTAAGGCCACGATCTCGACTTCGTTTTCCTCGGGATGCCAGAGGGCGAGGCTGGCCTGGTCGAAATCCAGCAGACCCCGGGCGTGGCTGATAAAGGAATCGTAGACACCGTTGACCCCGTCGCCGGTGCTGGCGTCGCTGGTGATCGCCTCCATCAGTTCGAACTGCTCGCGGTCCCGCCCCAGTTCCCCGGTGAGCTGGCTGTTCTCGATAGCGACTGCTATTCGATCCGCTGCCACGATCAGTGAATCCTTTTCTTCCTCGGTGTACTGATGGGGCGTGAAGGTGCCAAGCGTCAGCATTCCCAACAACTGCTCGCGCAAAACCAGCGGCAGGCTGATCATGGTGCGGGCGTTCAGTGAGCGCAGATAGAGGTTGGTTACGCGGCTGTCGGTGCTCAAGTCTTCAGAAACCGCTATATAGCGTCCGGCGAAAGCCTGTCCGATGATACCCTCTCCGGCCTTGGTAGATAGCTTGGCGCTATCGGCCAGGGGCAAGCCGTAAGATACACGCACTGAGAGGTTCCCCCCGGAAGCATCCGCCAGGGAGACGACGCCGAAGTCGGCGCCGACAAAGGATGCCGCCGATTCGAGCAGGCTTTGCATCAGCTCCGAAAGATGCACGGTCGAGAGGGCCGCTTCGGAAAGGGAGACCAGGCCGGCCAGCTTTTCCCCACGCACGCGGGCCTCGCTATAGGCTTTCTCCAGCTGGTCCTCGCGCTCGCCCAGAAGGTAGTTCATAGCATAGAAATTCTCGGTGATCTCCTGAACCGGATCGGCGGCGGCGGCCTGGTAGACCTCACAGAGCCGGCAGTCCTTGAGTTTGCGCGCAAATTTGCCCTGCACCTGTCCGCGGCAGAAGGTGCCGGCGATGAGCCAGCAGCGGGTGTGCTCGAGCCCGTAAGCGGGGCATTCGGCCTGGTCGCAGCCCAGGCGCTGCCAGCAGGTGGCAAGAGACGGGTCCTGAAATTCTGGAGTCCTGGTCTTGCGGATGATGGCGCCCTGCATCAGGTCGTTGATCCGCAGACGGGTCCGGTCCATGCGATCGCCCCATTCGAAGACGGCGTTCTCGCGCATGGCCAGCAGGGCCATGACGCCGGCAAGAATGGGAATCAGCAGCAGCAGGATATAGTAATGATATACGGGGAAATAGTATTGAAGCACGCTGTGGGCGCCGGCCAGGAAAGCTCCCGCGACGCCTCCAAAAACGATGTACCAGATTATGCGGTTTCTGCCGTAACCGATTTTCATTTCTCTCCCCACCCAAGGAGAAAACGGGCCGTAACGGCCCGCTAACTACACTTAAGAAATATATTAGCACTAAGCCCCGGCAAACGTTTAGCGGAAAGAAGAAATACGCGCATTTGCAGCAATTATACTAATCAGCAATCTTTCTCATAACCATCAGAAATAATAATCGACTGCCTTGTTGACGATACCGGTGGGGGTATGGTACATTTGATACCGGAAGAAAGGTGCCCAAAACCTTTCAACCCCCCACCCCCCTAGTGGAAAGCCCCAGAGCCGGCTAGTCTGGGGCTTTTTCTTTCCCTGAATTCCCTGGAGCCACCCGGCGCTCCATCATCAATATCACTGCTTTATTTCTTATCAATATTCAGCACGGCCAGGAACGCCTTCTGGGGGATCTCGACGTTGCCCACCTGCTTCATGCGCTTCTTGCCAGCTTTCTGCTTCTCTATCAACTTGCGCTTGCGGCTGATGTCGCCACCGTAACACTTGGCGATGACATCCTTGCGCTTGGCGGGGATAGTCTCGCGGGCGATGATCTTCCGTCCGATTGCGGCCTGGATCGCGACTTCGAATAACTGCCGCGGAATCTCGAGCTTGAGCCTCTCCACCAGTCCCTTGCCCTGCTTGTACGCATTGTCACGATGGACTATCAGTGACAGGGCATCGACCGGTTCGCTCGCGATCAGGATATCCAGCTTCACCAGAGAACTCTCGCGGTAACCTGACATCTCGTAATCGAGGGAAGCATAACCTTTTGTCCTTGATTTCAGCTGGTCAAAGAAATCGAGCACTATCTCCGCCAGCGGCAACTGGTAATGGATCTGCACCCGGTTCGAGGAAAGATACTGCATGTCTTCGAACTCGCCGCGGCGCTCCTGACAGATCTCCATGACGCCGCCCACGAAATCACCCGGCACCAGGATCGAGCTGCGCACATAAGGCTCGCGGATGACATCGATCACCCCCGGGTCGGGCATGTCGGCTGGGCTATGCACGATCATCTCACTGCCGCCGGTTAATTTTACTTCATACTCTACATTTGGCGTAGTCGCCAGCAGGTCGAGATCGTATTCGCGTTCCAGGCGCTCGCGTACGATATCCATATGCAACAGCCCGAGGAAACCGCATCGGAATCCGAATCCGAGGGCTTGCGAAGTCTCCGGCTCGTAGCTGAGCGCAGCGTCGTTGAGGTTGAGCTTGTCCAGGGCGTCGCGCAGCACCGGATAATCATCGCCTTCGATCGGGAAGAGGCCGCAGAAAACCATGGGCTTCGCTTCCCTGTACCCGGGCAGCGCCTCAGCGGCGGGACGGTCCTGCAGAGTGATCGTGTCGCCCACCCGCAGGTCGCGCACAGTCTTGATCCCGGTGATGATGTAGCCGACCTCGCCGGCCGCAAGTGTGCCGGCGGGCATCATGTTGGGAGAAAAGAATCCCACTTCCTCGACCTCGGCCTTGGTTCCCAGCGCCATGGCGATGATATCGTCGCCCTTATGGAAGGCTCCGTCGACGACGCGCACATAGGCGATGACGCCGCGGTACTGGTCGTATACTGAATCGAAGATTATGGCCCGGGGCGGCGCTTCCGGGTCTCCCGCGGGCGGTGGAATGTGCAAGACGATCGCCTCTAGCACTTCGGCAATTCCGGCGCCGGTCTTGGCCGAGACCCTGAGCACGGTATCGGGATCGAGACCAAAGAGTTCCGAGACTTCATTAGCCACGCGCTCGGGATCCGCGGCCGGCAGATCGATCTTGTTGAGCACCGGCACTATCTCAAGGTTGTTGTCAAGAGCAAGATATGTGTTAGCCAGAGTCTGTGCCTGAATGCCCTGAGCCGCGTCAACGACCAGCAGCGCACCCTCGCAGGCCGCCAGGCTGCGAGAAACCTCGTAGGTGAAATCCACATGCCCGGGAGTGTCGATCAGGTGAAGCATGTACTCACGCCCGTCGCCGGCCTTGTAGAGCACCCGCGCCGCCTGCGCCTTGATGGTGATGCCGCGCTCGCGTTCCAGATCCATGGTGTCCAGCATCTGCTCTGTGATCTGCCGCCCGCTGACGGTGTTGGTGATCTCCAGTATGCGGTCGGCCAGCGTCGACTTGCCATGGTCGATATGGGCGATGATTGAAAAATTGCGGATTAAGGTCTGATCGGTCATCTATAGAATTTTAACAGAGACCCTGCCTGGCAGGTTATCCGCGGCTCCCGCGTATGTTGCGGAGCTGCTGCAGCTCGGGCATCTTTGTCAACAGGGCCAGCGTCAGAAATACGACCAGTCCGGCGATCAGCGCGCCTGCCATGGAGATTATCTGCGCCAGCAATCCTCTTCCCAGAGCAGCGTCGAGGCCGCGCCAGCTCAGATATGCCGCCGCGGCTGAGAACGCCGAGGCTATGACGACTCTGATGCCTGAGCGGAGGATTGCGCGCCCGTCGATGCGGCCGAGCTCGCGCCTGATCAATGCCAGCAGAACGAAGAAGGTCACGCCTGAGACCACCGAGGTCGAGAGAGATATCCCGCCCAGCCCGAAGGGCTTGATGAACAGCCAGTTGAGGAAGGCGTTGACCGCCAGGTTTCCCACCGCGGCGATAGTCGGCAGCCAGGGCTTTCCCAGAGAAAAGAATCCGCGCGTCAGCAGGGTGCTGCCACCGCTGAAAGCGCTGCCCAGGGCAAAGAAGAACAGGACCGACGCAACAAGCTCCGTGTTGTCGGCGGTAAAGCGGCCATGTTCATAAGCCAGCCGCACGATCGGCTCCGAGAGCGCCAGCATGAACGCCGAGGCCGGGATCAGCAGAAAAAATATTACGCGCAAACCAGAGGTGATCGTCGAGCGGAAGGCGTCGCGGTCCCGGCGCGCCGCCAGCCGCGATAGCGTCGGGAACAGGACCGTGCCGACCGCGATCGCAAACAGCGCCTCCGGCAATTGATAAAGGCGGAATGCGAAAGTCATCGCTGCGACGCCGCCGTCACCGAGGAAAGAGGCGAACTGCACGTCCACGACCCCGTTGAGATTTATCAGGCCCAGGCTGACGCTCACCGGCAGCAGCAGGGCCCCCACCCTTCGCACGTTTGGATTTCGCCAGGCCAGGCTCCAGCCAAGCCTGCCGCCCCGGCCCCGCAAGGCCGGCAACTGCATCGCCAGCTGCACGACCGTCCCCAGCAGGATTCCCCAGGCGAGGGCGTCAACACCCAAACGGTCATGCCCGAAGACGATCGCCATCAGGATGATGAGGTTCCAGAATATCGGAGCCACAGCCGGCAGCGTGAAGTGCTCGAACGAATTGAGTATCGAGGCGACGATCCCCGTCAGGGCCAGAAAGACCACTGTCGGAAACAGCAGTCTTGTCATCCTGACGATCTGTGCCATCATCACGGGATCGTCGCGATAGCCGGGAGCGAAGATTGGCATGATCTGGGGGGCGAAGATGATGCAGACGATTACCAGCCCGCCCATGATCAGCGTCACCAGAGTGAACACGGTGCGGGCCACCAGCCAGGCCTCGCGGCGTTCGCCTTTTTCCAGCAAGCCGGCAAAAACAGGTATCAGCGCCGCGCTCAGCGCCGCCTGGGCAATGATGATCTGCACCGTCGCCGGCACCAGGAAAGCCACGTCAAAGGCGCTCATGTCGGCGCCGGCGCCGAAGTAACCGGCAGTGGCGATCTCGCGCACATAGCCAAAGACTCGCGACGCCGCCGTGGCTCCGGCGACGATAAGGGCGGCGGTCGCCAGGCGGCGCCCTGCCGATGCTGGCTTGGGCTCGATTAATGGAATATCAGACAAATCCTCTCCCTGCAGGTCCAGGACTTTTTCTCCGGATATGCGGCTGTTCCTTTGCCAAAGGCGCATTGTAGCAGTGTGCGCCCGTTAGAAGGCTCCGATGCAAGGTTTATCAAATGCGCCATTGGAGCTATAATACAGGTGAGTCCCAAGATAATGAGATGGGCTGAAACTCCTTCCGGCAGTTTAACCGGAAAACAAGAGTTCATTGGACCGTCAGCAAATCCCACTTGGGGCTCTTGCTTGCCCGGGACACCCGTCCCCCGGCGGCTTTTTTAAACCATGAACGATCCTGCCTGTTTGCTTTTATGACCGATCTTGACTGGGCGCCTTCATGCCGGTCGTTACCATCAGCGCCATCGCCGGCGTTTTCTTCCCTCGCAGCCTGGACGGTCCCGGATTCGAAGCGTTGATCGACTTCGTGTTCCTGGCCATGTCCCTGATGATGCTGGCAGGCCGTTCCTGGAAAGCCAGCTCCGGGCTCCCCCTGCAACAGGCGGTAGGCGCTATCTCGGGAATCCTGATCGGGGCGACGAGCATGGGCGGCCCGCCGATGGTACTCTACCCGACCGGCCGCGGACTCGCCAAAGAGAGATTGCGCGGCACACTGGCAGGCTGCTGACATCCAGGCTCGATCACCGGTCATTCAGGATGCTGGTGCTGGCCTCGATGTCCCTGATGGCCGCGCTGGGCATAGTGCTCAATCTGGCATCTTCGTAAGCTCAGGAAATCTGGGGGGATTCCCACGGTCGTGTTCCGGGATTATCTGGCGATAACAATATATAGAGCCCCGGGAGGTCGTAAGTCGAACCAACGGAGCGCTTCGAAAGCCAAGGAAAACGGATTACCGCGAGTACGATGGGCCGACGGGGCGGGCGTGGATCCGAAGGTTGGAGACCGAAGATCACCCGGGGCGTTTCCTTTTCTGATTCTCCGTCCCCTGCTTAATCCCGCTCTTTTGTATCAGCTTCCCGCCGCTGCCGCCGCCTGCAACTGGTTCAACGTATCCTGAAGCGCCTTTAGCTCGTTTCCGTAGGTCGTCCAGTCGCCATTCTTCTGCGCGTTGACGGCGTTGTTGTAATGAGCCGCGGCCGCGTCGGCCAGTTGCTTGATAGTCTGCGATGCGGCCGGCGCCGTGGTGGTTCCAGGCGCGGCCGGCGTGGTCGTCGTGGCCGTTCCCGGTTGTCCCACGTTCTGCGCCAGCCCCAGGATCTGAGCGCCAAAGATTTTCTGCAGCGCCGTGCTCAAGTCGACCTCCATCGCCACCTGGCCTCCGTAAGAGACAAGCACCCGCTTTAGCTCCGGTATCTGCCCGTTGGCGGCCTTGAGGTACAGAGGCTCCACATAGATGATCGAATCGTTGACGGGAATGACCAGCAGGTTGCCAAAGGCCACCGTGCTGCCCTGCTGGTTCAACAGCGTGATCTGCCCGGAGATCGTCGGGTCCTGGTTGAAGCGGGCCTGGATCTGGGTGGGCCCGTATATGAGTTTATCCTTCGGGAATTTATAGACCAGCCGGTCGCCGTACTGCCCGGGATCGCACTTGGCGGCCATCCAGGCGATCATGTTGTCCCGCCCGTTGGGGCTAAACGGCAGCAGCAGCATGAACTGTTCCTTGTCTTCGCCGGGCAGCTTCATGATCACGTAATAGGGATCCATCTGCACAGACCTGCCGCCGTCCTGCGTCTGTGATATCGACCACAGATCTTCCTTGTTGTAAAAAACGCGCGGATCGGTCATGTGATAGGTCGCGTACATCTGCGCCTGGATGTTGAACAGGTCCTCCGGATAGCGCAGATGGAGCCTGAGCGCCTCGGGCATCTGATCGCCCGGCGTGAAAAGGCCGGGGAAGATATTGCTGTAAGTCTGCACCACCGGGTCGGATGGGTCGACCATATAGAATTTCACGTCGCCGTTGTAAGCGTCGACGACGACTTTCACCGAGTTGCGGATGTAGTTGGTGCCATTAGTGTCAGGCTGGGAATACGGGTACTCCGACGAAGTCGTATAGGCGTCCTGGATCCAGAACAGCCTGCCGTCCACTAGCACTGAGTACGGGTCCCTGTCATATTGCAGGAACGGCGCGACGTTGCGGATGCGGTCGCCGATATCGCGGTGGATCATGATGCGTGAATCGCTCTCGATGGAGCTGCTGACCAGAAGCTTGAGGCTGGCGAACCGCCAGCTGAAAGCCGCCCGGCTGAACAGGCTCGAAATATTGACGCCGCCGCTGCCGGAATAGGTCGTGTAGACATTCTCGTCACCCTTGGGATAGTCGAATTCCTCCGTGCCGCTTTTGACCACGACGTAATCACTTGGCATCTGGCCGTAATAAACGGCGGGGTTCTGTACCGTCAGTTCCGGGAAAGACGATACCGGCGGGATGTCCTTGATGATCAGCTGAGGCAGGCCCTCGGCGGTCGCCTGGGCCACGGTGCTCATGGCAATGCCGTAGCCGTGCGTGTAGACCAGGTGCTGGTTCTGCCAGGTCTGCGCCGTCGCCGGCAAAGCAGACGTCTTCATCTCGCGAGCCGAGAGCATCACCTGCTGCAGCTTCCCGTTTATCATGTAACGGTCGACATCGATATCCTGGAAGCCGTAGTAGGGCCGGATCACCTGGATCTGGTTGTAGGTCTGTCCCAGCGTTCTCGGCTCCCAGAGACGGATGTTGTTGGTCGTGGGGGTGTTGGCCTGGATGTCAGCGGGTGTAAGGTTGTCAACCGCCGCGAAGGCCTGGTCCTGGATCGGCTCGAGATTGAAGGCCATACGGGTGAAATCGATGTTGTACTGGATGTATTGCGACTCTTTGTCGAGCTCGTTCGGCGACACCTGGTACTGCTGCACGATGAACGGATAGATTTTTCCGGCGAAGATCGCCGTCAGCACGATGATGCCGATGGCCAGCACCGGCAGGGTCCAGCCGCGAAAATAAATATTGATGAAGAAAAGGATCCCGGCAATCAGGGCAACCACCGCCAGAAATTTATATACCGGCAGCTGGGCATGGACGTCGGTATAGCTGGCTCCAAAGACAACCCCCCGCGGCGAGAACATGAGCACATACCCCTTGAGCAGATATCCCGCGCCCAGCACCAGCATCGCCAGGCCCAGCAGGACCGACAGATGCGCCTTGACGTGCGGCGCGAATGCGATCCTGTCTTGAGACCAGGTGATGGCGTAATCGAAGAAGTGCATGGCGACGGTCACCAGGAAGGTGAAGATCAGCGTCCACCAGAAGAATGACTGCAGGGTCCTCAGGAACGGCAGCGAGAACAGATAGAAGCCGATGTCGCGACCGAAGACCGGATCGGCGGTGCCGAAGCTGGCGCCGTTGAAGAATTTCAGGAATCCTTCCCAGGCGGCGGCGCCGACGCCGGCGGCGATGAGCGTAGGCAGCAGCAGGAAAGCCGGGATGAGCACGCGCACGAGCTGATCGGGTATCTCCCCCCGCTCGGTAAGCTCGGAATTCGGACCGACCTTGTAACGAGGCGCGAACCGGCGAGCCAGCATGATATTTCCATAAACGACGAGGAAGAAGACAGCGCCGGCGCCGAAAAAGAGGCCGACCTGAGTCAGCAGCGTCTTCCAGAAGACGCCCCTGTAACCGACTTCGCCGAACCAGAGCCACTCCGTGTACAGATAGACGCCGCGGCCAAACAGCACCAGCAGGAAGATAATGACTACGCCCAGAATCGCCCAGAACCAGCGGCGGCGGGGATTCTTCTTTTTCGGCGTCCTTATAGGCCGCACGTTCCCTTCAGGGGGAGGGCCTGCCTGATCGAGCTTGAGCAATTTGGCAAGCCGGTCCCAGATTTTGGAAAACGGTTCGTAGGGTTCAGGCTTCATAAAGTGACGAGTTCTCCGCCGGACGCTCATATCCTGCCCGGCTGGCAACGGCCCTCAAACCCTTTCGCGGCGCAGGTGGAAGTTGGCAGCCTTGGGCGCGCCAGGTTTCCTTCCCCCGGTTTTTTGTGGTATTATTCGCCCTTGCGTGTCCTTGCACGCTCAAATATGAGTTCACTGCTTTCTTAACCTTAGGGAGATCTGATTGGCCAATACAAAGCAGCAACGTAAACGAGTACGAATCGCCGAGCGCGAGCGTTCCGAGAACCTCAAATACAAGTCCCGCATCAAGACCATGTTCAAGTCGCTCACGGTAGCGGCGCAGGAGGACAAGGAACGGGCGTCCCAGCTCGGCATCGAGCTCATCTCCCTGATCGACAAAGCCGCCAGCCGCGGCGTCATCCACGCCAACAATGCCGCGCACAAGAAATCGCGCGTGGCTAATCTCGTTGAGCTTCCCGAAGGAACCGGCAAGCCCAAGGGCACCGCCACCAAGGAAGCCAAGGGCGAGAGCAAAGCCGACAAGCGCACCGGCAGAGGCAAGGCCAAGCTGGACAAGAAAGCCGCGGTAGCCGCCAAGCAGAAGGCCAGGGCTGAAGCCGAGGCCAAGGCCGCCAAGGCTGCCCCCAAGAAGGAAGAGGAAGCTGCTGAAACGCCCGCTGAGGAAGCTGCTGACGCGCCCGCTGAGGAAGCTGCCGAAGCGCCCGCTGAGGAAGCTGCTGACGCGCCCGCTGAGGAAGAGCCAGAGAAAAAGTAGCTCCCCTTCGTCAGTGCTCCGGTAAGTCTCTCAGGTTTCTGCGTTACTTACCCGGCCCGTGTACGGCGACGCGGAAATGTGATAGAACTGTTCCCCGTGGCTTCTGAACTCGAAAATCTGCTCAAAGACCGGCGATTCGGCGTCATCTCCGAAAGACTCTACGAACACCCGGAGCTAGTAGACGACCTGGTCGCCCACCTCGACACTACCGAAAGCGGCACCCAGGTAGGCATCCTCACGGTGCTGGGGCGATTCGGATTCGATCACCCCGAGCTCGTTTATCCCCACGTCGAAGCCATCATGAAAGTCCTCGACAAGAACTCATCGCTTAAATCCGACGTCGCCTGCGCACTGGGCAATCTTGTCTTCAATTCATACGAGAAGTCGGCCGAGGTCATGCCGATGCTCAAAGAGCTCTTCCACGACGAGGACAGTTTTCTGCGGCAGGACGCCGCGGCGGCGATGGGCAATATAGGCTTCAAGTTCCCGGAACTTGTCCAGGATGAGATCGAAGGGCTCAAGAAAATGCTCGACTCCGGCGACGAGGACGAGCGCGAGACCGGCGCCCAGGCGCTGGGCAAGATCGGCATCAACTCTCCCGAGATCATCGAAGATTCCTTCCCCCAGCTGGTTCAGGTCCTCGAGCACGCCAAGGAAGCCAGTTGCGGCGGCATCATCTCTGCCTTCGGCGCGCTGGGATACAACTATCCCGAGATGGTGAAGGAACAGATACCGCGTCTGGTCGGCTACCTGCACAGCTCCAACCCGGTCGCGGTCAAGAACGCGGTCATGGCGCTGGGCATCATCGGCATGACCCAGCCCGACCTGATCGAGCCGGCCATCCCGGACCTGCAGCGTCTGGCCGAGCATCCCGACCGCGAGATCCGCCTAAACGCCATGGTCGCAATCTCCAAAAGCGACGGCGCATAAAAAAACCCCCGCGGCATGACTCGCGGGGGTTGTTCTTGATTTCGGGCGCCGGGCGCTTCCTACAGGCGTGGCTCCGGCTCCCTACCGTTAAAAAGCCTAGTTCACAATCGACTGATTGGCACGGACCCAGGCGCGGATGCCACCCTTGAGGTTATAGACTTCCTCAAAACCATTCTGGGCCAGATAGGCGCACGCGTTTGCCGAGCGCCTGCCGGTGCGGCAGTTGACCACGATCGGCCGGTCCTTGTATCTCTCCAGACGCTTGATCCTGTCCGGAAGCTGCCTGAGCGAGACGTGCATGGAATCGGGAATGCGGCCGGTCGCGTATTCGGTCTCGGTGCGAACGTCCACGACGAGGGCGTTCTGCTCGCTGATCATGCGGGCAGCTTCCCTGGCGTCGATCTCGTTGATGCCGGCGCCTGCAGACTGTCCCGAAATTATGCGGCTACCAAACCTCATGAGTATCACCGCTCCGATCACGGCAATAAGAATTATCCATATGCTTCCTCCCATTGAATTCACCTGTCCTGGAATTTGTGTCGCGGTTCTAAGGGGATCCCCGCGGCGCTCGTCATTTCGGGCGCCATTTGAATTTTTAGATGCATGGGAGGCCGGGAGGATTCAATAATAGTGAAATGGATTTTCGCACGACACGGGTTTTCAAATGATATCCATGATCCGGGCCAGCGCAAGTTCCAGTGCGAGGTCGGGCCGCAGATTGCCGCGCCCCTTCATGTCCGCATCCAGTTCGGAGAGGATCTTCACCGACTCCTGAAGCGCCCCGGCCGTGAAGTTGCGGCTCTGGTCGGCGACCTTGCGGGCGGGAAAAGGCTTGAGCCCCAGCGCCGCCGCCGCGCCCATGGGATCCTCTCCCCTCTCCTTCGCCGTTACGACCACGCAAAGATTCTTCATATGTTTCGAGATGGAAAAAAACACTGAAGTCGGCGCCGCGCGATCGGCGAGAAGCTCCTCGAGATGGCGGAAGACCTGCTGCCTGTCGCGAGCGCCCAGCGCGTCGGTCAGGTCCCAGATGCGCACCTCGGGAGAGACCCAGCAAAGTTCTTCGATGTCTTCCATCTTCACTTCGCCGCGACCCCGGTAGGTGGCGATCTTTTCCAGCTCCCCCAGGATCGCGCGCTGGTCGGACCCGGCGATCGTTGCCAGACGCCTGGCCTCGGATGAGCCTATCTTCAGATGCCGCTCCCTGGCCTGCTCCTGGACCCACGCCGGCATACTGGACGGGCGGGGAGCCTCATAACTGAGAACCTGGCCCACCTCGGCGACAGACTTCATCAGGATCTCGTTCTTTCTGATGCCGCCGCCCACCAGCGCCAGACAGGTCGTCTCCGAGGGCAGCGCCAGGTAGTTCACGATCAGGTCCTTGTCCGCCTTGTGCCAGGAGCCCACGTTAGTGACCATCACCAGCCGCACGCCTTCCCCGAAGGGAAGCGTGCATGCAGCCTGAACCACCGGCGCCGCCGATTCCACGGCCGCATCGAAGATGTCGACATTGAGGTCGGTGCCGGCATCACGGATGACGCGGTCGCGAAGGCGGTGCATTGCCTTTTCGACCTTGGTCTCGTCGCTGCCGGTGATCAGGTATACCGGTGCGAGCGCATCTTTTTTTGTTGCTTTCTTCACTGCTGACCGGCCTTCTTTATCGCTGAGTGGCGTTTGTTCATTGCCGGGTGCACCTATTCATCGTCAGGCTGCCATCATCTCTGGGTCCTGACCTCGAGGCCGGCATCGCTCATTGAAACCTTCACCGTCCCCGACTGGTCGGTCCTCAAGATCCTGGTGCCGGCCTTTTCCAGTTTGGCAAGCGTCTCAGCGGCGGGATGTCCATAGGAATTCCCGGCGCCTACGGAGATCACAGTCGTATCAGGCCTTATTTTTTCAAGCACCTGACTCAGCGACATATCCTTGCTGCCGTGATGGCCGATCTTGAAAACCTCCACCTGGGGCAGATCCAGGGAAGCGAGCGTCTTGCCTTCAGCATCACCCGGACAAAGTATATCAAGACCGCGGTAACGGGCCACGAGCACGACCGAGTTCGCATTCAGGTCTTCCGGATCCTCGCGGTCGCCCGGGCTTAAGCATTCGAGTGTCAGCTCGCCATAATCGAGGCTCTGCCCTCGCCGTATGGGAGAGTAACGGATGCCCTTGCTCTCCACCAGCTTGAGAAAATCGCGGTACATCGGGCTGGGGGAAGGAAAACCGGCGTCATAGACTGACGCTACCGGAAATTTATTCAGCACGGCGTCGATGCCTCCCAGATGGTCTGCGTGCGGATGAGTCAGCACCACCGCGTCGATGCGGGTTACACCACTTTCCACCAGTTTGTCAACCACATCCGAACCCGGTCCCCCGTCGATGAGCACGGTAGCTCCTCCGGGAACCTGGATGAGAGTCGAATCCCCCTGCCCGACATCGAGGAAGGAAACCGTATAAGCCGCAGGGGGAAGACCGGCAGTGCCCGTTCCGAAGCAGGCGAGCCCGATGAGGGCAACAAGCAGCAGGGCCGCCGCCGCGGCGAAGCCGCGGCGGCGGCCCAACCGCGATAGATATCCGTCGACTCCCTCGAGAACCCCGCTACCCGTCATTTTGGCGAGCTTTACCATTCCCGCAAGCATAACGTAGAAAATGATGATTGCCAGCAAGCGCGGCCGGCCGCTGCTGTAGACCGCCCCTGGCATCGAGGCAAAGAAGTGCGCCACCACGATCAGGTAGCCGGTGCAGATAGTGGCGAGGGCATTGAGCGTCCAGGCTGCAAGCGATGACAGCGGCGCCAGCAGGATGGAGAGGGTACCCAGGAACATCACCGGCCCGGCAACGACTTCGGCAGCGACATTTGCCGGTACGGTCACGATCGAAACCTGCTGGAAATGGTACATCATGACCGGTGCGGTGACGATACTGGCGGCCGTGGTTATGCCGACCCCCTCGCGAAGCGCCGCCGGCAGCGCCGCCAGCGGCCGGCGGAGAACCGGCGCCACCGAGAAGATGGCGATAACGGCTCCAAATGAGAGCTGGAAACCGGGGTCGAGCAGACTCCAGGGATTAATCGACAGGATCATAGCCGCCGCCAGCGCCAGGAAATGATAGGCGTTGGTCTGCCGTGAAAAGAGATAGGCGGCCAGGCCCAGTACGCCGACGATGCCGGCGCGTACGATCGACGGCCCCGCCCCGGTAAGCGGCACATACAGGCAGATAACCGCCATGGCCAGACCTGTGGCAGCCAGGCGGGGCGCCCGGAAAGCCCGGCAGAGCAGCATGACCACGAAACCCAGCAGCACTACGTTCTGCCCGGAGACCGCCAGGAGATGCAGAAGGCCGGAACCGCGGAAGTCCGAGATGACGCCGTCGGGAATCTGTTCGTCGTCTCCGAGCACCATCCCCTGAAGCAGTTCGCTGGCGGGACCCCAGTCGCCCAGGCTCAGCGTATCCCGCGCGTGCCGCCGCACGGCGTCTACCGCTCCGGAGGCGCCGCCCCGCCTTTCCGGTGAAACCTCCATGCGCTCGAACGAACCCGAGATCTCGGCGTTCACCCCTCGCCTTTGCAGATATTCGCCGTAATCGAAGTCAGCGCCGGGAGTTGACTCCGGGATCCCGATCTTGCCGGCGACGCGCACGATCGTTCCTTCATCGAGCCGCTCCGTGGTTGCAAAAACACAATTATTACTACAGGTCAACTGAACGCTTACGTCTTCATCGACTTCCAGCCCTTCCCGAAAAAGGCGGGCGCCGGTGGCATGACCGTTGAATGACACACGTTTATTCTTAATCTGCGCCGGCTGCGTGATGGTGATATCCGCGGTGATCCACTGACCGGAGTGCTCCGCCAGAGCGCTGCGGCCAAGCATCTCCAGCCTCACCGTGCCGATGAATATCCCGAGAAAGAAACAGGCGGCAAGGAAAAGCATCAACGCCCGCAGCCTTCCCGGCTCGATCCCTGAGGCAGCAAGACCCGCAATTCCGGCCAGGCTGGCCGCCATCGCCATGAAAATTGCCAATAGAAGCGAGTGTACATAAAGGCTCAGACAGATTCCGGAAATATACGAAAATACCGGTAAAAATGGCTTAAATTCGATCTGAAATAACGGATTGAGAGCCGGCTGGGCTGTATTTAACCCCACATTCACACCATCAAGATCCTGTTAGTTCGCTCCCCAGCGCGAATTCACGGTGGAAAAAAAGGCACCATTTGTGGTAAAAATAGACTATGTGTCGATCGTGTTCTGGCCCACCCGTCCGGAACATAGCAGAACTAGCTGCAAATGGGCTTTCCTGTAAGGGGTTCATGCTGCTCCTTGCTGGGGGGGAAGACCAGGACCGCAGCTCTGTGGATCGACACCTTCTACCAACCGGCGGCGCTGCCGCGAGGCGGCGTCGCCGGGTAGTCGTCAGGAATCTTCCCCCCACCCCCCACCCCCTGCCTTTCACGCCTCATCCGTTCGGCTGCCCTTCTCGCCAGGCCGTCACGATCACTCTCAGTTCCGAATTAAAGAAAATCCGGTTGCTTGGCGACATAAAGTTTTGCCGAGACCGCCTTTTGCTTTATACAGGGGGTTCACCTCAAAACTT
The DNA here is from genome assembly GCA_023382335.1 of Actinomycetota bacterium. Taxonomy (GTDB): domain Bacteria; phylum Actinomycetota; class Thermoleophilia; order BMS3ABIN01; family BMS3ABIN01; genus JACRMB01. The sequence continues at coordinate 299,254 of JAMCPM010000011.1, forward strand.
AGGGCAGCTTTCTTGTACGGACGGAGTTCTCGCGATGCTCCAACTTTTTCAGAAAGCACAAGGAGGCGGTCTCGGCTCCTTCTACCAACCGGCGGCGCCAGTGATGGCGCCGCAGGCGTTTTCCGTCCACCCCCGGCATTTCAGATGACCACCTGATTCTTGATCTGATCGAACTTGGACGGGCCGATGCCCGGCACCTCCAGCAGTTCTTCGACGCTTTTAAAACCGCCATGCGCTTCCCGGTAATCGATGATCTTCTGCGCCGTCTTGGGTCCGATGCCGTCGAGAGAGTTGAGCTGATCGATAGTAGCCGAGTTCAGGTTGATGGGTTGCTGCGCGCCGGAAGGTCCCGCACCGGCGGCGCCTGGACCCGCAGCGCCCGCACCGCCAGCCGCCCCGTTTCCCCCGGCGCCTTTTTCCGGAACGATCAACTGCTGTCCGTCAGCAAGCTTCGCGGCGAGATTGATCTGGTTCAGATCCGCCGTAGGAGCCGGCCCGCCCGCTTTAGCGAGGGCATCGGCCACGCGGGAGCCGGCGGCGACCTCATAGAGGCCGGGACTGGCCACGGCGCCGACGACGTGGATCTTGAGAGCGGCAGTGGTTCTGTCTTCCTTGAGGCCGATGGTTACCGCGGCTGCTTCACCGCCGGCTGCCGGCGCAGACAATTGACCGCGCAGGTAATTGGCTCCAATGAGGAGGATGACCAGGCCGACGGCAGACCAGGCTATTAACTGCTGGCGCGACAGG